>CAZOLZ010000025.1:0-30610 GCA_964580965.1 uncultured Flavobacteriales bacterium | reverse complement strand
AATTTTAAACGAAACAATCCCATTTTCTTAGTTTGATAAGCTGTTTGTTCAAATAGCTTTTTATCAAATATATATACCGGAATTACTTCATCATTTTGAGCAATCGCTTCAATTAGTGGTCGATTGTCATCAATTCTTAAATTTGTTTTAAACCATACTAATGCTCGTTTCATAACTTATAAATTTAATTCAACAATACTTTAAACCTGATTCAGGGTGTTCCTTAAAGTTAGATTTACAAATCATTCAAACATTCTAAATATTCAGTCGCTTGATTTAATAGATTTTGTTTTAACGTTGGATCCATTTTATCCCAAGTGACATACATCATACCAATACGAGGGTTACCCCTCAATTTTTCTTCATTGACAGCATAAAAATTCCAATATAAACTATTGAAAGGACAAGATTCTTCGCCTATTTTCTTTTTAGCATCATAATGACAACCTTTGCAATAATGACTCATCTTGTTGATATAAGCAGCAGAACTCACATAAGGCTTTGACCCCACAATACCACCATCAGCAAACTGACTCATTCCTCTTGTATTAGTAATTTCAACCCACTCTATTGCATCGATGTAAATTCCTAAATACCAATCGTCAACTTCGTCAGGATGAATCCCTGCTAGTAAAGCAAAATTTCCAGTAATCATTAATCTTTGAATGTGGTGTGCATAAGCAAAATCTAATGATTGATTAATAGCATGACTCAAACATTTCATTTTAGTTTGACCATCCCAAAACCAGCTTGGTAGCTTTCGTTCGTGATTAAAGTAATTTAAACCTTTATAATCAGGCATTTGGGACCAATAAATTCCGCGCATGTATTCACGCCAACCTAAAATTTGACGAACAAATCCCTCAACTTGATTGATTGAGATATTTTTATCTAATTGAAATCGTTCTATGACTTTGTCTATAACCTCTTTTGGAGAAATCATTTTGACATTCATTGCAAAAGATATTCGCGAATGATATAAAGACCAAGAATTAGGAGTCATTGCGTCTTGAAATGTGCCGAAAAAAGATAAACAATAATCCACAAAAAAATCTAGTAACTCAATACTTTCTTTCCTGGAAACTGGCCACAAGAAGTTATTTGATTCAATAGTTCCTATAGTTTTAATATCCTCGTTTTTGAGCAAATCAACTATTTCAGAAACATCGTTTTTAAACAGAAAAGGTTGTATAATAGTATGATTAGCAGGAATTTTTTTTCGATTGTCATGGTCAAAATTCCATTTCTCTCCAATAGGCTGATTACCTTCCATTAGAATAGAATGTTTTTTTCGCATGTATCGGTAAAACGATTCCATCAAAAATTTCTTCTTGCCTTTGAAAAATTCTTGAAATTCTGAACGAGTCGTGAAAAAATGCTCTGTATCTAAAACACTAGTGGGAATAGCCAGAGTTTCTGAGAGCACTTTTAATTCTTTATCTAATCTATATTCATCGGGTAATTGATATTCAAAATTATCAAACTCAAACTTTTTTACTATCCAAATAATATTTTCAGATATCTTGTGTTTGTTATCTTGATTATCTAACTGAATGTATAATACTTGATGACCTTTAACCTTTAATTCATTTGCAAAATTGCGCATCGAAGTAAAAAATGCAACCACTTTTTGAATATGATGTTGGACATATGATGTTTCAGATTTCACTTCCATTAAAACATAAGTAACATTTTGATTGACCTCTTTGAACCAAGAATGATTACTATTCAACTGATCCCCTAATATTAATCGAAGTGTTTTCATAACTGACTATTTGTTGTTCTACTAATTCATTTATTCTGATTAACGTGTTTCTTTAATATTCTTTTACCCTCAACTTTTGCTAATTTATCTTTACGTATTCCCCAAACAATATCACTCGCATATTTACGTGTTGATTCGATATCAACGACAGGTTCAGGATAATCTTTTCCTATTTCACATTCATATAAAACTTGCTCCATTACATTTAGTTTCCATGGTTCGTGAATTAAATGTGCAGGAATTTGAGCTAATTCAGGACACCATTTCTTAATAAATAATCCATCTGGATCGTGTTTTTCAGAATTTTTAATTGGGCTGTAAATTCGAATCGTATTGACACCAGTCATCCCTGCTTGCATTTGAATTTGAGGGTAATGAATTCCTGGTTCATAATCTAGAAATTGTCGGGCTAAATAATGTAACTCTTTCCAATCTTGCCATAAATTAAACACAAAAAAAGAAACGACCATTGCACGCATTCTAAAGTTTATATATCCTGTTTCTCGAACGCAACGCATACAAGCATCAACTATCGGTACTCCTGTCTTTCCTTCTTGCCAAGCATTAATGTATGTTTCATTTTTAGTTTTATGCAATCCATTGTAAGCACGATTAACTGGTTCAAATTCCATTCTACATTCGTCTTCAAACTTTTGAATAAAATGGCAATGCCAATGAAGACGTGAAATGAAATTACCTAATGCTCGTTTGTTTTTACTTGTTTTATAATGTGCTAATGTTTCTTGATACACATAGCGCATACTTAAGTTTCCATATGCTAAATATGGTGATATACGACCACATCCTGTCCTACTTAGTAATGGTTTTGAAATATGTCGACTGTAATTAACATAGCGTTCTGATAAAAAACTCTGAAGGTATTTTTTCCCTGACTTTTCCCCACCAGGTTGAAAATTTTTATTGTTTTTTCTAATTTCTATCTCTAATTCCGGTCCTTTAATTGAATTGTAAAAATTGGTTGCTAAAATTACGGTTTCCCAACTTTCAACGTTCAAAGGTTGAATTGGTGACAACATTGTTTTCTTCCAACGTTTTTCCCAATCTGTTCTACTTTTCAAACGACGAATAACGCCATTTAAATGAGATTCTTTCCAGGAAATTTCATTTGCATTAAAGAAAAATTGTAATGTTTTGTCTCGTTCAAATGTCAACAAGTTTCCAACTTCTATGTGAGAGTATACTGTTTGTATATCGAATTGATTATTCAAAGCCTTAAATAAATCTTTGGCTTCTTGTTGAAAAACATAAAGTTGTTTACCTTTTTGATTTAATTCCGACTGAATCTCTGTCAAGGATTGAAATACAAAACGCCAATGTCGAATATCAGAATCATGATAAGCAATTAAAGAAGGTTCAAAACAATAGATTATAAGGAAAGGAAATTCACTTTTTTCGGCCAAAAGAAAAGGTTCGTGATCAAATAACCTTAAATCTCTTTTTAACCATACGATATTTATTTTTTGTTTAAACAAAATGAATAATGTTTAAACAAATTTAAAAATAATTAAACAGAATTACAATAATTAATTCGCTAAGGAAGAAAAGTATTTGAATATATAACTACGGAAATTTGTTTATACCACTGTGTGAACATCTACTGCTACTACAGAATGGATTTCTGGTACAATTTTTTTAACAGCTTCTTCAACTCCAGATTTTAATGTCATTGAACTCATAGAACAATCACTACAAGCACCCAGTAATTTTACTTTAAGAATTCCATCTTCAGTAATTTCAACAAACTCGATATCTCCTCCATCTGCTTCTAAAAATGGTCTTAATTCAAGTAAAACACCTTTTACTTTTTCTTCAATCATTGATTTTTCTGTTGACATATTCTTAATTATTTAAGACTGCTTGTTTCATTTTTTTCATTGTTTCTACCTGGTCAACGAAAGTATTTGTTAATTCTTCAAAAGCTTGAGCTGAAATTGTATTTTCTTGGAATACTGCAGGGATACCAACGTCTCCTGCTTCTCTAACACTTTGAACCAATGGTATGTGACCTAGAAAAGGTACTTTCATGTTCTCTGCTAAATTTTTAGCTCCATCTTTTCCAAACAAGAAATACTTATTTTCAGGAAGTTCAGCTGGAGTAAACCAAGCCATATTTTCGACAATTCCTGCAATTGGAACATTAATCGTCTCTAATTGGAACATATTTACGCCTCTTCGGGCATCAGCTAACGCAACTTCTTGTGGAGTACTGACAATAACCGCACCATCCAAAGGAACTAATCCAACTAAAGATAAATGAATATCACCTGTTCCTGGAGGCAAATCGATTAATAAGTAATCTAACTCTCCCCAATAAGCATCTGTAAACATTTGTGACATTGCTTTTGCAGCCATAGGTCCTCTCCAAATCACTGCGTCGTCCATTTCAGTAAAAAATCCAATTGATAACAATTTTAAACCGTAAGCCATAACCGGATTTATCATAGACTTACCATCCACATCAATCATTGATGGACGTTCTTTTACCACATCAAACATGGTTGGCATGGAAGGTCCGTAAATATCTGCATCAATAACACCTACTTTATAGCCTGCTTTTGCTAAGCCTCCTGCTAGATTTGCTGTTACTGTAGATTTTCCAACACCCCCTTTTCCTGATGCTATTGCGATAATATTTTTAACTTCTGGCAATATTTTACGATGAGTTTCTTTTGATTCCTTAGGCATCGCTTTTATGTTCGCCTCAACTTCAACATCATCACCCAATACTCTTTTCAAATTGAATATTAAAGCTTCTTGCATACGCTTTTTAGCATGCAATGCTGTATTAAATATATTAACTAAAAGTTTAATTTTGTTTCCTTCGATTTGAATATCTTCAACTAAATTTAGTGTAACGATATCTTTTTTTAAGTCTGGTTCAATAATAGAACCTAACACTTCTAGAATCTGCTCACGCGTAATTGCCATCTCTTATTAAGATTAATTCTAGACAAAGGTACAGATTAAATGGAAATGGTGCAAATGGATGTAATTGAAAATAAATTAGACTATCAATAAATAATACCTAAAACCTCACTTTCAGTTTCAGTAAAAAACTCCAGAGTTTCAGTAATCTCAGAATTGCGTTTTAACCATTTTCCAATATAATCCTCATAGATTTTTTCTTTCCACTCTTTGGCTTGGTGAGGGTCAACACGTTGTTCTCTAACAAATCGTTTGGAAATTTTATTTAGAAAGTCGTTTCCCTTATAGAAATCGATGCGTTCTCCATCTATAGTAAAGTAGCAAGTTGAAAGTGCTAGATTAGCATATTGTTTAGACGAAAAATAATCTGCTAATTCAGGAAAACTTGTTGCGTTTACAATGAAAATACCAACAACTAATTCCACTTCGGAAATATCATTTTCAACGGCTAATTGTGCTAAAACAGCATGAAATTTAGCCACAGTCGTCATTGTATTATCCGAATCTTCAACTACTAATTTCAAGCATTCATCTAATGCATTTAAATTCGATTTAAAAAAAGCAATTGCTGATTGAAAAAAGTGAACATTATTTTGTTTTAAAAAAGTAGATACTTTTTCATTACTTAAAATTTCAAATTGAAAATCGATATTAGTCTCCATTACTCATTAAGGATTTCAAATTGAAGAATTTTCCATCGATCGATTTTACAACATCAACCGTTTCTGTCTGGTTAATTCCAAAAACACTCCCTTTTACTTTTCCTTTTAAGTTTACTTCAACTTTACGTTGTAAAGCAAATTGAACCATTTTTAAAAGGATACCTTCCTCCAATTTCAAATTAACGGGAAAACTATAAATCTTCGTTGACTTACGTTTAATCTTGCGATTTTTATCCAACGATAGACTTCCGATAGTTTTATCATTAACCAATAAATGAATATCGATTTGTTTCAATTTAACTGCATAGAAATTTGGATTTTCAACACGTAAAAAAAGTTCTAAATCAATTTCTCTACCATCCATTTTGGAAACTTTTAAATTTTCGAAAGCCTCTACATTTATGTCCTTGTATACTTCACAAGAAGTAAACAAGAACATAATAAATAGTAAAACCCAAAATGGTTTCATGAAGAAATTTGAATTAATTTAATTCAGTAAAATATTTGTAGAAATATGGTATTGTTTCAATTCCTTTGTAGTAATTAAATAACCCGTAATGTTCGTTTGGTGAGTGAATTGCATCACTATCTAAACCAAACCCCATCATTACCGTTTTTAATCCTAGTTCTTTCTCAAACATTGCGATAATTGGAATACTTCCTCCACTTCTTACAGGAATTGGTTTTTTCCCAAAAGTTATTTCATAAGCCATAGATGCTGCTTCGTATCCAATGGAATCAATAGGAGTAACAGCTGCTTCACCTCCATGGTGAGGGGTAACTTTCACTTTGACTCCTTCAGGTGCAATTGCGTTAAAGTGCTTCACAAATTTTTCTGTGATTTCATCAGGACCTTGATTAGGAACCAATCGCATTGAAATTTTAGCATACGCTTTAGAAGGAATTACTGTTTTCGCTCCCTCTCCGGTGTATCCTCCCCACATTCCGTTTACATCTAATGTAGGACGAATAGACCCTCTTTCCATTGTAGAATAGCCTTTTTCACCGTATGCAGAATCAATATCCAATGCTTTGTTATATGCTTCTTGACTGAAAGGTGCTTTTGCCATTTCTGCTCTTTCTTCTGCTGTTAATTCAACAACATTATCATAGAATCCTTCAACCATAATACGATTGTCCTCATCGTGTAAAGAAGCAATCATTTTTGATAGTATGTTGATTGGGTTTGCAACACAACCACCATATAATCCTGAATGTAAATCTCTGTTTGGACCAGTAACTTCAACTTCAACATAACTTAAGCCTCTCAATCCAGTTGTGATAGAAGGTGTATCATTTGCCAACATTCCTGTATCAGAAACCAAAATGATATCAGCTTTTAATTTCTCTTTATTCTCTCTTACGAAAATCGCTAAATTGCTACTCCCTACTTCTTCTTCCCCCTCAATCATAAACTTCACATTACAAGGGAGTTCATTCGTTTTCATCATCGCCTCAAATGCTTTTACATGCATAAACATTTGACCTTTATCATCACAAGCTCCTCTTGCAAAAATAGCACCTTCTGGGTGAATTTCTGTCTTTTTAACAATTGGTTCAAATGCAGGATTTGTCCAAAGTTCAATAGGGTCCGCTGGTTGAACATCGTAGTGCCCGTATACTAAAACAGTTGGTAAACTTGAATCAATAATCTTTTCAGCATAAACAATTGGATAACCAGCTGTTTGACAAATTTCAACTTTATCAGCTCCTGCTTCTTTTAATTGATTAGCAACTTCATCTGCTGTTAGATAGACCTCTTTTGAATAACTCGGATCTGCTGAAATTGAAGGAATTTTCAATAAATCAATTAATTCATTTAAGAATTTTTCCTTGTTTGTTGTAATGTAATTTTGTGTTGCTTCCATAATTTAAATTTGTTTGTTTTAAGCGACATGTATGTAACGCATTACCTTAAAACAAATATTTGTAAATAATAATTTTGCATTTGCATTACGCTCAACATAAAAATGGGCATCATTAAATGTTTGCGTAAAATCTAAAATGTTATTTCCTGTAATAAATTTTGAGAATTTTTTTAAGAATTGAGCTTCTTCATCAGAGACCCTAGTCAAAATATCATCTGTATAATTCTTGACGATGCTTTGACGAAACATGTGAAGTGCATAACGTAAAAATAGTTTTTGTTTTTCACGTGATAGCGTCGCAGCAGATTCTGCCCAATCCATCATGTCTATTACATTTTTCTTATAACAAACACGCATCAATTGGATAAATAACTCTCTATTTTCATCTCCTTCTGCATTCTCATTCAGAACTTCTAAAGCTTCAATAAAATCTCCTTCTGCTCGTGAAGCTATACTATCTGATTGATTAGAAGGTAACTGACGATTATTTCTCAAATAGCTACTAATTTCATCTACTCTTAATCTGGGAACTTTAACAATTTGAGTGCGAGACAATATTGTTTGTAACAACTTATCTTGGGATTCAGAAACTAAAATAAATAACGTACGCGCCGGTGGTTCTTCTATAATTTTAAGCAATTTATTTGAACAAGTAGCATTCATTGTTTCTGACATCCAAATCATCATGACCTTATAACCACCTTCGTAAGATTTCAGACTTAGCTTTTTGATGATTTCTTGGCTTTCATCAGTACCAATAATTGGTGCTCTACCTTTGACATCGATTCGATCAATCCAATTATTTAAATTGAAGTAAGGTTCAGACTTGATTTGTTCTCTCCAATCAGCAAGAAAAACATCTGACTTCTTGCCGATTGCTTGAACGGCAGGAAAAGAGAAATGTAAATCTGGATGTTGTAAATCTTGTACTTTTTTACAAGATGGACAAATGCCACAACTATCCGTTTCTGTTTTCTTCTCACAAAAAATATACTGGACAAAAGATAAAGCCAATGGAAGAGAACCAAATCCTGGTTTTCCTAAGAACAATTGAGCATGACTAATTTTATCATTTTTCACCTCTTGAATGAGATGTTTTTTCAATTCTTCTTGACCAATTACATCTTTAAATTGCATGATGTAAAATTAAAAAATTATGCGGGAACTGTAGAAAGGAATGGCTTATTTTTAAGAATTTAAATCATAGCCAAAAAAATTAAATAACTCTTTGTAATTTCATTATGAATTTAAACTTTGAATGATAGAAGATAAATTAATTAAAAGTTGCAAGTCAATAAATCTTGATTCTTTTAGTCTTTAAGTCTAAATAACTATCTTCGTTAAAAATTATAAAACTATGCAACGTTATCAAAATTATGTACTTGGAAAATGGATCGACGGAGATGGTGTCGAAACAAATTTATACAACGCTATTACTGGAGAAAAAATCGGTGAAGCTTCTAGTGCAGGATTAGATTACCAGGCAATGCTGGAATACGCTAAAAAAACTGGCGGACAAAAGTTACGTAAAATGACTTTCCAAGAAAGAGGTCGAATGTTGAAAGCTTTGGCGCTTTTCTTAATGGAAAAAAAGAATAAATATTACCAAGTGAGTGCTTGGACGGGAGCTACTAAAATCGACTCTTGGATTGACATTGAAGGTGGAATTGGAAACTTATTTGCGAATGCTTCATTGCGCCGTCAATTTCCTGATTTACCTTATTATGTTGATGGACAAGCAGCGCCGTTATCAAAAGGAGGTTCTTTTATTGGTCACCACATAATGGTTCCAAAAGAAGGTGCAGCAGTACACATCAATGCTTTTAACTTCCCGATTTGGGGAATGCTTGAAAAAATCGCTGTTAACTTAATGGCTGGTGTTCCAGCTATCGTAAAGCCTTCTGAATATACGTGTTATTTAACAGAAGTCATGGTTAGAGATATCATCGATTCTGGAATTTTACCTGAAGGTTCTTTACAATTAGTTTGTGGTTTAGGTAGAGGGATTATTGATCACGTAACTGGTGAAAATGTAGTTACATTCACTGGAAGTGCTGCAACTGGAAAAAAATTAAAAGGTTTACCACATATCGCTGAAAATAGTGTAAGTTTCAATTTAGAAGCAGACTCTTTAAATGCAACTATTTTGGGTAAATATGCGACTCCAGGAACGGAAGAATTTGATTTATTCATCAAGGAAACAGTTAAAGAAATAACAATCAAAGCGGGACAAAAATGTACTGCAGTTAGAAGAATTATTGTACCTGAAGATTTAATCGATGAAGTTCAATCTGCTGTTGCAGGTCGTTTAGCTACTACGAAAATTGGTGATCCAAGTCAAGAAGGTGTGAGAATGGGAGCATTGGCAACACAATTACAAGTTGAAAGAGTTCGTGAAAATGTAGAATTATTAGCTAATTCTCAAGAAATTGTTTTTGGTGATATGGATAATTTTGAAGTAATTGGTGCCGATAAAGAAAAAGGTGCTTTCTTCTCTCCTATCCTTTTCAGAAACAATGATCCTTTCAATGTACATGTTTGTCACGAAATCGAAGCATTTGGACCTGTAGCTACCATTATGCCTTACAAAGAATTAGATGATGCCATTGAAATCGCAAAATTAGGAAAAGGTTCATTAGTTTCTTCTATCGTTACTCCAAATAATCAAGAAGCAAGAGATTATGTAATTGGGGCTGCAACAACACACGGACGTATTTTAGTTTTAAATAAAGACTGTGCGAAAGAAAGTACAGGTCACGGTTCTCCAATGCCTCTATTAACTCACGGTGGACCAGGAAGAGCTGGTGGAGGTGAAGAAATGGGAGGCAAAAGAGGTATTTTACACTATTTACAAAGAACAGCTATTCAAGGTCACCCAACTACAATTACAAATATTACACAACAATTTCAAGTTGGGGCAGAAATGCCAGAAGCAAATCCACACGTATTTAGAAAACATTTTGAAGAATTAGTAGTTGGAGAAACAGTTTTTACACATAAACATACTGTTTCTGATGCTGATATCGTAAATTTTGCAAACGTTTCAGGAGATAACTTCTATGCTCATATGGATGCAACTTCATTAGAAGGAACAATTTTCGAACGAAGAGTAGCTCACGGTTATTTCATCCTATCTAAAGCAGCAGGATTATTTGTAGATCCGAAAAAAGGTCCTGTATTATTAAACTACGGAATTGACGAAGCACGTTTCACAAAACCAGTATATCCAGGAGCAACAATTGGTGTTCGTTTTACAGTTAAAGAAAAAATTGACCAAGAAAAACGTTCAGAAGATGATATCGCTAAAGGGATAGTTAAATTTTTAGTTGATGTATATGATGAAACAGGTGAAACTGTCGCATTGGCAACTATTTTGACAATGGTGAGGAAATTAGATCAGGAATAAAAAAATCAAATAGAATGATTCTAAATAAAACAAAACCGTTAACTTTGGATAAGTTGAATTATTAACAAATAAAATATACAAATTATGGCTTTCGAATTACCAAAATTACCGTATGCATACGATGCATTAGAACCACATATTGATGCTAGAACAATGGAAATACACCATTCAAAGCATCACCAAGCGTATATCACAAACTTAAATGCTGCGATTGAAGGAACTGATTTAGAAGGAAAAACAATCGAAGAAATTTTAAAAGTTTGTAAAGATAAACCGGCTGTTAGAAACAATGGTGGTGGTTTTTGGAATCACAACTTATTTTGGGAAGTTATGGCTCCTAACAAGGGTGGTGAACCAACAAGTGAATTAGCGGCTGCTATTAATGAAGCATTCGGTTCATTTGAAAACTTCAAAACAGAATTTGCAAAAGCAGGTGCTACTCGTTTTGGATCTGGATGGGCATGGTTATGTGTGACAAACGGAAAATTAGAAGTTTGTTCTACTGCAAATCAAGATAACCCATTAATGGGTGAAGGGTGTAACGGAACTCCAATTTTAGCAATGGATGTTTGGGAACATGCATACTACTTAAACTACCAAAACAGAAGACCAGATTATATTAAAGCTTTCTTTAATGTGGTTGACTGGGATAAGGTAGCTGAGAAGTTTTCAGCTGCAAAATAAAGCATAAAAATAACTGTTTAAAAGGTCAACATTTTTGTTGGCCTTTTTTTTTACGTTAACTGTACTTTACGTATTCTTTTACTGTTTGTAAAATAACTCATAAATACATTAAACAATAAACAGTACAAAGGAAAGAGAAAATAAATCAAATCTTTTTGGTAGCAAGTGAGAATAGTTAAAACCCAACTAATGATTGCGATATTCCATCCTCTTGACTTTTCATTAATCGGATTTTTAATTGCCTTAATAAATGTTGGAATGCCCAAAATAAAATCAGCAAGAACAGCAAATAAAGTTGTCAATAATGCATCAGAAGAAATTGCATACAATAAAATACAACATATGCCTAAAAGTAAGTACACCCAATCTTTTTTAAAGATTGTATAATTTTTAGAAAATAGGGAAAATAAAGCAATAAAGGTACACCCCAATGCAGAAAATAAATGCCCAACAAGTGTCCAATCCCAACCAAATTCTACCCATTGTGAAAGTAAGGCAATACCCACGAGAAAAGACCATCCAGACCACGTAATCACACTAGGTTTAACCTGCTTATTAACAACTTGTATTATATAAACCAACTGGGCAGAAGCTAAAAATAAACCTGCAAAAATGTTGAATAAAAAGGAATAATTAGCAAGCATTTCATTAATGTTTTAGAATTACTTTTTAACCTTAATTTAATGATTTCGCAAAGGTAAATGATTATTATGAATTTAATCGTTTAAATTGAAAAAGAACTAAACTAAAAAAGCATTTTAAATAAAAAAAGCTGTCCAAACGGACAGCTTTTCTATTTTTTTACGCTCTTTTTTTAAGCTTCTGCTCCTTCAAATGGAACTACAGAAACAAATGAACGATTGTCTTTTTTCTTACGGAATTCTACGATACCATCAGTTAAAGCAAATAATGTGTGATCTTTACCGATACCTACATTATCACCTGGGTGGTGTTGTGTTCCTCTTTGACGAACAATAATGTTTCCTGCAATAGCAGCTTGTCCTCCAAAGATTTTAACACCTAAACGCTTGCTTTCAGATTCACGACCGTTTTTCGAACTACCGACTCCTTTCTTATGTGCCATGGTTTTAAAATTTTATATTTCTTGATATTAGCTAATCAAGATGATTTATTATTTTGCTTTAATGTCTGTGATTGTGATTGATGTAAAACACTGACGGTGACCATTTCTTTTCTTGTAACCTTTACGTCTTTTTTTACGGAAAACAATTACTTTGTCTCCTTTTACATGGTCATTAACCTTTGCAGAAACCGAAGCTCCTGTTATAGCTGGGGCGCCAACATTGATTTTTCCATCGTTATCTACCAAAAGAACTCTGTCAAACGTAACGTCTGAACCTACTTCCTCTGCTAAACGGTGAACATACAACTTTTGGTCTTTTTGCACCTTAAACTGCTGCCCTGCTATCTCTACTACTGCGTACATATAGCTTAAATATTAATTAATAATTACAATTTTACCCTAAATTGGGAAGGCAAATATACTGAAATTTTCTTTACAACAGTAAGTTATCAACAAAAAAATAAGGAAAAATGTTAGACACATCTAATCTTTCTTGAAATATCTATCAACTCTACCATTCGCTACAAACACACCCAACAATACCATAATCATTGATAAAATTTGTGTTAAATGTATAACTTCACCAAAAAATGTACCGATAAAAACTGCCACTACAGGTATTAGATATGTCACACTACTTGCAAACAATGTTGTAGAATTAATTGTCAACTTATTAAATAGGACTACGGCAAACGAAGTGCCAACTATAGCTAAAATTAAAATGTACGAAAACCCTTCTAACGCATATTCATTCGTTGAAATTGTTCCATAAACATCCGTTTTCCAAAAGCCAAATAAAGCTGGGCCTAATGTAAAAGTAAAAGCTAAAGCTGTTGCGTGAATAGACTTAACATGCGGTATTACATGTTTCATTAAATTCAAACTAAAAGCATAACAAACAGTAGAGCCAACTGCAGAAAGAGCATATGGTAAGGTTGCTCCATCAAATTCACCAATTTTCTGTGTCCCTGTTTTAATCAATAAAATAACACCTATAATACTTATTGCTAAACCAATCCCTTGCATTCGATTCAAAGTACTTTTAAATAAAATGAACCCAAAAATTATTGTGAAAACTGGTGTAAAACTGTTCATCATACCAGTGTAACCAGATGACAAACCTTTCTCTGCATAAGTAAATAAAAAAGCTGGAAAAAAATTACCAAAGAAACCTACACCTGCTAGGCCAAAAAAAGTTTTCCAATCTGTGACCTTCTTAACATGATACAAACCTATTGGTAACATCACTATACCGGCTATTGTCATTCTTAATGAAGCTACTTGAGTATCAGAAAAAATGAGATGACCATCCATACTCTCCATACCTCTCTTCATCAAGATAAAGGAACTTCCCCAAATTATAGAAAGAACAATTAGTAAGATCCAATTTTTTAATGGTTGCTGCATACAACTGTTATTGTTTGAACAAACCTACATATTTCGATTGATTTTAGAATTATAAAGTTGTTAATAATCTAAAATTTATCAACAAATCTTAAAAACTCCCACATTTTACCACTAGACACAAAAGAAGCTAAAATACAAGTATAATCAGTATTTTAATTTTTTTTTGAAACCTTTTACCTTTAAAGAACGTTACAACTTATCAACAATGTGTATATTTGTGGTAAATAGTGGTAATAAACCATTATTTTTGCTCATTATAAAGCTATGATAGGACTTGTAGGAGAATATGAGGTAAAATTGGACGCTAAAGGGCGTTTCCTTTTCCCTTCCGGATTACGGAAGCAACTATCTCCTGCTGCCCAAGAAAATTTCATGCTAAACAAAGGTTTTGAGGATTGTTTGACAATTTACCCAATGAATGAATGGGAGAAATTGAGTGAAAAACTTTCAAAATTGAACTTGTTCAAACCAAAAAACAGAATGTTTTATCGTTTGTTCCACCAAGGTGCTAAACAAATTACTTTGGATAATGTCGGGAGAATATTAATCCCTTCTTCACACATGGAACGAGTTGGTTTGAAAAAAGACATCATGCTCATCGCCTACAATGATCGTATTGAAATTTGGGATAAATCTATGTACTTCGAAATGATTGAAGGCAACATGGCTGATTTCGCTGATTTAGCGGATAATGTAATGGGTGATATAGATGACAACGAATAGACAGGAAGAGACATACCACGTACCAGTAATGCTGAATGAATGCTTGGAAGGTTTAAATATTAAACCCGACGGGATTTATGTTGATGTTACGTTTGGAGGTGGCGGTCATTCCAGAGAAATCTTTAAAAAATTAGCTCCAGAAGGTAAACTTATTGTTTTTGATCAAGACCCTGATGCTCAAAAAAACACATGGGATGCATCTAACTTTCATTTCGTAGCTTCAAATTTCGCTTTTATTTCGAACCATCTAAAAATGATGGGGATAAAACAAGTAGATGGCATTCTTGCTGATCTAGGTGTTTCTTCTCACCAATTTGATGCAGGTGAAAGAGGATTTTCTATTCGATCTAACGACCCTCTTGATATGCGAATGAATCAAAATGGAGAGCTATCTGCAAAGTCTCTAATTGCTTCTTACGATGAAAAAGAACTCATTCATATTTTTAGACAGTATGGTGAGCTTGCTAATGCATACAAAGTTGCCCAATCAATTATTGTTGCAAGAGAAAACGCACCCATTGAAACGACTGGAGAATTGATGGAGATATTAGGGAAATGTGCCCCTAAACATAAAGAAAATAGATTTTTTGCTCAAGTTTTTCAAGCAATCAGAATAGAGGTTAATAAAGAATTAGATGTGTTAGAACGCTTCCTTTTACAAACTAAGGATGTATTAGCACCAGAGGGAAGACTTGTGGTTATGTCTTACCACTCTTTAGAAGATCGATTGGTTAAAAATTACATGAAAAAAGGTTCACTTGAAGGAATAATCGAAAAAGATTTCTTTGGAAACATTCTCAAACCTTTCGATGAAGTAGTTAGACATCCAGTAACTCCTTCAGAACAAGAGATTGAGAAAAACCCTAGAGCACGAAGTGCAAAGTTAAGAATTGCAAAAAGACGAGATGAAAAATGAAATAATAGATAAAGACACGCTTGCTCGTAAAGAGGCTAAAGCAGCTAAATCGAAGAAAAAGAAAAAATCTTCGGACAGCTCAGTTAATTCTATTGTTCAAATATTAAATGGTGACTTTTTAAATAAAGAATTCGTCTTAAACAATTTAAGTTACATGTTTTACATCCTTTTCTTGTTATTGTTATTAATCGGAAAAGGTTATTACGGAAAACAATTAGCAAAAGATGCCGAAAAAGCACAAAACGAGCTTAATGAACTTTCAGCAGATTACTTGGAGGTGAAAGCAAAATTAGAAGAAGAAACGAGAAGGGAAAAATTAATTGAAAAATTAGGAGATAAAGGATTAATTGAAACAATAAATCCAACAAAAGTAATTCGAATTAAAAAAGAGAAAGAATCAAAATGAGTGTTGAAAAACATATCAAGTCACGAATTTTAATTATTTACTTCATTTTTGTTGTAATAATGTTAATCGTTCTGTCTCAAACTTTCTCTATTCAAATAGAAGGTAGTACAAATGTTATTTCTGGATCTGAAGACAAAATTCCAACTCGAATCATAAAAAGAGAACCAAGAAGAGGAGAAATTTTAGATGTTAATTTCACTCCTTTATTGACTTCAATAGCAACATATAATATCCATATGGATCCAACTGTTGTGAAAAAACAGGTCTTTGACGAACAAATTTCTGATTTAGCCAAAGGTCTTGCGCAAATGTATACTAACCGCTCAGCAAGAGAGTGGGAAAACTACATTAGAACTGCTAGGGAAAGAGGGAATCGTTATTTGAAAATCAAAAATAAAGTTTCAAATGAAGAACGACGAAAATTAAATGAACTACCTATCTTCCAATTAGGAAGAATGAAAGGAGGACTTATCGACACCGAAATAAAAATTGAGCGAAGAAGGCCTTATAATAAGTTACTGAGTAGAACTTTAGGTTACTACAAAAAACATGAAAACGGAACAGAATCAAGAGTTGGAATTGAAGGAGCTTACAATGAATATCTGGCTGGACAATATGGAGAAGAGGTTGAACAACGTATTTCTACAGGTTGGAAAAAAACAGGTCAAATCGTAAAAGAAGCAGTTGAAGGTGCTGATATTGTTACTTCAATAGATATCGAAATTCAAGAAGTTGCCCATAACGAATTACTTAAGCAATTAAAAGAGCATAACGCAAAAAATGGATGTGCTGTTGTTATGGATGTTAAAACAGGATTTATAAAAGCTATTGTCAATCTATCTCTTGGTAACGATGGAGAAGAATATTTTGAAACTTACAATCAAGCAATTGGTACAAAAGAAGTACCTGGATCGACATTCAAACTTGCTTCTTTAATGGCAGGTTTAGAGGATAATAAATTTAGTATTTACGATAAGGTAAAAACTGCTTCTAAATATACTTTTTATGATAAATCATTAAACGAGGCTCACAAAGAAGATCATGGGACAATAACAATTAAGCATGCTTTTGAAATTTCTTCTAATGTCTTCTCAAAAGTAATCAATGAAGCATATCGTAATAATGAACAAGCATTTATAAACCGCATAAAGTCTTTTGGATTGTCTGATCCTTTGGGTATTGATTTATATGGCGAAGCAAATCCAACACTTTACGAACCTGGAACAAAAAACTGGTCTGGTATTTCATTACCTTGGTTATCTGTCGGTTATGAAACACAACAAACCCCTCTTCAAACGTTAACTTTTTATAATGCTGTTGCTAATAATGGGAAAGTAGTTAAACCTCAATTTGTTAAGCAGATCAAACGTGGAACAGAAATCATTAAAAATTTTGAGCCTGATGTAATTAACGCAAAGATTTGTTCAAACAAAACACTGCATGAAATTAAGTTATGTTTAGAAGGTGTTATGAAAAATGGTACGGGAAGAAAACTAACATCATCCTATTTTGATATTGCTGGTAAAACAGGAACTGCTGAAATTTTAAATGACGATATGAGATACGGTACTCGTGGAGAAAAAAAATACCTTGCTTCATTTGTTGGTTATTTCCCAGTTGAAAAACCTATCTACTCTTGCATCGTTTCTATAGCTGCATCGGGAGAAAATATCTATGGCGCATCAGTATCAGGAACCGTATTTGCTGCTATTGCTAATAAAGTATATGCTACTAGTTTACAATATCACGAAGCTGTAAATGAAAACATTCAAAAAGCAAAAGAGACGCCAATATCAAACGATGGTAACTTATATGATTTAGTTACCGCCATGAATAAGCTTCAAGTTCCATACAAAAAGAGTATAGAAACAGAATGGGTAAACACACATGCTAAAGACAAAAAAATTGAATTATCAAAACGTGAAATTATAAAGGGAACTGTTCCTAATGTAAAGGGTATGACAGCGAAAGATGCAATTTACCTCATCGAGAAAGCAGGTATGAAAGCGAAAATAATTGGATACGGTACGGTTTATAAACAATCATATGCCCCTGGAACACCAGCGTATAATGAAGGAGTGGTTGAACTAACATTGAGGTAAAAATGGAATTACAAAATATTTTACAACATATTCAAAAAATTGAGATTAAAGGTTCTACCGAAAGAAGCTTTAAAACAATTGTGTTTGATTCACGTAAAGCAGATTCAAATTCAATTTTTATCGCAATTAAAGGTTTTTCAACTGATGGTCATCAATTCATACCTCAGGTAATTGCTAACGGTTGTGAAATTATCGTTTCTGAAAATGAAACCGATATCAATAACACTGTGACAAATATTGTAGTCGAAAATACACATGTTGCCCTTGCAGAATTAGCCAATGCATTTTACGATTTTCCTGCTAAGAAATTAAAATTAGTTGGAATAACAGGAACGAATGGTAAAACAACAACAGCTACCCTTTCACATCAACTTTTTATGAAGTTGGGTTATAAAACAGGTCTATTATCGACTGTTGTCAATAAAATTGGAGATAAGGAAATTCCTTCAACACATACAACTCCAGACCCAATAAACTTAAACGCTTTATTAGCTAAAATGGTTGAGAAAGGATGTAGTCACTGTTTTATGGAAGTTAGTTCACACGCAATTCACCAAAACAGAATACTAGGGCTTGATTTTGATGGTGCTGTGTTTACAAACATCACACACGATCATCTAGATTATCATTCAACTTTTAAAGAATACATTCGTGTCAAAAAATTGTTCTTTGACGGATTAAAAAAAGAGGCATTTGCTTTAACCAATATAGACGATAAAAATGGAATGGTGATGCTTCAAAACACGAAGGCAAAACAGTATAAGTTCGCATTAAAAAGTCCTGCTGATTACAAAGTTAAAGTTCTTGAGAATCAATTTTCAGGGTTAACATTAAACCTGTGTGGAACTGAATTCTGGTCAAAATTAATTGGTGAATTCAATGCTTATAATCTAGTTACAGTATATGCTATTGCGGAATTATTAGGTGAAGATAAAATTGAAGTTTTAACAGCATTAAGTAGCTTGGATTCTGTTGCTGGAAGATTTCAGTACATGACAAGCAAAACAGGTATAACAGCTATCGTAGATTATGCTCATACACCAGACGCATTAGAAAATGTCCTAAAAACAATTGGTTCAATCAGAACAAGAAATGAACAAGTATTCACAATTGTAGGCTGCGGTGGAGACAGAGATAAAACCAAACGTCCTAAAATGGCTGGTATTGCTTGTAAATTGAGTGATAAAGTGATTATTACATCTGATAATCCAAGAACCGAAGAACCTCAAGCAATTATTGATGATATGATGACTGGAGTTGAAGGTCAACATTTTAAAAAAACATTATCGGTAACAGATAGAGCTCAAGCGATAAAAACAGCTGTTTCAATAGCTGAAAAAGGCGATATCATATTGATTGCAGGAAAAGGACACGAAAATTACCAAGAAATAAATGGTGTTAAACATCACTTTGATGATATGGAAATAGTAAATGAATTGTTTATTAAAATGGAGAAATAATGTTGTACTATCTTTTTAATTATTTAAATGAAATAAACTTCCCTGGTGCAGGGGTGTTCAATTATATCTCTTTCAGAGCTGCAATGGCTTTGATAACCTCTTTAATTATTTCAGTCTTTTTTGGAAAAAAAATAATCCAAATTTTAAGAAGACAACAAATTGGAGAGACTGTTAGAGATCTGGGATTACAAGGGCAGATTGAAAAGCAAGGAACACCTACAATGGGAGGAATTATTATTTTGAGCGCAATCCTTATCCCTACTTTACTTTTCGCTAAACTCCACAACATCTATGTAATTACAATGTTAATTTCTACCGTATGGTTAGGAATGATTGGGTTTCTTGATGATTATATTAAAGTTTTCAAAAAAAACAAGGAAGGTTTAAAAGGAAAATTTAAAATAATCGGTCAATTTGGAGTTGGAATTTTAGTTGGTGGTATTCTTTATTTCAGTGAAGATGTACAAGTTCACAAAAGAGTTTCAGCTGAATATGAACTGAGCGAAAACGAAACTTTGGTAACTCGTCAACACGAGAAATTAGATGACGAAGGAAAGACAAAATGGATAAAAACAGATGCTATGACAACTACAATTCCATTTGTAAAAGGAAATGAATTTAACTACTCGAATTTAATAGGAAATAGCAATTTAGGATGGTTAATTTTTATCCCAATCGTAATACTTATTGTAATTTCTGTATCAAATGGAGCAAATTTAACCGATGGATTAGATGGACTCGCTACAGGTACTTCAGCGATAGCCGGATTAGCGTTAGCTATACTAGCATATATAAGTTCAAACGTGAAATTTGCAGATTACCTTAATGTGATGTACATCCCTTTAGCTGAAGAAATGGTAATTTTTATTGCTGCATTTGTTGGTGCTTGTATCGGATTTCTATGGTTTAACTCTTATCCAGCACAAATTTTTATGGGAGATACCGGAAGTTTAGCACTAGGAGGAATCATCGCTGTATTTGCAATTGTAATACGCAAAGAATTATTAATCCCATTATTATGTGGAATATTCTTAATTGAAAACTTATCGGTAGTACTCCAGGTAACTTATTTTAAATATACAAAAAAACGATTTGGTGTAGGAAGGAGGATATTCTTAATGGCACCTCTTCATCACCATTATCAAAAGAAAGGAGTCCACGAAGCTAAAATTGTTTCAAGGTTTTGGATTGTAGCTGTTTTATTAGCAGTAGTAACTATTGTAACATTGAAATTAAGGTAGTTCATGAGTTCATCTAAACACATATCAATATTGGGCGCTGGCGAAAGTGGAGTCGGTGCTGCGATCCTTGCTAAAAAGGAAGGTTGGAGTGTGTTTGTCTCAGATTTTGGAGCAATTAAAAATAGTTTCAAAACAGAGTTAGATGACAATCAAATTGAATGGGAAGAAAAACAACATTCGGAAGCAAAGATATTAGCTTCAGATTTGATCATAAAATCACCTGGAATTCCAGATAACGTTCTAATTATTCAAAAAATTAGGAATCAAGGAATTAAGGTTATTTCAGAAATTGAATTTGGAGGTTATTACTCAAATGCAAAAACAATTTGTATCACAGGAAGTAATGGTAAAACAACAACAACCATGTTGACTTATCATATTCTTAAAAAGGCTGGTCTTAACGTTGGTCTAGCGGGCAATATTGGTCAAAGTTTTGCTAAACAAATTGCAACTGAAAATTTTGACTGGTATGTTTTAGAATTGAGTTCTTTCCAATTGGATGATATGTATGATTTTAAGGCAGATATTGCAATGCTTTTAAACATTACTCCCGATCATTTGGATCGATACAATTATGAAATGCAAAACTATGTTGATTCTAAATTTAGAATCATTCAAAACATGACTAAAAAAGATTGGTTTATCTACAACCTAGATGATCCAATTATTTCAAAAGAAGTACAAAAAAGGTCAATAGAAGCTCAAACTGCACAATTTTCAATGAAAGAAAAAACAACAAAAGGAGCTTATTTAAAAAAGGAACAAATAACAATAACAATAAACGAAAAATTCATTATGTCAATTCACGATTTAGCACTTAAGGGTAAGCACAATACCCAAAACTCGATGGCATCTGCAATTGCTGCCAGAGTATTAGACATTAGAAGTAATTCTTTGAGAGAAAGTCTTACTGATTTTGTAAATGTAGAACACAGGCTTGAATTTGTTGCCAAAGTTCATGGTATAGAATTCATTAACGATTCTAAAGCAACAAACATTAACTCAACTTGGTTTGCGTTAGAAAGCATGGAGAAACCAACAGTATGGATTGTTGGTGGAGTCGATAAAGGTAACGACTATTCTGAACTTACAGAACTTGTTAAAGATAATGTTAAAGCAATTATCTGTTTAGGTAAGGATAATCAAAAAATTATCGAAGCTTTCACGGGTGTTGTTGATACAATAGTTGAAGCAAAAACAGCAATGGAAGCGGTAGCATATGGATACCGTCTAGCTAAAAAAGATGAAACTGTATTATTATCTCCAGCTTGTGCAAGTTTTGATTTATTTGAAAACTACGAAGAAAGAGGTAACATGTTTAAAGAAGCAGTTAGAAAATTATAAAATGGACCAAAAAGTTAAAAAAGAACTAATAAGTCCACTTTTACAAGCTAGAGAAGAAAGTTTGAAAAAAATGAAACAAACTTCTATTCAACCTCATGGAAAACTTTGGGGAATGGATGTTTTTTCATGGCATCAACCTTCAACCGAGTTACTTGCAAATACAATTCATTCTTTCCCATTCCCTATCGTTTGGGTTGGAAATTATGAGACAGTGAATGATACTCTAAAAAGAGATGAAAGTTTAATAGCAAACATAGATACTATTTTATTTCATGATTCTTCAAAATTAAGATTATCAATAGATCATTGGTTAGAAATGAAAAATTTAGCCTCGGTCAAAAATATTAATGATGCATTAAGTTTACTTCCCACTTTTAAAAGAAAACATGCTGTTTTATTGTTTACAACAGATGGACAAAATTGGGAGATTACAAAAGAAAGTATTGAGGAATTTATAAAATTACATCAAATCTAAACATTGAAAGAGTACATTAAATATTTAAAGGGAGATCGTGTTATCTGGATTATCACAATGTTAATGCTTGCATTTTCATTGGTAAGTGTTTATAGTTTTGTTCCTATCCTTGTAAAAATCCAAGGAGGAACACCATTTAAATATTTATTCAAGCACTTCATATATGTTTTGATTGCTTTTTTTACCATGTTTTGGATTCATAAAAAAGATCCAAAATACTTTTCTCGGATTGCTAAATTTGGATACTATGTTGCAATTGGATTATTAATTTTCACTTTCTTTTTTGGAACAAAAATTAATGATGCAGGAAGATGGATTAAAATTCCATTTGTAGGACTAACTTTTCAATCTTCAGACTTTGCTAAACTAGCTTTAATCTTAACCGTTTCTCGTTTATTGGTGGTTAAGAAAGACCTATTGAATAATTGGAAAGAAGGCTTTTTACCCGTAATGATTCCAATTTTTGTTATTTGTGGACTCATTTTTAAGGACAATTTTTCAACAGCTGCCTTAATATTTATGGTTAGTTTAACAATTCTATTCATTGCAAAAGTACCTTTTGGAAAACTTAGTATTGTATTTGGTGTTGGTATTGTTGTTATTACTTTAGCAGTCACTGTTCATAAGCTTGTTCCAAGCATCAATTTATTACCTCGTTATCAAACCTGGGAAAACCGTATCACAAACTTAGGAGAAGGTGAAAAAAATATTTTAGCTAATGCACAATCACTTAATGCACAACTGGCGATATATAATGGTGGTGTAATTGGACAAGGTGTCGGTGACGGAAAATTAAAAGAATATCTACCTGAAGCGTATGCAGATTTTTATTATTCAAGTTTTGTAGAAGAATTTGGATTTATAGCAGCTGTATTTCTAGTGTTCCTTTACCTAATATTATTTTATCGCATATTACAAATAGGTATCAAATCAGAAAAACGATTTGAAACCTATGTCTGTTTAGGTATAGGTGTTTTAATACTAACTCAAGCATCGGTTAACATGTTAGTCTGTACTGGAGTATTTCCTGTAACAGGACAAAATATGCCTTTATTAGCAATGGGAGGATCTGCACTCATTATGACAGCTGTTTCGTTAGGAATCGTTCAAAGTATAGCATATAAACAAATTAAAAATGATAGTTCTGAAGAAGAACTTGTTTCAAACTAAGCGTAATGGAAAAAAAGAACATTGAAAGAGTAATTATTTCTGGCGGTGGTTCTGGGGGACATATATTTCCTGCGGTCGCAATTGCGGATGAAATCCAAAGAAGAAACCCCGAAGTTGATATCCTTTTTGTTGGCGCAAATGGAAAAATGGAGATGGAAAAAGTTCCAGCCGCTGGTTATAAGATCATTGGGCTTGATATTGTTGGTTTTCAAAGAAAATTCACATTTAAAAACTTTTTGTTGCCATTTAAAATTATTCAAAGTTTAATTAAGGCTAAAAATATTTTAAACGAATTTAAACCTCAAGTAGTTATTGGTGTTGGTGGATACGCATCTGGGCCAACGTTAAAAGCTGCGCAAAGTTTAAATATTCCTACGCTTGTTCAAGAACAAAATTCTTTTCCAGGAAAAACTAATAAATTATTAGCCCACAAAGTAAAAACGATTTGTACGGCATATGAGGGCTTAGAGAAATTTTTCCCCGAAGAAAAAATTGTTTTAACAGGAAATCCTGTTCGAACTTCTGTTGTTGCCGATTTGGAAAATAAAAAAAATGATGGTTTCAGTTTTTACAAATTAGACCCTTCCAAAAAAACAATACTAATTATTGGTGGAAGTCTAGGGGCTAGAACATTAAATGAAAGTGCCATTAATCATTTATCTAAATTTGAAAATCAATCCATTCAATTATTATGGCAATGTGGTAAATTTTATTACCCCACATTGAAAAATCAATTGAATAGTTTACCAGAAAATGTAAAAATGGTTGAATTCATAGAACGTATGGATTATGCTTATGCGATTGCTGATACGATCATATCTAGAGCAGGTGCAATTTCTGTTTCAGAACTAAGTTTAGTTCATAAACCAACCATTTTAGTTCCTTCTCCAAATGTTGCTGAGGATCATCAAACAAAAAATGCAATGGCTTTAGTAAAACAAAATGCTGCAATTATTATTAAAGATAATGATGCTAAAGAAGAATTATTACCAACAGCAATTTCGTTACTAGAAAATCCTAAAAAACAACAAGAATTAGTAGAAGCAATTCAAGAACTTGGTAAGCCAAAAGCAACAGAAACGATTGTAACAGAAATTGAAAAACTAATTTAAAGATTGGTGAAATGAATGACGAACAAATTGATATTAAAGCATATACTAACATCTACTTTGTAGGTATTGGTGGTATTGGGATGTCTGCTCTTGCTCGTTATTTTAACAAATCTAATTGGAATGTTGCAGGATATGATAAAACGGAAACAAACTTGACAAAAGAGCTTCTAAAAGAAGGTATTTCCATACATTTTGATGATCATGTCGAACAGATACCAACTATTTTTAAAGATAAAACAAAAACACTTGTTGTATTTACACCTGCAGTAAACGATAAAAATAAAGAATTAACCTATTTTAAAATAAATGGTTTTCATATTTTAAAACGCTCACAAGTATTAGGTTTATTAACCAAAACATCGAAAGGTTTATGTGTTGCTGGTACACATGGAAAAACTACTACAAGTACCTTACTAGCACATTTACTGAATGAATCACATCTAAAATGCAATGCTTTTCTAGGAGGGATAGCTTCAAATTTTGACTCAAACTTAGTCATGAATAACACATCTCCTTATACTGTGATTGAAGCAGATGAATTTGATCGTTCATTTTTACAATTACATCCTTTTGCGAGTATCATTACTTCCATTGATGCAGATCATTTGGATATTTATGGTAATCAAGAATCGTTTAAAAATGGCTTTCAAGAATATGCTAGTTTAATTGATTCAACAGGGTTTTTAATTATTAAAAGTGGAATTGAACTAAAAACAAATTGTAAGCAAATAACATATGGCATTTCAACAAAAACAGCAATATGCAATGCTGATGCAAAGATTGAAAATATAAGATTTGAACAGGGTGTTTTTTTATTTGATTTTAAATACCAAACTAAAACTTGGAAAGCTGTAGAATTTGGTCAGCCAGGAATACATAATGCTGAAAATGCACTTGCATGTATACTCTTTTGCCTAGAACTTGGTTTGTCTGAAGAAGAAATCAGATCAGGATTAAAAAGTTTTAGAGGGGTTAAAAGAAGGTTTGATTATCATTTTAAATCGCAAAATCTAACTTATATAGACGATTATGCGCATCATCCTACAGAGATTAATGCGTTAATTAATTCTGTAAAGTTATTATATCCTGAACAAAAGATTAGAGCAATTTTTCAACCTCATCTCTTTTCAAGAACAAAAGACTTTATGAAAGATTTTTGCAAAGAACTTTCATGCGTAGACGAACTCCTTTTAATGGATATTTATCCGGCAAGGGAAGAACCAATACCAGGTATAAATAGTCAAAATTTATTAGCAGCAATTGAAAATTCAAATGCTGGAATTTATAATGCTGAACAAATCCTGGAAAGAGTAGCAAAAATTGAAGATGGTGTTCTCCTTACAATTGGTGCTGGTAATATTGATTTATTAGTTCCAAAAATAAAAACAATTCTAAATAAAAACACTCACATCTGTAAATGAAGATTTGGATAAAAATACTGGGATGGATTAGTTTTATTTCATTAGTTATATTTCTAATGTTAAAGGTCAAAAATGCGCAACTTGAAATGTTCATTGATGCACCAGAAGTAACAATTTCAGTAAAAGGTGAAAATGCTTTTTTAACAAAAGATGAACTTCTAGAACGCCTTAAAAGAGAGGGATTAATCTTCTATCATCAAAAACACAAAAATTTAAAACCATTAGTTATTGAACGCTTCATAAACAATATGAGTGAAGTAAAAACATCAAAAGTTTACACAAATATTGGAACAAAGTGGAAAATTGAAATTGAACTGAGAAAACCAATAGCTAGAGTTATAAATAAATTTGATGAAAGTTATTACATTGACGAAGATGGTGAAAAAATGCCTTTATCTAACTTACACACTGCTCATGTTCTGATAGTTACAGGTGAAATAAAAGATCGTTTGGACGAAGAAAAATTAGATGATATTATTAACAATGACTCCTTGAAAAGTATTAGGAAACTAGATGATATCTATTTTATTTCTAATTATGTTTGTAGAGATCAGTTGTTCCATTCATTAATAGGTCAAATACATCGTTTACCAAACGGCGATTTTGTTTTAATCCCAAAAATAGGTGGTCAAAAGATTATTTTTGGGAGTGCACATTCTCAAAAAGAAGTTGAAGAGAAGTTTAAAAAGTTAAAAGTTTTTTACAGGGAAGCGATTCCGTACGAAGGTTGGAACAAATACAATGAATTCATTCTGAAATACGCAAATCAAATCGTTTGCAAGAAAAAAAGTTAGTATGGCAAAAATTATAGTTGGTTTAGATATAGGTACTACAAAAATTGCATGTTTTGTTGGACAGAAAAATGAGCATGGTAAGCTTGATATTTTATCAATGGGAACAAGTGAATCTCTTGGTGTGAAGAGAGGAATGGTTCAAAACATTGATCAAACAGTAGAATCAATCAAAAAAGCTGTACAAGAGGCTCAAGATAGAGTTGAAGGTAAATTGAATATTCACTCTGTAAACGTAGGAATTGCTGGGCAGCACATCAAAAGCATTCAGCACAGAGGAATTTTAACCAGAAAAAATACTGAAAACGAAATTAGTCAAAAAGACGTTGATGAACTGAAGGAAGAAATGCATCACTTAGCAATGAATCCTGGTGAAGAAATCATCAGTGTAATGCCTCAAGAATATATTGTAGACAATGAATTAGGTATCAAAAATCCGATTGGAATGCCTGGTACTCGTCTAGAAGCAAATTTCCATATCATTATTGGAAACGTTAGCGCGACAATGAACATTTACAAATGTATAGAAAGAGCAGGATTAAAAGTAAATGAAATTATACTAGAACCTATAGCTTCTGCTGATTCAGTATTAACAGAAGAAGAAAAAGAAGCGGGTGTTGTATTAGTAGATATAGGCGGTGGAACAACAGATGTTGCAATTTTCCACGAAGGTATCATAAGACATACAGCTGTGATTCCATTTGGAGGAAATGTGATCACAGATGATATTAAAGATGGTTGTTCGATTATGCGTAAATATGCTGAAGCCATCAAAGTTAAATTTGGTTCGGCTTTAGCAAGTGAAAGTCAATCTAATGAAATCGTATGTATTCCGGGTCTTAAAGGAAGAGACCCTAAAGAGATTTCATTAAAAAACTTAGCAAGTATCATTCAAGCAAGAATAGAAGAAATCGTAGAGATGGTTTACTATGAAATTAGAAATTCTGGATACGAGAAAAAATTAATTGGAGGAATCGTTGTTACAGGTGGTGGTTCTGAACTGAAACACATCAAACAATTATTTGAATATGTAACAGGTATGGATACAAGAATTGGATTTCCTAATGAACATATTGCAAGTAATAGCGCAGTAAATAACATTACTAGTCCGATTTATGCAACTGGTATTGGTCTAGTATTAAAAGGTTTTGATAGCAAAAACATCGATACTTTAACAATTGAAAAAGAAGAAGAAACTGAGAATAAAGTTGAAAAACCTTCAAGGGGTTCATTCTTTAATGAAATAAAAAAATTAGGGCAAATTTTATTCCCAGACGAAAAAATAGATTAACGAATTAAACACTTTTAATATGTCAGAGTCAGAAAACTTAGGATTACAATTTGATTTACCAAAAGAAAACTCTTCTATTATCAAAGTTATTGGTGTTGGTGGAGGTGGTAGCAACGCAGTAAATTACATGTACGATCAAGGTATCGTTGGTGTTGATTTTATTGTATGCAATACAGATAGACAAGCATTAAATATTTCGCCTGTACCATTAAAAGTTCAGTTAGGAGCATCTTTAACTGATGGTTGTGGTGCTGGAGCAATTCCTGAAATCGGAAGAAATTCAGCCATTGAAAACATTGAAGATATTAGAGAATTCTTAGGTAAAGGAACTAAAATGGTTTTCGTTACTGCAGGAATGGGTGGTGGTACTGGTACTGGTGCCGCTCCAGTAATTGCTGAAGTTGCTAGAGAATTAGGTATACTAACTGTAGGTATCGTTACTATTCCTTTTGGTTTTGAGGGAAGAAAAAGAAGACAACAAGCTGAGGATGGAATCGAAGAAATGAGAAAGAATGTTGATACATTATTAGTAATCAACAATGAACGCCTTCGTGAAATGAGTGGAAACCTAACGATTGGTAATGCATTTGCGCAAGCGGATAATGTTTTGACAATTGCTGCGAAAGGTATTGCTGAAGTCATTTCTGTTACTGGTAATATTAACGTTGATTTCAATGACGTTAATACAGTAATGAAAAATAGTGGTGTTGCAATAATGGGTAGTGCTGCAGCAGAAGGAGAAAACAGAGCAATTGAAGCAGTTCAAAACGCATTATCTTCTCCATTATTGAACGATAACGACATTAGTGGCGCTAAATATGTACTATTGAATATCACTTATGGTGATAAAGAAGTATTAATGGATGAAATCACAGCTATTACAGATTATATTCAAGATGAATCTGGATCTACTGCTGATGTAATTTGGGGACATGGTTACGATGCTACTTTAGGTGATAAATTGAGTGTTACGTTAATAGCAACTAATTTCAATACAGCTCCTTTAACAGGTTTAGATAAAGCACCAGAAAGAGTGGTTCGTAAATTAGAGGAGGAGACAAAAAAAGAAATTGTTCAGCCTTTAAACTCACCAACACAAAAAACAGAGACAACAATTAGAAACGAAGAGCAAATTGATGACACACCATTTATCAAAACTGCTGAAAACGAAAACAATAAAGAAGTTAGACACGAATTATCTGGTGAAAACTTAAATGAAGATCAGATAGAAGAGAGACGTTGGGAATTAGACGAAAAAACACATACTGAGACTGAAAACATTAAAGAATGGGACTTCGTTGATGAGGCAAAAGAAGAAGATTTAGAAGCTAAAAAAGAAATTAGCGAACCAGAAATCATCGTTCATAAGCTGGAGGATCCTGTTGAAAAAAGAATTGAAGAAGAAGAGCATTCTCGTAAAAATGTTTTGTCGAATGAAGAACAACAACGCAGAGCTCAAGAAAGATTAACTCGTATAAAAGAATATACTGATAAAATCAAAAAAGCTGATGGTTTGAATGAATTAGAAAAAGAACCTGCTTATTTACGTCAAAATATTCAATTAGACAATTCAAACCACAGTAAGGAAAATAACATCAGTAGATTTGGTATTTCTAAAGATGAAAACGGAAATAATTTAAGAGGAAATAATTCATTTTTACACGATAACGTAGATTAAGAAATGTCATTTACAGAACAAATAAATGCAGACATTAAAGCTGCAATGATAGCTAAAGAAAAAGAAAAATTAGCGGCATTAAGAGATATCAAATCAAAACTTTTGTTAGAAGCAACTTCTGGTTCAGGTGAGGTTTCTGATGAAGCAGCGATGAAAATAGTATTGAAGCTACATAAACAACGTATGGAAACATACGATTTGTACATCAAACAAGGAAGAGAAGATTTAGCAACTGATGAATTATTTCAAGCTAAAGTAATTGAGAATTATCTACCTAAAATGATGTCAGATGATGAGATAAGAGTTGAAGTGACAGCTGCCATAGAGCAAACAGGAGCAAATAGCCCAAAAGACATGGGGAAAGTTATGGGGGTTTTAACAGCAAAACTTGCGGGTAAAGCTGATGGTAAAGTAATTTCAACACTTGTAAAAGAAGCCTTAAACAAGTAGAATATATCCATTTTTAATTTTAGATGAAGAGGATACCTTAGCGGTATCCTTTTTTTATTCTTACAGAAATAAACAAAAAAAGCGAATTACATAAGTAATTCGCTTTTTGTACAAGGAAACCGACAAATATCGAACTTTATCATGCAGGATGTAGACATAATTCTCCACCATGCAAAGCTTGTAGGAGTAGCTATATAAATGGTTATAG
>CAZOLZ010000024.1:0-30836 GCA_964580965.1 uncultured Flavobacteriales bacterium | reverse complement strand
GGAACTGTTTTATCCTTCGAAGGATAATCTCAAATTTCGAAGCGATTCATCCGTCTCAATTGGCGAAGTGAGGAGAAAGGTTAGAAATTTTGGGCTAACTAATCCCTAAAATCGCTTGCCGTTTGGAAGCTTTTATGTTTCCACTCTTTCAGTTGGATTGGTCCAAAAATTTCTATACCGCTAAACGGCTTCAATTGAGACTAGATTTTTTGTAACTTTTTTAGCAATGAAAAAAGTAAAAAGAGATAATAAAAAAGTGATTTTATGTATAGTCTCATTTCGATGAGTTTCGTTTGTTTCAAAAGAAAATAAAATCCCTATTTTTGTACCAAACACAATCTCTATGGCAAGAATACTTACTGGCGTACAAAGCACTGGCACACCACATTTAGGGAACCTTTTAGGAGCAATAATACCTGCAATTGAAATGGCAAAAGATCCTAAAAATGAGTCGTTTTTATTTATTGCAGATATGCATTCTTTAACTCAAATTAAAGAAGGTAAATTATTGAGTGAAAATACATACTCCACTGCTGCTGCTTGGTTGGCTTGTGGTATAGATCCTCAGAAAACTGTTTTTTACCGACAAAGTGATATTCCCGAAGTAACAGAATTAATGTGGCATTTATTATGTTATTTTCCATACCAACGGTTAACATTAGCTCATGGTTTTAAAGACAAAAGTGATCGTTTAGAAGATGTAAACTCAGGTTTATTTACATACCCTATGTTGATGGCTGCTGATATTTTATTATACGATGCTGCATATGTTCCGGTTGGAAAAGACCAATTGCAACATATTGAAATGACAAGAGATGTTGCTTCGAGGTTTAATCATAAAATGGGGGAAACTTTTGTGTTACCGCAAGAAAAAATCCAAGAAAATACGATGTTAATTCCGGGTATTGATGGAGAAAAAATGAGCAAATCAAGAAACAACTTTATCAATATCTTTTTACCGAATAAACAGCTGAAAAAACAAGTCATGTCTATTATTTCTGATAGTAAAGCATTAGAAGACCCAAAAGATCCTGAAACTTGTCATATTTTTGCATTATACAAACTATTAGCTTCTCCTGAACAAGTTGCAGAAATGGATGCAAATTACAGGGCAGGAGGTTACGGTTATGGCCATGCCAAAACAGCACTTTATGAATTGATTTTGAGCAGATTCGAAAAAGAAAGAAAACATTATGATGAACTAATGGCTGATCATTCAAAAATTGATGAAATATTGAAAATAGGTGCTGATAAAGCTCGAAAAGTAGCAAGAGAAGTTTTAATTAGAGTTCGTTCAAAAGTAGGTTTAAAACCGAATGCTTTTGAAAACTAAAGAAGTCTTTGATTTTTAAGCTTCTGATTAAGTCATCAGTGTGTTTAATTTTATTATATTTGTTTTTGTTAAAAATTGTAGACAATGAAATTTAAATTTCTTTTAATATTATTAGGTTTCACAATAATCATGACTTCTTGTGGAGGTAATAATTCAGATGCTAGTAATATAAAAGCTGAAGGAGGTAAAGTTTATGGTGGAGAATTTAGCTTCATGTCTCCTGAAAAAATTGAATCACTTTTACCTGTTTCTGTTTCTGATATTTATTCAAACAGAATCTTATCACAAGTTTATGAACCTTTATTAAAAATTGATGTTGAAACGATGCAAGTTGTTTCTTCATTAGCAGAATTGACTGAGGTAAAGGGAGATGCAAAAGTTTTTACACTTAAAATTAAAAAGGGCATAAAATTTCATGAAGATGATTGTTTCGATAACGACGATGAAAGAGAGTTAAAAGCCTCTGATGTTAAATTTTCTCTAGAATTAGCATGCTCTGGTATCAAAACAAATGAAGTTGGTTATTTATTAGTTGATAAAATCATTGGTGCAAAAGAATTTAACTTAAAATCAGTTGATGAGTTCGAACCTGGAATGGTTGAAGGAATCAAAATTATTGATGATTACACAATTCAAATTAGTTTAGATGAATCTTTTGTAGATTTTGATAAAATTCTATCTCACAATAGTTTAGGAATTATATCTGAGAAAGCTTACAAAAAGTATGGGGATGATATTAAAATACACCCCGTTGGAACTGGTGCTTTTCAATTAGAGACATTGAATGAAAATGGAATCGTTCTAAAACGTAACTCAGAATATTGGAAAAAAGATGAATTTGGGAATCAATTGCCATTCTTAGACAAAATCAATATGACTTATTCTAAGAACAAAAAAGATGAGTTGATGGCGTTTAGAGATAAAAAAATTGATATTGTTTTAGAGATTCCAGTAGAAGAAATTCAGAATATATTTGGAACATTAGAAGACGCTCAAAGTGGAAAAAATGTAAAACATAAAATAGAAACAGAATCTTCCTTGAAAACTGCATACATGGCTTTTGCTTGCGAAAGTGATGAGTTTAAGGATGTAAGAGTTCGTAAAGCATTTAATTTAGCAGTAAACAGAAAACAAATCATTGAAACAGATTTGGAAGGCGAAGGTTACGCAGCTGAAAAAGGATTTGTTCCACCAATGGACAATTACCCTAACGATAAAGTTAAAGGTTTTGAGTATAATCCAGAATTAGCTAGAGCATTGTTGGCTGATGCAGGTTATCAAAATGGTTCAAATTTCCCAGAATTAGAAGTTTATGTAAACACTAAAGAAGGTTCAAGTGTTTACAAAATGATGCAAGGAGTAGTTAACCAAATTAGAGCAAACTTGAATGTGAATTTAAAAATAAAATTATGTACAATTCAAGAAAGAAGTGCTGCTATTATTTCTGGTGAAGCAAAATTATGGAGAGGTGGATGGATTGCGGATTATCCTGATGCTGAAAATTTCTTGTGTCTATTCTATGGAAAAAATATTTCTGATAATGAATCTTCTGTAATTAATGACTTTAAATTCAGGAATACAACATTCGATCAATATTTTGAGCAGGCCTTGAAAGAATTAAATAAGAATAAAAGAGATGAATTATTAGCTAAGTGTGATCAAATTACAGTTGATCATGCAGCGGTTTTACCAATCTTAACAGATGATTTTATAGTCATGGTAAATGTGAGAGTTAAAGATTTCAAAACAAATGGAATTCAACAATTAGATTTTTCTTCTATTTACATCAAAGAACAACGTTAATTATAAAAATAAATAAGTCATTAATATTGCCTTTTCTATTATTTAGGAAAGGCAATATTTTTTAATAATAAGATACTAAAATATAAAGAAGTTAGTTATTAAAAAGGAATGAAATTTAAACTTCAAATAGCAGTTGTTTTATTACTCACTTTGTTATTCTTGAACGCTTGTTCAACAGAGAACAACACTTTTATTAATAGAGCTTATCATGGAACAACTGCAAGATATAATGGATACTTCAATGCGAATGAACTTTTGCGTTTAGGTATCAAAAGTTATCGAGATGGTTTACAAGAAGATTATTATCAGGTTTTGCCTTTAGATCCTTTACCTAGTGAAAAAGAAGTTTTAAACTTATATCCTGCGATAGATACAGCTATAGCTAAATGTACAAAAGTGATTCAAAATCACAGTATGCCAAGTAATGATAAACCATCAAAAAAGAAAGAAGAACATAATCCTTGGATAGATGAAAATTGGCAAACAATAGGGAGGGCAGCATACTATCGAAGGGATTATGAAGGAGCTTTAAAGAATTTCAGATTTATTAAGAAATTTTATGCAAATGATCCAACATTGTTCATTGCTGAAATGTGGATTGCAAAAACAAACATCGAATTAGAACGTTACAATGATGCTTATTTCAATTTAGAGTTGATTGATAAAGCAATTGAAGAAGAGCAAATTCGAAAGGAAGAAAATAAAGGCATTGCCAAAAAAATAGAGAAATTTAAAAATAGAAAGAATGAAGAAAAAATCGCTTCTGTTCCAAAAAACATGTACTTTGAGCTCTTCAAAACAAAGGCTGAATTAGCTTTAAGAAGAGATAGTATTGATATAGCAATAAATCATTTAACAGAAGCTCTAAATTACGCAAAAAAGCAAGAAAATAAAGCACGTGTAAGTTTTATCTTGGCTCAATTATTAGAACAACAAAATCGTAGAGAAGAAGCTAAAACTCATTACTCTAAAGTTTTACGTTACAATACGAAATACGATATGATTTTTGCTGCTCGTATTCATCGTGCAATGATGGGTGGAAATGAAAAGCTAAAGAAAGAGTTGTTTAAAATGATGCGTGACCCAAAAAATGCTGAATATAGAGATCAGTTGTATTACGCCTTAGCTCAAATTGAATTAAGAAAGAACAATCGCTTTCAAGGAAAGGTTTATTTAACACAATCAGCTTTTTACTCCACATCAAATAATCGTCAAAAAGGAATGGCCTATGAATTGTTAGGTAATTTAAGCTTTGAAGAAAAAAATTATGTGAGTGCTCAAAAATATTACGATTCATGTGTAGCTGCTATTGATTTAGAAACCTATCCAAACGGTGAATTAATTCAAACCAAGGCAATAAAGTTAGCCGACCTTGTAAAAGCTGTTGAACTTGCATCTTTCGAAGATAGTGTGCAACGTATTGCAAAAATGAATGAAAAGGATCGAATAGCTTTTATTGAAGGTGTTATTAAACAAATTAAAGAGCAAGAAGAACTTCGCAAGAAAATGGAAGCGAAGCGATTGTTAGAATTGCAGAAAAACATGGCTGTTCAACAAAATGCTGGTGGTGCAGGAAAATGGTATTGGAATAATCCCAAAATGGTTGCAGATGGATATGATGAATTCCGAAGAATTTGGGGTACTGATCGGGTTAATGAAGATGATTGGAGAAGAAGGGAGAAAATTGTTTTAGCGCAGTTTACTGATGAAAATGGAGACACTATTCAGAGTTTAGATGAAGAAATTACCAAAGAGCCTATTGATACATTAACAGTAGAACATTTATTAACTTTTATTCCTTTAAATGATAGTCTTTTTGATCTTTCACAACAAAGGATGGTTGAATCGCTTTATGATGCTGGTTTAATTTATAAAAATCAATTACAAGAAAATCAATTAGCCGAAGAACAATTCTTAAAAGTGAAAAAACAAACATTCGAAAATGATTTTACACTGTTATCATCTTATCAATTGTATGAAATTTATAAAGATAACGAGGTGAGTAAAGCAGGTTCAGAAAAAAATTTCATTTTCAATAATTATCCTAATTCTGATTATGCAAATTACCTTCGTGACCCTGATTATTTCATCAAGAAAAAAGAAAATGATGCACTTGCATTGAAAGAATATTTAAAGTTTGTTGATCGATATGCTGAAGAGATGTACGATACTGTTTTAATTCAAGCTAATCAAGTAATCAATAATGAACCGGATAATAAATTTCGTTCAAAATACATGCTTTTGAAAGCAATGGTTTTAGGTCAACAATTAGAAGACAAGCAATTATTAAAACCTATTCTAAATCAATTAATTAAAGAATATAAAGAAACGGAAGAAGCGGAAAGATCTGCTGAATTATTATCAATTTTAGAACATGGTGTTTCAGAAAATAAATTAGTAGATTTTACTAAAAAATCAATTTACACCTATGCAGATAACCTTCCCTTTTATATTTTGGTTTTCCTAACGGATGATATGAATACAAATAGTTCAAAATCAAAAATATCGGATTTCAACAGGACTTTTTTCAGCCGTAACAGATTAAATATTACTTCTAAAGTTTATGGTCGAGGACAAAACGTTGTTTTCATTTCAGTGTTTGAAGATGAAAAATCAGCAAAAGATTACATCAATACATTCAAAGCAGATAAACGAAAAGTTGACGATTTGAGAGATGCCACTATTATCTTTATTACCAAAGAAAACCTAAGAGTTTTATTTGAAACTCAAAAGTTAGCTGAATACGAAGACTTTTTGTTAGAGAATTATTAAGTTTTCACCCCTCCTTACAAATTGAAACAATGCCAAGTCTTTACTTTTTATCTTTGATGCTGCTTCATAGCGTTTCTTTTGTCAACAAAAGAAAGATATAAATAAAAATCCTTTATCTTTGTCCCGTTAACTTAAATAGTATTTTACTATTTCAAACCAATAGAATATGATTATTGAACCAAGAATGCGCGGTTTTATCTGCTTAACAGCTCACCCAAAAGGTTGTGAGCAAAACGTGATCAATCAAATCAATTATGTAAAATCAAAAGGTGCAATTGACGGACCAAAAAGAGTTTTAGTGATTGGTGCATCAACAGGATTTGGTTTAGCTTCAAGAATCTCTAGTGCGTTTGGATCTGGTGCTTCTACTATCGGTGTTTTCTTTGAAAAACCTGCCGCTCCAAGAAAAACTGCTTCACCAGGATTCTATAATGCTGCTGCCTTTGAAAAGCAAGCGATCGCTGAAGGTTTATATGCTAAAAGTATCAATGGTGATGCTTTTTCTGATGAAATTAAAATGAAAACAATTGATTTAATTAAGAACGATTTAGGTCAAGTTGATTTAGTAATATATAGTTTAGCTTCTCCCGTGAGAACAAATCCAAAAACTGGAATTACTCACCGTTCAGCACTTAAACCAATCGGTCAAACTTTCTCTAACAAAACAGTTGACTTCCATACAGGTAATGTCACTGAGATTTCAATTGATCCTTGTAACCAAGATGACATCGACAATACAGTTGCTGTTATGGGAGGTGATGACTGGATGATGTGGATGGAAGCGATGAAAGAAGCTGGTGTTTTAGCTGATAATGCTATGACAGTTGCTTATTCATACATAGGCCCAAAATTAACTGAGCCAGTTTACCGAAAAGGTACAATCGGTAGAGCTAAAGACCATTTAGAAGCTACTGCTTTCGACATAACAAAAGCATTAGAAGGAATCAATGGTAAAGCTTATGTTTCTGTAAATAAAGCATTAGTTACACAGGCGAGTTCAGCTATTCCTGTTATTCCATTATACATTTCATTGTTATACAAAGTAATGAAAGCAGAAGGAATTCATGAGGGATGTATCGAGCAAATGCAAAGGTTATTCGCTGACCGTTTATTCAATGGTGGAGAAATTCCTGTTGACGAAAAAGGTCGAATCCGTGTTGATGATTGGGAAATGAGAGACGATATCCAAGCTAAAGTTGATGAATTATGGGAACAAGCTACAACTGAAAACTTAACAGAAATTGGTGATTTACAAGGTTACAGTGATGATTTCTACAACTTATTCGGTTTCAAAATTGACGGTGTAGACTACACTGCCGATGTAAACGAAATAGTTGAAATTCCTCATTTAGTGGATTAAAATATATTTGAATACTATTGGGAAAGCTGTCTGAAAAGTCAGCTTTTTTTGATTCAATTTAATGGATAAGAAAAGACCTCTTGTAAAACTATTCCCCTATTTACGATTAAATACTTATTTTAGGGTTACAATTTAAACACTTTAAATGGATTATCTTTTTTTAATCATTGCACTCGTTATGCTACTTGTTGGTATTGTTGGTAGTTTTTTACCAGGATTGCCTGGACCTCCATTTAGTTGGGGAGGATTAGCATTTATCTACGGCTGTAGTGTTGTTCCCTTAAACTATTATGTTCTTACCATCACCTTTATCCTCATGATACTTATTACCATTCTTGATTTTATTATTCCAAGTAAAGGAACTAAACTATTCGGAGGAACAAAATACGGTGTTTGGGGAACAAATATTGGCTTACTTATTGGTTTAATTGCTCCAATACCTATGGGAGTGATTATTGGACCATTCTTAGGGGCTTTTATCGGAGAACTTATCTATGATAATAAAGATACAAATAGAGCCCTTAGAGCAGCATCAGGAGCTTTTTTGGGATTCTTGATTAGCACAATAGGAAAAATGGTCTTCGGGTTAGCATTGTTAATCCAGTCTATATACTTAGTGATTCGTTATTTTTAATATATACTGAGTTGGATTATTTATTTAATAGTCAGATCGCTTATGATGAAATAAAATCATCAGGAATTATATTTTATTCTTAATAATTTTAATGAAATAACTATTTTATATTTCAATTATAACAAACTTTCCAGTACCTTAAAGAAAATCTCTCTTTTTGCCGGTGATAATGGCACTTCTGAATCATCTTTCATCACAACTGAACCTCCATTTCCTTTATCGTAACGCGCTACATAATCGATATTTACTAAATGAGATTGCTGTACTCGTATGAAATTGTGTGCAGATAATAATGTTTCGTAGTCTTTTAATGTTTTGGAAACCAAGATTTTTTTACCATCAACTAAATAGAATAAGGTATAGTTTCGATCTGCTTCACAACGAATAATAGTATCTAAATCAACAACGTGAACACTTTCCTGTGTTTTTAAAACCAACTTACGTTTTTGATTGGGCTGCATGTTATTATTTAGAGCTTCGTACTGTTTCTCATCTCCTCCGTTATTTAATGATTCTATTGCTCTTTCAACAGCTGATTTTAATTCATCCGCATCTACAGGCTTCAAAATGTAATCCAATGCACTAAATTTAATTGCTTTAATCGCAAACTCTTCGTGAGCTGTAATAAAAATTACTTCGAAATTCTTTTCAGGCAACGCTTTCAACACATCAAATCCTGTTCCATCAGGCATCTGAATGTCTAAAAATACAATATCTGGTTGGTGTTTTTGAATAGAAGCTATTCCCGATTTCACGTTTTCACCACCTGAAATCGCTTCGATGTTAAGCCCAAAAGAGTTAATCATTTTACAAATTAAATCCCTTGTTCTATTTTCATCATCAATTACTAATGCCTTGATCATAGTTATTTTGAGTGAGTATTTTTTGTTTTCGTTTCTAATTCGTATGGTAACGAAATTAACACTTTTGTTCCGGTTTCCAAACTTTTATCAAAATCTTCTATCAATAAACTTCCAGAAGTCTTATATTTTGAATTTAAGATCTTTATACGTTCATGAGTGATATTAATTGCCATACTTGTATGAGCCTTACTTTTCTTCTTTACAGCATTCTTTCGACCTACTCCATTATCTTCGATTAATACATCTAACATGTCGTGATTTTTTCGGAAACTAACACGAATAAACCCACCTTCAATGGTGTGTAGTTGTCCATGCTCAATAGCATTTTCAATAAATGGTTGGGTTATCATTGGGGGTATCATAGCGTCTTCTACCTCTGTTTCTTCATCAATTTCTACGAAATATTCAAATCGATCTTCAAAACGTAATTTTTGTGTTTCCAAATACTTTTTCAAAATTTCCATTTCAACCGAAATTGGAATAAACTCTTTTGATGAATTCTCCAAAATCAAACGAATTAACCTAGAAAAATTAACCAAGAATTTAGAAGAATTTTTTATGTCGTTGTCATAAATATAACTTTGAATTACTGACATGGAATTAAAGATGAAATGTGGATTCATCTGAGATCGCAACAATGTTTGTAACATTTCTGCCTCTTTTTGTTGTTGCTTAATACTTACTTGGTTATACCTGTAAAAAACAATAATTCCACCCAAAACAATCAATAAGACAAAACCAATGATGACATAAGTCTTTTGATTATTCCTCAATTCCGTATTTTCTAGTTTTGTAGCTGTTAAATTTTTCTCTTGTCGTTGACGTGCAATTGAATCTTTCTGACGTGCAATTAAACGTTCACGTTCCTCAGATCGATATAACTCACTTATTTCTGCGATTTTAGTTTGTTTTTGTAAAGAAGTGTTGCTATCCAGATAATTGATGTATTGGGATAAATAACTCCATGCTTTTTGTTTTTGACCAATCGCTTGATATACATCTGCAATAATTCTATAGGTGTGATAAATCTGATTTTTAGATCCAAAGTTCTTTCGAATAGCTATCGAACGATTTAAGTAATTTAAAGCCTTTTGATAACTTTTTTGTTGACAAAATACACTACCTACATTGTGATATACTGAAGCGATACGCTCTTTATTTATGGTAGACTCATAATAAACCAATGCTTTATTATAATTTATAACAGATAAGTCATACTTTTTCAACTCTTTGTATATCAAACCAAGGTTATTATGAGCATCACCTAAACCATTAAAATCATTGGACTTGGTTAGTAAATCAATCGCTTTTTGATTGTAATCTAAAGCGGTATCGTATTTTTTTCGCTCTTTAAAAACGATACCTAAATTCGAATAAGCCAAACCTACTTGTCGGTTATCATAAATCCTTTTTGCATAATCAATTGACTGTTTAAAATACTTCTCTGCTTCAGATAAATTAGCTATTAGTAATTCTGACTGACCAATTTCCCTAGAATATGTAGCTAACTTACGATAATCGTTTGTGGAAGCAGCTAGCTGTAAAGATGAGTAGTTCTTAGCAACACTCAATTCAATTTGATCGTAATAAGCATAAATTTGAGATTGAGTATTGAAACTTTCAGCAAGAATACTTTTTTTCGCTGAACGTCTTGCGTATTGTATTGAAAGATTCGTATAATAAAAGGCGGAATCTTTCAAGTTTGAATACATAAAATTATGAGCAATTGAAGAATATGTTCTAGCAATTGAAGTGTTATTCCTAGATTTTTTGGCTAAAACTAATGCTTGATTTAAATGTTTTATTGCCGATTGAAAATCCAATTGATAAGTGTAATAACTACCTAAATGATAATGAATTTTGTATTGCTGAAAACTAGACAACCCTTCATTCAAATAAGGCTCTAAAGCCAACACATTAGAAAGATATAAGTCTTGATTTCCAATAATAAACTCCATTTCTGTTACATACAACAGCGCTTTAAAGCGATACTTCTCTGACAAACTATTGCTTGAAGCTAAAACTAAAGTTTTTATTGAATCTGCTTTTTGAATATTAACATTTTGGTAGTATTCGCCTAGTGCAATTAATCGAAGTAACTTTTTACTTGGTTTTTTTTCATTTTTAAGCAGATGAATTAATCGTTGTTCTTCTTCCTTTTTTTTCTGAGCAATCGTTTCTACAGGACTTAAAATAAGAACGACAACAATTAATATGAACTTCAAAAACTTCATTTAAACTCTTTCATGTTCTGGAAAAAGGCTAACTAAACCATCTTCTGATGCATCACAAACACCTCTTTCTGTAATTAATTTAGTAACATATTTAGCAGGTGTTACATCAAATCCGTAATTGCTTGCCGATGTAGTTTCAGGACAAATCAAAACACGATCAATCTGACCTGTTGCAACACTTTTACCTATCATGTATTTCACCTCATCTTGACTTCTTTCTTCAATTGGAATCTCTTTTAATCCATCGCGAATCGACATATCTAATGTAGTTGAAGGCAACGCAACATAAAAAGGAATATTATTATCATTTGCAGCCAATGCTTTCAAGTACGTTCCAATTTTATTGGCTACATCACCATTTCTAGTTGTTCTATCCGTACCAACAATCACCATGTCCACAAATCCGTGTTGCATCAAGTGACCACCAGCATTATCTACAATCAATGTATGATTTACACCATGCTTAGTCAACTCGTAACACGTCAAATTTGAACCTTGATTACGTGGTCTTGTTTCATCCACCCAAACATGAACTTCAATTCCTTTTTGCACCGCTTGATAAATTGGAGATGTAATTGTTCCCCACTCTATACAACCTAACATTCCGGCATTACAATGTGTCAAAATATTAACTACCCCACCTTGCTTATTTTTTGAAATTTCTTCAATAATTGGTAAGCCGTGAACACCTATCATACGACACGTTTCAACATCCTCTTCAACAATTGCTCTTGCTGCTTCTAAACTTTGGTTAACAAGACCTTCTGTTGGTTGACTTAAAGCATTTTTCATCTTGTCTAAAGCCCAAAACAAATTAACAGCAGTTGGTCTGGAAACCCTTAAATTTTCAAAAGCCTGATCAACAAATGATTGATTTAAACCTTTTTCCACCATTTCTCTTACAGCCAAATAAATACCATATGCTGCTGTTGCGCCGATTAAAGGTGCGCCACGCACAATCATGTCTTGAATAGCAACTTCTGCATCTTTATATGTTACTAATTTAACGGTCACAAATTCATGGGGCAATTTACGTTGGTCAATGACTTCAACAAATTGATCTTCTGTTTCCCAAATAGTTCTAAATTTTGCCATTAAAGATTTGAATTTCGTTAAATGTTGTTACTGAATTATTCCATTTTTTTTCCGTCCCTTCTCTAACCAATTGAATCGTTTGGTAGCCTGCTTTTTGAGCACATTCTAATTCTTCTTGAATATCAGATAAAAATAAAATATGTTCCGGTTTTATAGCTATAATTTCTGCAATTTTTTGATACGTTGTAGTTTCTCTTTTGCTTCCGGTGTTAGTATCAAAATAAGCTGAAAAATATGGTCTTAAATCTCCTTCTTCGCTGTAACCAAAAATCAATTTTTGAGCTGCAATTGATCCTGAAGAAAATACACCCAAATCAATTCCTAATGTTTTCCATTTCTCCATTGCAGGCATCACATCTTCATAAATATGACCTTTAATTTCACCTGTTTGATAACCTTCGGTCCACAAAATCCCTTGTAAGGTTTTTAAAGGAGTAATTTTTTTATCCGCTTTACTCCAGTCCAACAACTGTTTGATGATTTCATCAGATGTTTGAATGTTTTTACCTTCCTTCGATGCTATTTCAATTGTTTGATCAAACGCTAGTTTAACTTGCGGATTATTCAACACCTGCTTTAAACGTTCAACATGAGTTCTAAAGTAAGGAAATAAAACATCATAAACAAATGATATAGAAGTAGTTGTGCCCTCTATGTCTGTTAGGATAAAGCGAATGTTTTCTAGTTGCATTTTGAACATTATAATAAACAAAGTTAAAAATGTATTGCTATTAAAGTTATGAGTTCAATAAAAATAGTTATCTTATTAAAAAGTATTACATGAAAATCTTAGTTACTGGAGCAACTGGATATATTGGAAAAAGACTTATTCCATCATTAATAGAAGAAGGACATGAAATTTTTTGCTGTGTAAGAGATATAAATAGATTTCATCTGCCAAAATCGATTCGAGATAACGTAAAGATTGTCATATTAGACTTACTGGATTTTAATAGTTTATCAAACATACCAAAAGATATAGATGGCGCCTATTATTTAGTTCATTCAATGTCTAATTCTAAAAACTATAGTGAATTAGAACAAAAGTCTGCAGAAAATTTCAGAACGGCTATTGATAAAACAAATGTCAAACATGTTATTTATTTAAGTGGTATTGTAAACGAATCTAAATTATCTGAACATTTAAATTCTCGAAAAAATGTTGAAACAGAACTCTCAAAAGGAAATTACTTTTTTACAGCTCTAAGGGCAGGAATTATTATAGGTTCTGGAAGTGCTTCATTTGAAATAATAAGAGATTTAGTAGAAAAGCTTCCTTTTATGATTACACCTAAATGGTTAAATACCAAATGTCAACCTATTGGTGTCGGTGATATCGTTTTGTTTCTTAAGAAAACCTTATTTAATTCTTGTACTTACAACAAAAACTTTGATATCGGGGGGCCTGATATTCTTTCATATAAGGAAATGTTGTTAATTTTTGGTAAAGAAAGAGGTCTGAAAAGATACATCTTCACGATACCAATAATGACTCCTAAACTATCTTCTTATTGGTTATATTTTGTGACATCAACAACTTTCAATTTAGCAAGTTCATTAGTAGATAGTATGAAAATTGAAGTTGTTTGTAGAAATAATGAACTTGAAAAGATGTTAGAAATTCAACCTTTAAGTTATAAAAATGCTATTCAAAAAGCTTTTATGAAAATTAAAAGTAATGATATCATTTCAAGCTGGAAAGATTCATATTCTAGTAGTGGTATAAATTATAATATTTCAGACTTTATCAGAGTTCCTAGTTATGGGTGTTTTAAAGATAAAAAAATGCGAAAAATTAACAATATAAACGCCAGTATCGATAAAATTTGGTCTATTGGGGGAGATAAGGGTTGGTACTATGCAACTTGGTTGTGGAAGCTTAGAGGATTTATAGATAAAATTTTTGGTGGGGTTGGTCTTAGGAGAGGAAGAACAAACATTAACTCAATTAATGTAGGAGATTCTATCGATTTCTGGAGAGTTTTATATGCAGATAAGGTAGAGGGCCGCCTTTTATTATTTGCAGAAATGAAATTGCCTGGTGAAGCTTGGTTAGAATTTAAAATTAAAAACAAAAAACTATACCAAATTGCAACTTTCAGACCTCTTGGACTAAAAGGACGTTTTTATTGGTATCTCGTTTTTCCATTTCATATATTTATTTTTAATGGACTAATTAACAAGCTATCAAAAGCTTAAATATAATTTTATACATACATTATGAAAAAAACACTTATAATTTTATTAGTAATAATCCTTTCGGGACTAATTATATCTCAAATTTTTGCCATGAATAGTAGAAAAGACATTGAATCTTACCCGTATAAAGTTTTAAAAAAATACAAAAATTTTGAAACTCGGATTTATGAAGCAAGTTTGTTTAATTCGGTTAAACTACCTTATTCTAATTACAAAGAATCCTCAAGAAAAGGCTTTTCATTGCTTGCCAATTATATTTTTGGGTCAAATGAATCGAATGAAAAAATTGCCATGACTTCACCTGTTATGATGAGTTTAGAAGATAGTATGACAATGCATTTCCTGGTACCTAAACAATACTCAAAAGAAACTTTACCAAAACCAAACAACAATCAAGTTGAACTGACACAAGTTCCTGCAAAAACCGTTGCTGTTGTTTCTTTTAAAGGTTGGGCAGATGATGAAAAAATTAGAAAATACAAACTTAAACTTATTAACCATTTAAAAGAAGAGAAGATTGAATATCAAGGTCCTTTTTATTTTTTAGGTTACAACCCACCTTTTGAATTATTTAATCGAAAGAATGAAGTTATGGTAGAAATAATTAGGTAGATTAACTTCTCAAAAATTATAGTTCTAGACTTTAAAAAAACTGAGTTTTACCCTGAATCAAACTCAGTGAATCACAACTTCAAGTTTGCTAATTTCATCAGCTAAATATTGAGCATCTTTACATACGCCGCCAAGGGTAGCTGAACCTCTCGTATACATCCAAGGTAAACCAATAAGATATAATCCTTCAATGTTTGATACACCTCTGTAATTTTTTGGATAATGATCTATATCTAACTCTAATCCTTCAATCCATTCAAAATTTGGACGATATCCAGTAGCCCAAATGATATTCTTAATGGATGTAACTTTTTGTTTCTCAAAGTATAAATCCTCACCTAGTGCATCTTTTGTTCGACCAACTGTAATTACATTTTTTCGAGAAAGAATCTCTTTTACATCTGTACCAATAACAGGTTGTGTGAACTTACTTAATTTTTTTCCTATCCAGCTATATTTATTAAATTTTAAAAAACCAACTAAATTAAACCACCACCATAAAGTTTTACCTAATATTTGTTGAGGGATAGACTTCACGTTCGTATTACCTGAAAAATAAACATTTCTTGAAGGGTCTTTTGAAATTTCATCTAAAATCTGATAACCTGAGTCTCCTCCACCTACAACTAAACAATCACCTTCTTGAAGCTGACGTTCAGATTTGTAAAAGTTACTGTGCATCTGAATTATATTATCAGAAATTTTTGAATGACATGGTGGTGTATAAGGGATATGAAAAGGTCCTGTTGCTACAATAACATTTTTTGCCTCTATCTCACCTTCTTTGTGTTTAAGAATGAATCCCTTCGATGTCTTTTTTACAGATTCAATTAATGTATTAAATTGAAAAGGAATGTTAAATAACTTTACGTAACTTTTAAAATAATTTGCAACTTCAACTTTATTTGGATAATAACCTTTAGGTGCGTCAAAATTCAACCCTGGTAAGTGATTGTATTCAGTTGGTGTAAAAAGCCTTAAAGAATCCCATCTACTTAGCCAAGATGCTCCAACTTCATCATTCCCATCTACAACTAAATATCTTTTATTCATTTTATTTAAATGATAAGCAATAGACAAGCCAGCCTGACCGCCACCAATAATTACAAAATCTAACATGTTTTCTTGAGGAAATTACATTTATAAGAATGAATGTATATATTCATACCTCTAATATACGTAAAAAATGGCTAAAAACAGCTGATTTCCTTGAAAAAAGTAAAAGCTGAGTTTGAACAAACAATGCAATAAATCAAATTTAATATCCTTATTTTTGAGTCATCTTTATATCTTTTGCCTTTAAATATTATGTCTGTTATAGAATCAAAATTAAAAAAATCAATTCTCATAATCGGAACAGTTTGGCCAGAACCATCCTCTTCTGCTGCTGGTGCAAGAATGTTACAAATCATTAAATCCTTTCAAAAAGAATTCGATGTAGTTGAAATAACGTTTGCGTCTGCGGCTATCATAAACAAACATTCGTTCGATCTCAATTCTATCGGAGTTAAAACACAATCAATCGAATTAAATAATTCAAGTTTTGATCGGTTTGTAAAAGAATTACAACCAAGCATTGTTGTTTTCGATCGTTTTATGACAGAAGAACAATATGGTTGGCGTGTGAGTGAAAACTGTCCGGATGCTTTATTGATTTTAGATACAGAAGACCTTCATTTTTTAAGAAAAGCAAGAGAAAAAGCTTGGAAGAAAAACATTCCTTTTGAAGCAATCAACTTTAATGAAGAAGAAACATTACGAGAATTAGCAAGTATCTATCGTTGTGATATTTCGTTAATCATATCTGAAGTAGAACTTGAATTTTTAATGAATCATTTCAATATTCCAAAGCAATTATTGTACGAATTACCTTTCATGCTTCCTTCAATAAGAAATGAATGGACTTCTTCCCTACCCTCGTTTGAAAAACGCAATCATTTTATTTTCATAGGTAACTTTTGGCATGAACCAAATTACAATGCCATTTTGTATTTAAAAGAAAAAATTTGGCCATTAATTCGCAAAGAATTACCAAACGCAGAATTACACATTTATGGTGCATATGGCTCACAAAAAGTTGAGCAGTTACACAACGAAAAAGAAAGGTTTATTTATAAAGGTCGTGCAGAAAATGCTTACAGTGTTATCAAACAAGCAAAAGTATTATTAGCCCCTCTTCGATTCGGAGCAGGACTTAAAGGAAAATTAATCGATACGATGGTTTGTGGAACACCTCAAATTACAACCTCTATCGGAGCTGAAGGAATGTATAAAAATTTAGACACTCCTGGTTTTATTAGCGATAATGAGTTAGAATTTGCGAAAAAATCTATTCAAACGTATCTAAACCATTCGCTTTGGAGCAAATTTCAAAGCAAAGGCTTTAGTGTAATAAACGAATTGTACAATGAAAATAGTTTAAGTAAAAGTTTTGCAAACTACATCATGGATTACTGTAAAAATTTAAATAATCACCGAAATCAAAATACCGTTGGAAATTTACTAAAAATGCAAAGTTTAAATAGTTCTAAATATTTCTCAAAATGGATAGAAGAAAAAAATAAAAAAAAGTGTGATTAATGGAACTATGAACGGAAGGCTATTTATTTTTAAATATTCAATTCTTTTGTTGACTTTAAGTTAATGAGTAATCTAACTCCTCTTAAATTTGACTGCTGTTTCTACAATTCAAAATCCAAAAAATCATTCAAATCTCTTCTGTCTTTTTTTGATGGTTTTCCTGTTCCTTTTTCACGATACGTACTTTGAGCCAGGCGGTACATTTTAAATCTTTCGATTTCTTCAACAGGAGTTATATCTCTGAGATAATTTTCAACTAACTTAGCTCCTACTCTCTTATCAATGATTCCTAATACTTGATAGCTAAAAGTAGCGCTGTTTTTGGTGATTGAAACAACATCTCCAACCTTAACTTCGCGGGATGGTTTTACATGCGATTGATTTAATTTGATTTTTCCTTTGGCAATCTCTTCAGATGCTATTGAACGTGTTTTGGTTAAACGAACGCTCCAAACAAATTTATCCAAACGACAACTCATTTTGTGTTTTTTTCGGTAATGATTAAATCACTAATTCATATGAATGATCCACCAATTTCAAAACATTTTTATCAGATAGATCATCATTAACAATCAACGTATTCCAATGTTTTTTATTCATATGATAACCAGGTTGAACTGCCAAATATTTTTCCCTTAATTCAATCGCTCTTTCTGGATCGCATTTTAGGTTTACAGACCTGAATTGATCCAAGCGAAACGAAGCGAACATTTTACCTTTAACTTTAAAAACAATAAGATCTTGATTAAAAGGAAAAGATTCTTCTGAAAAGGGTTTTGACTTACAGTATTCCCAAAGATCTTCAATATTCATTATGCTATTGCTGGTGCATTGTCATAATGACCTAAATTGTATAACATTTTTGTGTGCAATTGAAGTGCTTTTAAAAAAGTTTTCTGCGAATAATATGGTAAATTAAACTCCTTTGCCGTATCACTTACTATCTTAGAAATCTTATTGTAATGAACGTGACAAATATTAGGGAATAAATGGTGCTCTACTTGATAATTCAACCCTCCAACAAACCAAGTAAACAAACGTGCTCTTGGTGCAAAGTTTGCTGTATTGTACAACTGATTTACAGCCCAATCAGCTTCAATGTTGCCTGAATTATTTGGCATAGGGTAATCGGAAGATGGTATAACGTGTGCAGGTTGGAAAATAATGGCTAAAATAAATCCACATATAAAATGCATAAGAGCAAAATTCAAAATTACCGCCAATGGGGAAGCAACCGAAAACTGCAATGGTAAAATTAAAAAGACTGTAAAATAAGATAACTTAAAAATAATTAATGCTGTCAAGGCTTTTGCATAATTCGTGTTTTGTGTTTTTAACAAATCCATATCACGATATTTTTTTAACGCTTTAAAATCTTTTACAGTTGACCACAAAATCGTCATGAAACTATATAAAAACCAACCATAGATATGTTGATATTTGTGAATTTTTCTTCTCTTTTCATGTGGCGTAAAACGCAACAACATTCCAGGATCTAGATCTTCATCCATTCCTGTAACATTAGTGTATGTGTGATGTAAAACATTGTGTTGAATTTTCCATGTTACATCTAAACCACCTATAATTGTAATTACATGGCCAATCAATTTATTCACAAATTGGTTTTTAGAGTAGGATCCATGATTTGCATCGTGCATTACAGACAAACCAATACCAGCCATACCAAACCCCATGATTACCCACATTAATGTAAGCAAAATTGAATTTTCTAAAACAAATAACATTGAAAAAGGAACAATATACATTGCTAACATTACAATCGTTTTTATAAACATGTTGAAGTTACCGTGTCTAGAAATATTTTCTGTTTTGAAATAGCTGGAAACTCTTTGTTGTAATACTTTATAAAAGTCTTGATTATGATCTTTTGAAAAGCGAATCGATGATATACTCATAATAAAAATTATTTGAGCTACAAAATTACCCAATTTTGCAGAAACATAATAATTTTTTACAAGATTGTTTTCGTTAAAAAGATTTTAATATCTGTCTTTTAGACTATTATGATAAAATATTAAAATAATTACTTTTGTATTTAATTTCAATTTGATTATTTCCGTTTAATAAAATTTAAAATGACGACAAAATACTGCAACAATCCATACATTCGTGAACGTTTCAAAACAATCGAAGTTACTATTGGGAACCTTCAAATGGGTGGAGATAATGCTATTCGAATACAGTCAATGACAACTGCTGATACAATGGATACTGAAGGTTCTGTTAAAGAAGCAATTCGAATGATTGATGCAGGCTGTGAATTAGTTCGTTTAACGGCCCCTAGTAAAAAAGAAGCAGAAAACCTTGGAGTAATCAAACAAGAATTGATAAAACATGGTTATAATACGCCATTAGTTGCAGATATTCATTTCACCCCAAACGCAGCTGAAGTTGCAGCAAGATTAATCGAAAAAGTAAGGGTTAATCCTGGAAACTATGCAGACAAAAAGAAATTTGAAGAAATTGAATATACCGATACAGCTTACGAAGAAGAATTAAAAAGAATTGAAAAAAAATTCACACCGCTTGTTTTACTTTGTAAAGAAGAAAATACAGCAATGCGGATTGGTACAAATCATGGTTCATTATCTGACCGAATTTTAAGTAGATATGGTGATACACCTAAAGGCATGGTTGAATCAGCAATGGAGTTTTTAAGAATATGTCGTAAAAACAATTTCCATAACATCGTCATTTCAATGAAGGCTAGTAATACAATCGTAATGGTTCAAGCCTATAGATTATTAGTAGCTGAGATGATAAAAAACAACATGAATTACCCATTGCACCTAGGTGTTACAGAGGCTGGTGATGGAGAAGATGGAAGAATTAAGTCAGCTGTTGGAATTGGTGCTTTATTGGAGGATGGCATAGGAGACACTGTTCGTGTATCGTTAACAGAGAACCCTGAATTTGAAATACCAGTAGCACAAAAACTTGTAAATCAATACAATAAAGAAAAAAACACTTTTGAATTTAAGTCTAAAAACCTGGATATCAACTATATACCTTTTGAATATCATAAAAGATTAAGTGCTGAAATAGGTAATATTGGTAATAAAAATGTACCTATTGTTATTTCAGATTTAAGCCATAAAGAATCTATAACTGAAGCCCATTTTTTTGGTGCAGGACATATCTATTCTAAGAGATTAGATAAGTGGAATAAAAATGATCATGCGAGTGACTATATTTACATAGGAAAAAACACAATCAATTTTGAAATTCCAGGTTTCTTAAATATTATTTCAGATTATAAAAGTTGGAACAAAAACAACAAACAAGAATATCCACTGATCGACTTTTCGGAATTAGATGAATTAGAAAAGAATCAAACTTGTTTTGTAAAAATTAAAGCAGAAGAACAAAATCTTGATGTTTTAAAGAAGTATCCAAATGCTATAATTGTTCTAGATTCTGATTACGATAACAAAACACAAGTATACAGATACTTCTTTTTAAATTTAAACAAAGAAGGTATTCAAAATCCTGTTGTATTATTTTACAACAATAATGAGAATGACAGTGAACAGTGGCAACTTGAAGTCTCAACAAAATCTGGTGTAATGTTTATTGATGGGATGGGAGATGGACTTTGGTTGAAAGGAAACCAACCTTTACAAATAATTAATTCTACTGCTTTCGGAATATTACAAGCTACACGAACTCGTATATCAAAAACTGAATATATTTCTTGCCCATCTTGTGGAAGAACCTTATTTGATTTACAGGAAACAACACAAAAAATCAGAGAAAAAACCTCACATCTAAAAGGTATTAAGATTGGAATAATGGGGTGTATTGTAAATGGTCCGGGTGAAATGGCTGATGCAGATTATGGATATGTAGGAACAGGACCTGGAAAAATCACACTTTACAAAGAGAAAACGGTAGTACGTAAAAACGTAGATGAAAACAACGCCGTAAATGAATTAATCGAATTAATTAAAGAACATGGAGATTGGGTAGACCCTTTACTAATTAATTAATATCACAACAAACAAAAAAGTTGACTTCGAAACCTCAGTCAACTTTTTTATATATCAGATTGAGGTAATCAAAACCTACAACTAAACCTTAGTGTTTCACGTGAAACATTTTCCTATTTTCCTAAATGAATCAGTAAAACAGCAATATCAGAAGGTGAAACACCACTTATTCTAGATGCTTGACCAATAGTAGACGGTTTTAAACTTGTCATTTTTTGGCGTGCTTCCATTGAAATACTGGGAATAACCATATAATCGATGTTTTCTGGGATTTTATGATTATCCATTTTATTCATTTTATTAGCTAAATCTTGTTCTCTAGAAATATAACCATCATATTTTAGTTGTATCTCTGCCTGCTCAACAATTGATAGGTCAATTTGATCAAACTCATTAGCTAGCAATTTGGCTTCGGGAGACATTTTTAAAATGTCGTGTATTGTAATATGTGGTCGGGCTAAAACCATTGATAATTTAACCTGTTGAGAAAGTGGTTGACTTTCTTTTTCAATTAAAATAGGGTTAGCTGCTTCTGGAGTTACACCTACCTTAGTTAAAAGTTTTTTGTATGATTCAACATGCTTATATTTTTCTGTAACAGCATCAAAGCGTAAGTCATCAACCATACCAATGGCATGAGCTAGTGGAGTTAAACGTGCATCCGCATTATCTTGTCGTAACAAGATTCTGAATTCTGCACGACTTGTAAACATTCTATAGGGCTCTTCTGTTCCCTTAGTAATAAGATCATCAATAAGTACACCTATATAAGCATCCGAACGATTTAAAACAAAACTCTCCTTACCTTGAACTTTAAGCGCTGCATTAATTCCAGCCATTAAACCTTGACATGCTGCCTCCTCATAACCAGTTGTTCCATTAATTTGACCAGCAAAAAACAAACCATTTATAAGCTTTGTTTCTAAGGTATGTTTTAACTGTGTGGGTGGAAAATAATCATACTCTATAGCATAACCTGGCCGAAACATTTTAGCATTTTCAAAACCAGGAATAGTTTTTAAAGCAGCTAATTGAATCTCCTCAGGCAAGGAAGTGCTGAAACCATTAACATATATTTCTACAGTATCCCAACCTTCTGGTTCAACGAAAATTTGATGACGATTACGGTCAGCAAAGCGGTTAATTTTATCCTCTATACTTGGACAATATCTAGGACCAGAACTCTTTATAGCACCATTAAACATTGGAGAGCGGTCAAACCCAGTCCTTAAAAGAGCATGTGTCTCATCATTTGTATAAGTAATATAACACGGTCTTTGATTTGATAATGCTTTGGTATCAGTAAAACTAAATTTTGAAGGATTAGGATCTCCCTCTTGTAATTCCATTTTTGAATAATCTAGTGAACGACCATCAACACGAGGCGGGGTACCAGTTTTCATTCGACCAGCTTCAAAACCTAGTTGTAACAATTCTTCAGTCAAACCGGTTGCTGATCTTTCTGCGGCACGACCACCACCAAATTGTTTTTCACCTAAATGTATTAAGCCATTTAAAAACGTACCATTAGTTAACACAACAGAATCAGCATAAATATCAATACCAATGGTAGTTTTGATACCTTTAACAGTATTATTTTCAACAATAATACCGTTAGCCATATCTTGCCAAAAATCAACATTGGGATTGTTTTCTAAAAGCAAACGCCACTCCTCTGCAAAGCGCATACGATCACTTTGCGCTCTTGGAGACCACATAGCTGGGCCCTTAGATGCGTTTAACATTCTAAATTGGATAGCAGTTTTATCAGTAACTATTGCACTTCCACCACCTAAAGCATCAATCTCACGAATGATTTGACCCTTAGCAACACCACCCATGGCAGGGTTGCAACTCATTTGAGCAATAGTATTCATGTTCATTGTAATCAACAAAACAGAACAGCCCATTTTCGCTGCAGCATTAGCAGCCTCACAACCAGCGTGACCTGCACCTACTACAATTACATCATATTTTTTTAACATCTTAATTATGTTTCACGTGGAACATACAAATTTAGATATTCATCTTCTTTTAAACGCATAAGCTTGGAATCTTCATCTGATTTATCTTTAAATCCGATCAAATGTAGGATACCATGTACCATAACCCTTAACAACTCATTATTAAAGGAAACTTGGTTTAATTTAGCGTTATCCGAGACACGATCAACGGAAATAAAAAGGTCGCCAACAACCTGATTATCAAAACAATAGTCAAATGTTATAATATCAGTGTAGTAATCATGTTGAAGATATTCATTATTCATAGTTAGTAAATAATCATCAGAACAAAAAATGATTGAAACTTCATCTAATTCTTTATTCTCTGATTCACAAACATTACATAACCAAGCAGTTACAGATGATTGATTGAAAAGTGGTAAGGAAACATCTTCAGTAAAAAAGTTAATCATAACTTGTTAAAATAGATAGTAACACGACGACCAAGATCATCAAATTCAACAGAATCAGCTAAACTCTTCATTAAGAAAATACCTCGACCATTTTCCTTTTCAATATTTTCAGGAGCAGTTGGGTCTGGTAAATTATTATAATCGAAACCGTTACCTTTATCAAGAACAGAAAAATAAAACTCATCAATTTTATCACCAACGGCAACATCTACGGTTAAATCATGATTCAACATATTACCATGTTGAATAGCATTATTAACAGCTTCAGTAACAGCTATTAAAACATTTCCATAATTATCTTCGTGGACGCCAATTTGCCCACAAACTTTATCAATCATTGTTTCAATCATACTTATTGAAGCATAATCTGATGGAACCGAAACTGAATCAACTAATGTAAATCCTTCTTTCATATTATTTAAGTTATAGTACGAGTGATGTCGTATCATAATTAATTTAACGTAGAATTATTGTAATATTAATTAGCTCTGTTGAAATACTCGTAAGCTTTATCTTTATAATACTTTTTGTAAATAGGATCAATAGCTTTTAACATTTCAATTTGTTGGAGCTTTTGTTTCGTATACTCATCAAATTGAATTTGGTTACCATTTTCCAAATATTTTCCTTCTTTAGATTCTCTTTTATTGTCAAAACCTCTCTCCATCAATGCTTTTTCAGACTCTAAAAGACGAGTAAGTATTTGTTTTTGGCGATTGATAACATTGGAATTAAGATTCTTATTGATTAAATCTTTTTCTTGTTGTTCCAGCTCTTGAATTAGAGGATTAAGCATGTTTCCAATGCCTTTACCATCTTTATTCAATTTATTCCTTAGGGATTCTAAGTTTTGACGAATAGCTGCTTGTTGTGCAGCCATTTTAGAAAAGTCCTTTGAAGACATACCTAACTGGCCTTGACCAGGATTCAGACCACCAAGGTTTGTGCCTTTTTTCATCTGATCAAGTTGTTTTTTAAGTTGTTCCTTAAGATCACCCATATTACCTTGACCAGATTTAGGTTTAGATCCAGAATTTGATGGGTTATCACAAGATCCACTTCCTGATTTAGCACCTTTCATAGCTTGTTGCATTTGTTGTAAAGATTCATTCAACAGTAGTGCTAAATTATTAAATGAAGTCATAACAGTTTGTTGGTGGGTAGCTAAATAGGAATTTTTATGCTCATCAAGATCTTCAACAATATAATTAAATTGTTTTTTAATAACACTTAATTCAGTATCAACAAAACTTGAAATTTTAGGTTGACGTTTAGCTAATGCGTACAAAGAGTCTTCTATAACATGTGTACTTGCAATAATTTTTTGTTGATCGCGTACAAAAAGACTGTATGACGACGAATTCTTTTTTATACCAATGAATTTTGCTCTAAGTTTCTCTTGATTAAAACTTTGTGTAATCAAGTTGTCTAATAAAGAACGTAACGTTTGTAAATCCTCTTCTTGATCTTTTTGATTGGATTGGTTTTGATTAAAATCAATATCTGATGCCATTTTATTTAGATTATCAGAAGCTGATTGTTGAATTTCAGAAGCTTTTTGAAATTTAGATTTTGATAGTTTATTTTTAGCATCTTGCATGTTTAAGTCAATATCATTTTTGATGGCATCTTGGTTACCTAACTCTATAGGTTTAGATAAATCATTATTAAGTTGGTTGATTTGATCTAAATCTTTCATAAGATCATTAAACTTATTGTCAATTTCTTTTTGCTGTTTGAGCGCATCTTCTTTTGTAATACTTTTTTTATTTACATCATTGGCAAGTGATTCTTGTTCACCTGATAGCTGATTAAGTTCTTTTTCTAAAGCATCAATTTTCTCATTAACTTGTAATTTTTTAAGTTGTTCAATGCTACGATCTAATTGACGATTCATTTCTTCAGTTGATAATTGAATATCTTCTAAATTATCTTTTATCTTATTTTTAGATTTATTCTCTATTAACAAATCTTCTAATTGGTTTAAAAGATTCATTAATTCATCATCCATAACTTGATTCAACAGCTCTTCTAGCACCTCTTGTTTTTCAAGTAATTCTTGATCCTGTTGAGATAAAGCATCTAATGTTTGATTACTTTCTTGTAATTGCTTTTGAATACTTTTAATTTCTTTATTTAGATCTTGTTGTTGTTGTTGCAACTGTTTAACTTGATTCAGTTTGGAAAAATCCATACGCTTAGAATTCAAAACATCTTTTTTTAAACGATTAACGTTTTCACTAAAATCGATGGTTTTATCCATTAAGTCATGAAGTGATTGATTAGATTCTGTCAACAAATTGTCTCTTTTATCATTTAGCTCTTCAAAAGAAGGTACTTGATAAATAAATTGAACCGATCGAACAGATTTACCTCCATGAATAGCATCGTTGTCAATTACTTCGAAAAAGTAAGTAATTTCATCATTGACAGATAAATCAAGAGATAAGAAGTTAAACCCATAATTAAAACCAGAGGACGTACCTGAAACAGGTTGAACTGATAAAACATTTGTAACATTTTTTGAATTATTCTTTATGGAATAATGAAAATTTAACTGATTTAGACCTATATCATCAGTAACTAAACCAGAAAATTGAACAAAATGAGGTTCTAGAGAATCAAAAAACCGGGTCACATTAATTGTTGGATAAGCATCCTTCACAATATCTAATGTAAGGGTCAAGGTATCAATAACTAGTATAAATTTATTCATAAGTAAAAAATCAACTTTTGAAGAATGATAGTGTTTTGAATAAAAATCAAAAGATGTACTGTTAAACTTTTTAACTAAACAATTGGAAATAAAGGAAATAGAGTTGACATTGCCTGCTGATCCGCTCCAGTGAATACTGGTTCCTTCAGGAATCATAAAATCTCCAACATTTTCAATCGTTTCATTAGGTCTGTTTAAATAAGTCGGAAAGATTAATGTTGCTGTTAACTTTTTAAGGGTTGATTTACCTAAAACTTTAATTTGATAACGATCACTTTCAAAATCATTAGCAATGAAATAAAAATCAGAGGTCGAGACAATTGCGTTTAAATTAAAATCATATGAACTATTGTCTTTTTTATTCATCAAAAACTTTCCTTGTTGACTAACAATAAAAACGCGTTCGGGTAAAATTTTTCCTTTAAGTTTAAGGTCAATATGAATGTGTTCCCCTTCTTGAATAACATATTCTTTTTGTGGTAAGATAAAACTAAAAGGTGCTTTAGGTTTAAAATAAGTGTTGAAGTGAATGACCCTGTTCGTGGATTGAGTAAAAAAATCGGGGAGTATTACTGAAACTGTAAGGAAAACAAAAAAAAGAGGTACTAAATAATAAAAATATTTTTTATTGTCATTCTTCAAATCAATTGCTGATGAAAAATTTAAAGATGAAAAAGACTGAGAACGTTTATTAATACTCGCTTTTAGTAGGTCAATACTCGTAGTATTTGAAGAAATCGATTCGTTCAGTTGAAGAGTATTTAATAGCTTATCGGAAACATCAGGAAAAAATTGCCCTATTATTTCAGCTGCTTGAAAATGAGAGATTTGTTTTCCAAAGGAAAAAAGTTTAACAAAGGAATTTAAAAAATATCGAACTAAAATATAAAGGTTGATTGAAATAAAACTAAACAATAAAAAAGCCCTAACGTAAGAATTAAATCTTCCAAAAAATTCAAGTGTTGTGATCAGTAAAAATGTACTTAAAAAAACAAATAAGAATAACAAAACTCCTTTTAACATCTTATTCAAATAGTATTTTCGAATAAAACGATCAATTTGCTTTATTAAATCTTGATATGGGTTCATGTTAAACAAAAATAGTAAGAATTACAATTCATAAATAAATAAACTATCTTTGCAAAAAAATATTTGATATGTCAGAAAAACCGGTTAGAGTAAGATTTGCACCCTCTCCAACAGGCCCACTTCATATGGGTGGTGTGAGAACAGCACTGTATAATTACCTTTTTGCTAAGAAAAATAATGGAACTTTTGTAATAAGAATCGAGGATACAGATCAAACAAGGTTTGTTCCAGGAGCGCAAGAATACATTATGGAATCTTTAAAATGGTGTGGAATTATGCCAACTGAAGGTCCTGGTTTAGGTGGAGATTTCGGTCCTTACATTCAATCTGAACGAAAAGCAATGTATAAGCCTTATGCTGAAGAATTAGTAGAAAAAGGTCATGCTTATTATGCTTTTGATACTCCTGAAGAATTAGATACAGTAAGAGAACAAGCAAAAGCAATGGGGATGCCAAGTTGGCAATACAACGGCGTTACAAGAATGTCGTTAAAAAACTCGTTGACTTTGCCTGCTGACGAAGTAAAACAAAAAATTGAAAACGGTGATCCATACGTTATTCGTATGAAAATGCCACGCAATAAAGATGTTCGTTTTGAAGATATGATTAGAGGATGGGTTGTTGTAAACACAAATAACCTTGACGATAAAGTATTATTTAAAAGCGATGGAATGCCAACTTACCATTTAGCAAATATCGTTGATGATTATACAATGAAAATCAGTCATGTTATTAGGGGAGAGGAGTGGTTACCATCTGCGCCTTTACATGTTATGTTATACGAGGCATTTGGATGGGAAGCACCACAATTTGCACATTTACCTTTATTATTAAGACCTGATGGAAATGGAAAACTATCAAAAAGAGATGGTGACCGTTTAGGTTTCCCTGTATTTCCATTAGAATGGAAAACAAGTGAAGGTGAAATTTATTCAGGATATAGAGAAAAGGGCTATTTTCCAGAGGCTTTCATTAATATGTTAGCATTTTTGGGATGGAACCCTGGTACAAATCAAGAAATTTTCTCATTGGATGAATTAACAGAAGCTTTTACAATAAATAGAGTAGCGAAAGCAGGTGCTAAGTTTGATGCAGAAAAAACAAAATGGTACCAACAAAACTATTTGAGAACAACCTCTGACGATAAATTAGCAGAAATGTTAAGCGAAAAAACTGAAGGTGTTGCAAAAGAACGTTTGACAAAAATTGCAGACTTGATGAAAGAAAGAGCAACTTTTGTTGAAGATATTCTTAAAGAAGGAGGTTATCTATTATCTGTTCCAACAAAATTTGATGAAAAAACATTGAAGAAAAAATGGAAAGATAACACTGCAGATATCATGTACGAATGGTTAACTGAAATCAAAAAAATTGAAAGTTTTAATGCAGCAACTATCGAAAATGCATTCAAAACATTTTTAGAACACAAGGGACTTGGTATTGGTGCTTTCTTACCTAATTTTAGATTATTAATAACTGGAATAGGAATGGGACCAAGTATGTTTGAAATTTCAGAGTTTTTAGGCAAAGAAGAAGTCGTTCAGCGTATCGAAACAGGTTTAGAAAAAGTTTTAGCACTTAAATAAAGTTCCTTTTTCTTGAATTATTAATCTTACACTAAATGAAACATACTATCGAGGTTAGTGGGATAAAACTATATGCTTATCACGGCTGTTTACCAGAAGAAGGTAGAATTGGTGGTAACTATATTGTTGATGTTAAACTAATTACAGACTTTTCGAAAGCAGCAGTTTCTGATGAATTAATCGAAACAATTGACTATGTTGATATCAATCGAATTGCGACAGAAGAAATGGCAATTCGTTCTAAATTAATCGAACATGTTGGTCAACGCATTTATCATAGAATTCGAAAAGAAATCAATAATATTGATAAACTGTCTGTAAAAATCACAAAGATTTGTCCACCAATAAATGGAGACGTAGATAATGTTGCGATAATTATAGAGGATTAACTCATTAATCAGTTTGAATTTACTGAGGCTCTCGAAGTCAACGTTTTCAATAATTTTTATAAGTTATACACCATAATTTAATTTTTTTACTAATTTTGTAATCTGAAAAATGGTCTCATGGCCGAGCGGTTAGGCAGCGGTCTGCAAAACCGTCTACAGCAGTTCGAATCTGCTTGAGACCTCTTTTAAGCCCTTAACTATGTTGAGGGCTTTTTTTAAACTACAAGAAATGAATAAAATTTTTCATATCATTTTTAGTTTATGTATTGCTAACCTAGCATTCAGTCAAGTCTATAACAAATCTGATGAAAGAAATTATTTAGATTCTACTTTTGTAGAAACACTTGAAGGTGAAATTATAGACAAATATCCAAATGGAAACATCAGAAGTGTTAGAAGATATAAAGATGGGAAAGCTCATGGTGAATTTTTAACCTTTTATCCAAACGGTCAATTAAACTCTAAAAGTTTTTACGTTAACGGTAAAGAAAATGGGGAATGTACTTTATTCTTCGATAATGGAAAAACTTTATATCAAATCAATATTGTAAATGGTGTTTTAAATGGTCCCTTTAGTCTTTACCATCCAAATGGAATAATATACCAAAGAGGATTTTATAAAAATGACCAGTATAGTGGTAAATGGGAAGAGTTTTACGATTCCTCAATTTTAAAACATTTATACAAGTATAACAGAGGATTACTAGATAGTGTTTGCATCAGTTACTATGAAAATGGAAATGTCGAGAGTGAATTGAGTTACAAAAATGGTTTATTAGATGGAAAATCTATTCATTATTATAAAAATGGAAATAAAAAATTAGATTTAGTATATGAAAATGGAAGTTACAATGGAACCATTTTCTTTTATTACGAAAATGGAAATTTAGGTGAAAAAGTAACATATATTGATGGTAAAAAAGATAAATATCAAGTAAAATATACCATTAATGGAGATTTATCAACGATAAGAAAATACAAATTAAATAATCGTAATGGTTTAGCTATTTATTATTTTCCTTTCAATGGTAAAATAAATTGTATAGAGAAGTATGTTGATAATAAAGAAGTTGAACCTAACTTTTTTGATAAACTTATAATCAAATACTTCATAAATTACAAGTTTAAGAAATAAGTGACTTAAT
>CAZOLZ010000023.1:0-31144 GCA_964580965.1 uncultured Flavobacteriales bacterium | reverse complement strand
TAAAAGCTTTTGAATTAGATGCAGATGAGGATTATTTTATCTAAATTTGGGGTTTTAATTTTTTCTCTTAGTATATAGTTCGTAGGAAAATCTCTGTCTAATGTTGCTTTTATTTTTTCAGCTTCAAGATAAGTTCTAAAGTTTCCTACTTTTAGAAAATAGTTAGGAGCCTTGTATATTACATTACTTTCAATGTCTGGATGTATTTCAATGAATTTACTTCTTGCTTCATCTACTTTATTTTTTTCTGTATCAAAAAAAAGTTGAATTCTATATCCATCAATTTGTAATGAAGTCGCAGGAGCTTTTATTTTTGCTTTTTCACGAATTAAATTATCTATACGTTTATCTTTATTGATAGATAATGTTCCTTGTAGAATAGAATCATAATATAATTTAGATTCATAAATGATTGAATCTAATGCAATATCTGAAGTTGAAACAGTATCCTTTTGAGCAAAAAGAAAAGTTGTTGTAACAGCAATTATGAAAGTTAAAAAATTTCTCATACAGCATTGGTTTATTACAAAAATAACAAAGTTACTGAATTCCAATTTATATATATTCAAATAAAAAGAGTAATCATTTTATATTTTTTATGATTTTAAAAATGTTTCTAAATAAACAAGTGAAAGCTTATTTAGAATTATTCTAAACTGCATCTTTTTGAAAATAAATTGTCATAAAATTGTCATGTAATTACATGTTTCTTGTAATTTTGTAGCGGTCAAATAGTGATTTTTTGACGAATGATTAACAGTTTTTTATATGAAAATATCTAATAACAAGATGTTTAGAAACTTTAACAAGTGGTGTTTATCGATGCTTTCAGTGATGCTTATCACTGGGTCATTTGATGTTTATGCTCAAGGAGAAGCACTTTTCAAAGCGAAATGTGCAAGTTGTCACCAACCACACAAGAATGGTACGGGGCCAAAATTATTTCAAGTTCGTACTAAGTGGGCGGATGGAGGAGCTGCTGAAGGCTCAATTTATCAGTGGGTAAATAATTGGCAGACTGCTGCTGCTACTGATCCATATGCGAAAACAGTATCTGAATGGTCGCCGACTGCAATGACATTCTTTCCAGAGCTGAAAAAAGATGATATTGATGCGATTCTTGATTGGGTAGATGCTCAACCTGATCCTGCAACTATGGTTGCTGCGTCATCCACGGGAGGTGCTGCGACTGATGTTGTTGCTGAAGAAGAATCAAGTTCATGGGTGTGGTTATTGTTGGGGATTATTTTTGTTACAATAATCATGGCTGTTAGTGGTGTAAGAAGACAGTTGAAAAATGTGACAGCTGAGGCTGAAGGGGTATCTCCTAAAGAAGGGATGACTTATGGAGAAGAATTCAGAACTTGGGCTTGGAAATACAGAAAGTATGTAGGTTTTGGATCTTTAGTGATTTTTATTTCTTTACTTGTTTCAGGATATCTAAGTTTGGCTCAGATTGGTGTTGTTGAAAATTATCAACCATCACAGCCAATCGCATTTCCTCACTCAGTTCACGCAGGAATTAATGGTATTGATTGTAAGTATTGTCATAACTCTGTAACTAAGTCAAAAAGTGCTGGTTTACCTACGGTTAATGTTTGTATGAACTGTCATAAACAAATTAATGGTAGAACACCTGAACAACAAGAACAAATAGCTAAAATTTATGATGCAGCTGGCTGGGATTCAGAAGGGATGACATATTCTGGTAAAACTAAAGAGATTATTTGGAATAAGGTTCACGTTTTACCTGATCACGTTTACTTTAATCACTCACAACACGTTGTAGTTGGAGGGGTAGATTGTAAACAATGTCACGGAGATATGACGAAACAAAAAGATGCTGTTAAGGTTCAGTCTGTTTCAGAGTTAAATAAAATTGAAGGAAATATCAAATTGTCAAAACCGACTTTAACAATGGGTTGGTGTATTGAATGTCATGGTGAAAAAGAAATCGCTAATGGTTCTATCGATACTAAGAACGACGGTTATTACAATGAAATTCACAAGCGCTTATTAAATAACGACAAATCTCTTTACACTGACTATTTGGAAGATGGTAAAGTGACTGTTAAAGAACTTGGTGGATGGGAATGTGCTAAATGTCACTATTAAATAGGCTAAGAAAAAAATTCGAATTAGTAAATGGGAACAAATAGAAAATATTGGAAAGGTATTGATGAGTTGAAACAAACTCCTGAATTCCTAGAAACTGTTGATAAGGAATTTAATAATCAATTATCTGTTGAAGAATTTCTTGGTGATGAAAAGTTGATGGATACAGCAACTAATCGTCGTGACTTTATGAAATTTTTAGGTTTTAGTGTTGCCGCAGCTACATTAGCAGCATGTGAGGCACCTGTAACAAAAGCTATTCCTTATGTGAATAAGCCAGAGAATGTTACTCCGGGAATGCCTACTTGGTATGCTTCTACTTATTATGATGGTAATCACTATGCAAGTATTGTTGTAAAAACGAGAGAAGGTCGTCCGATTTACATCAAAGGAAATAAAGATTTTGGGATTACTAAAGGAGTAGCTAACCCACAGATTCTTGCGTCAGTATTAGGTTTATATGATAGCGCAAGATTACAAAATCCATTAGAAAATGGTAAGAAAGCAACTTGGCATTCTGTTGATGCTTCTATCAAGAAAACTTTAGAAGCTATTAATGCTAAAAATGGTAAAGTAGTTTTATTATCAAATTCAATTATTAGTCCAACTGAAAAAACTGCAATTGCAAAATTTGCTGAGTCGGTTTCAAATTTTGAACATATCCAATATGATGCTGTTTCTTATGCTGGTATTAGACTAGCCAATGAAGCAACATTCGGTAAAAATATCATTCCTGATTATAATTTTGCTAAAGCAAAAACTATAGTAAGTATTGGAGCTGATTTCTTAAGTTCATGGTTAATGTCGACACAATATCAAGCTGATTATATTGTAAACAGAAATCCTGAAGGAGATTGGATGTCAAAACACTTCCAATTTGAATCTGTAATGTCTATAACAGGTTCTAATGCTGACCATAGAGCTATGATTAAGCCGTCACAACAAGCTAATGTATTAGCTTATTTATTGAAAGGTCTAGGTGTTAATACTGATGTTTCAACTAAAATTGAAGGTGAAGTGTTAAAGATAGCTGATCAAGCATTAAAGTCTTTAAAAGATTCTAAAGGTCATGCTTTAGTTGTCTCAGGTTCTAATAATAAATCAGTTCAGATATTAACTAATAAATTAAATTCTGTTTTAGGTTCTTATTCAAGTACTATTAACTTGAATAACCCTATTAACATGTTCCAATCTGAAGATAGTAAAGTCGCTCAATTAGTTAAGGATGTTATCGCAGGAAAAGGACCGGATGCATTATTCATTCATGATACAAATCCTGTATATACTTTAGCTAACGGAAAAGAGTTTGCTAAAGGTTTAAAAAATATTGATTTAACTGTTTCTTTTGCTGGTTACAATGACGAAACTGCATCAAATTGTAAGTTTGTATGTCCAAACCATCACGCATTAGAAGCTTGGAATGACTTCAAACCAAAGATGAGTCACTACGCTATTGCTCAACCAACTATCAGACCTTTATTTGATACTGCAGCATTTGCTGAATCAATTTTAGTTTGGTCTGACAATGTTTCAAGAGGAGGTAAAGATTCTAAAGTTGTTTACGATATTATTAAATCTAACTGGGAACAGTACGGTTTTGCTCAACAAACTGAATATTCAGATTTCCATACTTATTTTAGTATGGCTGTTCATAACAGTTGTATTGATGTTCCTGTTGCTGAACCAACTGCCTTAGATTTTGATGAGACTGCTTTATCTAGTTTGTCGAGTTATTTACCAAAAGCAGGTGCTACAGAAGTTGTTTTATATCAAAAAGCAGGTATTGGTGTTGGTCAACAAGCTAATAACCCATGGTTACAAGAATTACCTGATCCAATCACTAAAGTAACATGGGATAATTACATTACTATGAACCCTGCTGAGATGAAAGATAAGTATACTACTACTTATGATCAAGAGCACGGTTTGAATATGGCTACAGTTAAAGTAGGTTCTAAAGAAGTGACTTTACCAGTATATCCTGCTCCTGGACAAGCACTTGGTACTATCGGTATTGCTTTAGGTTATGGTAGAGGTGCTAACGGAGAAAATATTGGTAAAGCAGCTTTCCAAACTAAGGAATATGGTGGTTATGTAACAGATGAAAATGGAAATTCTAAACCTATTGGATCTTCTGTTTTTGGTTTTACATCTAATGATAATGGTACAATTAATTACGATCTAGTTGGTAGCGTAACTAAAGTTGAAGGTATATATCCGATTGCTGCTACTCAGATTCACCATACTGTTATGGGTAGACATTCGATCGTTAGAGAGACAACACTAGATATTTATAAGCATAAAAATAAGACAGCATTTAATCCTGATCATAAATTAAGTGTTTTAGATGATAACGGTCATCACGTTGACATCCCTGTAGGTGAAGCTGATTTGTGGGCAGCACATCCAGTAGAGCATATTGGTCACCGCTGGGGAATGACAATTGATTTATCTTCTTGTATTGGTTGTGGATCTTGTTTAGTTTCTTGTCAGTCTGAAAACAATGTTCCAGTTGTTGGTAAAGACGAAGTAAGGAGAGGTCGTGAAATGCATTGGTTAAGAATTGACCGTTATTTCAGTTCCCCTGAAGAAGCTACAGTAGGTACAAGAAAAGGAGATATTGATTTTGATGCAGCTGAATCTGCATCATTAAATCCTAAAGTGGTTCATATGCCAATGATGTGTCATCACTGTAATCATGCTCCTTGCGAAACTGTTTGTCCAGTAGCTGCTACAACTCACAGTAATGAAGGATTAAACCAAATGACATATAACAGATGTATTGGTACAAGATATTGTGCTAATAACTGTCCATATAAAGTAAGACGTTTTAACTGGTTTAATTATCCTTCATACAAGAAGTTTACTGAAATTAACCCAGCTCAGGATGATTTAGGTAGAATGGTACTTAATCCTGATGTAACCGTTCGTACAAGAGGGGTTATGGAAAAATGTTCTTTCTGTGTACAAAGGATTCAGGCAACTAAGTTAGAAGCTAAAAAAGATGGAAATCCTGTACAGGACGGGATGTTAGCTACAGCTTGTTCTGAAGCATGTCCTACTAATGCTATCATCGTTGGAGATTGGAATGACGTTAATTCTGCGGTTCGTAAAAGTTCTGAAGATACTCGTGCTTACCAAGCTTTAGAAGAAGTTGGTGTTAAACCAAACATATGGTACAAGGTTAAAGTTAGAAATGAAGAAAACAAAGAGTTGGATTCGTTACAAGTTGAAGAGATGACAGTTTCACATGGTGAAGGAGGTCATTCTGAACACGGAGAAAATAAAGGTCATCATTAATTGAAATAAATACAGTTATAATGCATAAAGAAGCAGCAATAAGAGAACCCCTCATTTTAGGTCACAAAACGTACCATGAAATTACCGAAGACGTTTGTAAGCCAATTGAGGATAAAGCACCAAGAATGTGGTATATACTTTTTGGTATTGCTTTAATTATTGGATTGTACGGAGTAGGAAGTATTGCCTACTTATTAGGAACAGGTATTGGAGTATGGGGATTAAACAAGACGATTGGATGGGCTTGGGATATCACTAACTTTGTTTGGTGGGTTGGTATTGGTCACGCTGGTACATTAATCTCTGCAGTATTATTATTGTTCCGTCAAAAATGGAGAATGGCAATTAACCGTTCTGCTGAGGCGATGACAATTTTTGCTGTATTCATGGCAGGTTTATTTCCTTTAATCCACATGGGTAGATTATGGTTAGGATATTGGGTTTTACCTATCCCTAACCAATTTGGTTCATTGTGGGTTAATTTTAACTCACCATTATTATGGGACGTATTTGCGATTTCAACTTACTTATCAGTTTCACTAGTGTTTTGGTACATTGGATTGATTCCTGATTTTGCAACTATTCGTGATAGAGCTAAGAGACCTATTCCTAAAAAGATGTATAGTATTTTATCTTTTGGATGGTCAGGTAGAGCTAAACATTGGAACAGATTTGAGTTAGTATCTTTAGTATTAGCTGGATTATCAACACCACTTGTATTCTCAGTTCACTCGATTGTATCTTTTGACTTTGCTACATCGGTAATACCAGGATGGCATACAACAATCTTTCCTCCTTACTTTGTTGCTGGTGCAGTATTCTCTGGTTTTGCGATGGTGCAAACATTAATGCTTGTTATTCGTAAAGCAATGAAATTAGAAGCATACATTCACACAAGACACGTTGAGTACATGAATATTGTAATCATGGTTACAGGTTCAATTGTTGGTGTTGCTTATTTAACTGAGTTATTTGTTTCATGGTATTCAGGTGTTGAATACGAACAATATGCATTTATTAATCGTTTTTCTGGACCATACTGGTGGGCATATTGGTCAATGATGACTTGTAACGTTATATCACCACAGTTAATGTGGTTTAAAAAACTTAGAAGAAGTTTATTATTTACTTTCATCATTTCAATTGTAGTAAATATTGGTATGTGGTTTGAGCGTTATGTAATTATTGTAACTTCAATTCACAGAGATTATTTACCTTCTTCATGGTCTATGCATTTCCCAAGCCATATCGACCTTGCGGTATATATTGGTACAATAGGTTTATTTTTCGTTTTCTTCTTATTGTTCGCAAGATTTTTCCCAGTTCTTGCTTTAAATGAGGTTAAAACAATTTTAAAATCATCAGGTGAATCTTATAAAAATGCTCCTGATCATGAAAGCGGTTTAGAAAGTCATTAATTTAAACAAATTATTATAAAATGGCAGAAAAAGTAATATATGCAATGTATGACGACGACGATGTTCTTAAAGATGGAGCAAAGTTGTTGATATCAAAAGGAGTAAAGGTATCAGAGGTTTTTTCTCCGTTTCCAATTCACGGAATAGATCCAATTATAGGTGTTAAAAACACACGCTTAGGTATCGCTTCATTTTTGTTTGCTATAACAGGTATGATGCTAGCAACTATAGGTATGCGTTATTTTATGGTTGGAGATTGGCCTATGAACATTGGTGGTAAGCCAAATTCAACATACTTGGAGAATATTTTAGCTTTTATTCCAATCACTTTTGAGTTCACAGTTTTATGTGCGGCCCACGGTATGGCAATTACTTATTTATTAAGTAACAAAACTATTCCTGGAATGCCAGCTCAAAATCCTGATCCAAGAACAACTGATGATAGATTCGTTATTGAATTAAGAGCTTCTGAAAATGCTCAATTTTCAAATGAAGACATTGTATCAATGTTGAATGAGACAGGAATTGTAGAATTAGATCAAAAAGAAATTAATTAATTTACCAAAGACAGAGTTCTTTCAAAGTAAATTTAGGAACACATATGAAAATTAAATTTAAGGCAATAGCAAGTTTAGCGTTAGTAGCAGTGTCATCATTAATTCTTGGCTCTTGTACTTCTAATGCTGATAGTCCTGGAAATGAATACATGCCTGATATGTATCGATCTCCAGCAATTGAACCATATGTTGATTATGGTGAAGTAAGAGGTAAGTTAAATGATAATGTTAAAACTAAAATTTCAGCATTAGTTCCACCAAACAATACGATTCCTTATTGTGGTACTGATTCTGCTGAAGTTAGTTTAATGTTACCTTATTTTAGAAAACCTAGTGAGGCATTTAAGTTGACTCATGGTATTTATGGTCAAGACTTATCTGCTAGTGATGAATATACTTTATCATTAAATGATGAGAACCCATATGCTATTAATGATTCTAATGCAGATCAAATCTTTAAGAATGGTAAAGCATTATTTAATTCTTATTGTGCTCATTGCCATGGTACAAAAGGTGATGGTAATGGTCCTATGGTAACAAGTGGTGCATATGCTGGTGTTCCTAATTATCAAAATGTTGCTGCAACTGAAGGACAAATGTTTTATTCAATTTATTATGGTAAAGGTGCTATGGGAGGTCATGGTTCAATCCTTAATAAAAAAGAAATTTGGACACTTGTTCACTATGTTAGAAAGTTTCAAGATGAAAATTATGGTAAAACTGTTGCTACTTCAGCTAATGATGAGGCAACTGAATCATTAACTAATTAAAGCTAATATATTAATACATTAACAAAAGAAAATGGAATTCAAAGTAACAAATAAATCTAAAATGCTTACTAATGTTTTGTTAGTAGTAGGTGTTTTATTCACTATAATTGGAATCATTTCTAATTCAGGTGAAGAAAATCTTGTTCAAAGACTTTTGGCAGATGGTTTAATTAATAGCTTTTACTTCTTTGCTATTGGTTTAGGAGCTTTCTTCTTTCTCACATTGCAGTATGCCACAGAAACAGGATGGTATGCATCTATTAAAAGAGTAATCGAAGCAGTAAGTGGTTATATTCCATATGGAATTGTAATTTTAGGTGTAGTTTTATTAATTATTACATTTTTAGATGGAGCTCACATTTACATGTGGATGGATCCTGAATCTACTAATCCATCATCAGTTCACTATGATGAATTAGTAGATCATAAATCAGCTTATTTAAATAAGTTCTTTTTCTGGATTAGAACATTAGCTTATTTTGCTGCTTACTTTTTATTTTGGAGAGGCTTTAAAAACAGATCATTATTAGAAGATAAAGTAGGAGGTACTGATATCCATTTTACTAACTACAGAAAAGGTGCTACTTTCTTAGTTTTCTTTGCTGTATTTAGTTCTTCTTCTGCATGGGATTGGATTATGTCTATCGATGTGCATTGGTTTTCTACATTATTTGGATGGTATGTATTTGCTGGAATGTGGTGTTCTGCTATGACAGTACTTGTACTTTTAACGATTTATTTAAAGAAATTAGGTTATTTACCAAAAGTAAACGAAAACCATATTCATGATTTAGGAAAATGGACTTTTGCTACATCTTTTTTATGGTCTTATTTATGGTTTAGTCAGTTCATGTTAATTTGGTATGCAAATATTGGTGAAGAAGCCGTTTACTATGTAACTAGAATAGAGAATTTTAAATATTTGTACTTTGGAATGTTCTTCATTAATTTTGCATTCCCAATGTTAGTTTTAATGTCAAGAGACGCTAAAAGAAATGCAGGTATTTTAACTCTTATAGGTTTAATCATTCTAGTTGGTCACTGGTTAGATGTTTATATTATGATCTCTGCTGGATCAATTGGGCCTAAAGCTAGTGTTGGATTTATGGAAGTTGGTTTAGCTTTAGTTGGTGCAGGTTTCTTTATTAAAACTATTCTAAAGAATCTTACAAAAGCTCCATTAACCCCGGTGAACCATCCTTTCTTAGATGAAAGTATTCACCACGAAATTTAATTGATAATAACAGACAAAGTATATAGAGATGGAAAGCAAATTAATTGCATTATTAGTTATCGCATTAGGAGTAATAGCAGTTGCTCAGTTGGTGCGTTTATATGAACTTTCTTCTAAAATTAGAAAGCAAGGAGAACATGAAGTAAATAATCGTGATAATAAATTGAATGCAAAATTAATGCTTGTTTTTATGGCATTTTTATTTGTTGGTTTTGTTTATTTAATGTTTAAGTATGGTTGGACAGGTAGAGGTCCTGCTGCTTCTGTTCATGGTAAAGATTTAGATTGGTTATTAAATGTAAACTTTGTTATTATTATAATAGTTTTCTTTTTAACTAATACATTATTATTTGTTTTTGCTAATAAATATATCAGAAAGCCTGGTGTAAAAGCATATTATTTCCCACATGATAATAAGTTGGAGATGATATGGACTATTATACCTGCTGCTGTTTTAGCTATTATCATCATTTTAGGTCTAAGAAGTTGGAACACTATCATGGACGATGCTGATGAGGAAGCTATTCGTGTCGAATTGTTCTCTAAACAATTTGATTGGACTGCTAGATATTCTGGTAAAGATAATGTGTTAGGTAAATTTGATTACAAGCTAACGTCAGACGACAATGAACTAGCTTTAATGACGTCAGCTACTATTGATAGTGCTATTTACAGAATGGAGAATGGTGTTACTGGTATAAATGCTTTAGAATCAAAATTAAATGATCCTAAATTAGTTTTTTCTGAAGATGAAAGAGGAGCAATGTCTACCGACTTAGAAAGAAAAACAAGATTAATCAGGTTATTGTATCAAATGAAGGGTCATCATGATGCTAAAATTGATGATTCTGCTTGGGATGATATTATCCAAAAAGATACTTTATTCTTGTGTGTAAATAAAGAATATGAGTTTAATTATAGATCTAAAGATGTAATTCATTCTGCTTATTTCCCTCACTTTAGAAGTCAAATGAATACAGTACCAGGATTAACTACTAATTTTAAATTTACTCCTGATATCACTACTGCTCAAATGAGAGTAAAAATGAATGATCCAAACTTTAATTTTGTTATTATGTGTAACAAGATTTGTGGAAGTGCTCATTACAAAATGAAAATGATGGTTGTTGTTTTAGATGAAGCAAAATACAATGTATTTATGAAATCTAAAGCTAAATCAACATTCAAAGATATTTATTTTCCAGCTGCTGAAAGTGTAGCTGCTAATTAAAATTAAGTTTAATAATTTTTTAAATTCAAATAAAATGTCAGCAATCGCTCAAGAAACACACGGTCATCACGATTCTCATGGACATCATGAAGAAAGCTTTGTATCAAAGTATATCTTCAGTCAGGATCATAAGATGATAGCCAAACAGTTTTTATTGACTGCTACTATTATGGGTATAGTTGCTATGTTATTATCCATCCTTTTCAGGATTCAATTAGCATGGCCAGGTGAAAGTTCTGATTTTTTATCATTCTTCTTGGGTGAAACATGGGCACCAGGAGGTGTTCTAAAAGAAGATATGTATCTTGGTTTAGTTACTATTCATGGTACTATTATGGTATTCTTCTTGTTGACTGGTGGTTTATCTGGTACATTTTCAAACTTACTAATCCCATTACAGCTTGGTGCAAGAGATATGGCCTCTGGCTTTTTAAATATGCTATCATATTGGTTCTTTTTTATCTCAAGTATTATTATGTTGGTTTCGTTGTTTATTGAAACAGGACCAGCTTCTTCAGGATGGACAGTTTATCCTCCTCTATCAGCTTTACCTCAAGCAATAGGTGGTTCTGGTTTAGGTATGACTTTATGGTTAGCTTCTATGACTATCTTCGTTGTATCATCTTTACTTGGTTCTTTGAATTATATTGTTACCGTATTAAACTTAAGAACTAAAGGAATGTCTATGACAAGAATGCCATTAACAATTTGGGCGTTCTTTGTTACTGCTATTTTAGGTGTTTTATCTTTCCCAGTTTTAGTTTCTGCTGTTGTATTATTGATGATGGATAGATTAGCTGGTACAAGTTTCTATTTATCTGATATAATTGTTGGAGGTGAAATGTTAGCTAATCATGGTGGTTCTCCAATCTTATATCAACATTTATTCTGGTTTTTAGGTCACCCTGAGGTATACATTGTATTATTACCTGCATTAGGTTTATCATCTGAAATTATTTCTACTAATTCTAGAAAACCAATTTTTGGATACAGAGCTATGATTGGTTCTATCTTAGCGATTGGTTTCTTGTCATTTATCGTATGGGGTCACCATATGTTTATTACAGGGATGAATCCATTTATTGGTAGTGTTTTTGTATTTACAACATTACTAATTGCTATTCCTTCTGCAGTTAAAGTATTCAACTACATTACAACTTTATGGAAAGGTTCTATTGTTATGACACCAGCTATGATGTTTGCTATTGGTTTAGTTTCAACTTTTATTACTGGAGGTGTAACAGGTATAATTTTAGCTGATTCAGCTCTTGATATCGCTATACATGATACTTACTTTGTAGTAGCTCACTTCCACATTGTAATGGGTATGTCAGCTGTTTTCGGTATGTTTGGTGGTGTTTATCATTGGTTCCCAAAAATGTTTGGAAGAATGATGAATATGCGCTTAGGTTTTGTTCATTTTTGGTTAACAATTTTTGGTGCATACGGCGTATTCTTCCCAATGCACTTTGTTGGTTTAGCCGGAGCACCACGTCGTTATTACAACTACTCTGTTTATGGTGAGTTCAGTACTGATACATATGACATGATTATGGATTTAAATGTTGTTATTACTGTTTTTGCAATTATTTCAGCAGTTGCTCAACTTATTTTCTTGTTTAATTTCTTTTACAGTATGTATAGAGGACCTAAAACTGTTCAAAACCCATGGAAATCAAATACATTAGAGTGGACTACTCCTGTAGAGCATGTTCATGGTAACTGGCCAGGTGAATTACCTACAGTTCATAGATGGCCATATGATTATTCAAAACCTGGAGCTGATGATGATTTCATTCCTCAAACAGTTCCAATGGGTGCTGATGAAGAAGAGCATTAATTCTTAAAATATATGTACGAAAGCCTCTCCATATGGAGGGGCTTTTGTATTTTTGATAAAAAGTTAAGATTTGGAAGACTCTTTTGATTATAGGGAAGAAGCATCATTTAATTCAGACAAAGAAGTTGATAAAGTTTTAAGGCCAAAACTATTAGATGATTTTACGGGTCAAAAATCTGTTGTAGATAATTTAGATGTTTTTATTCGTGCAGCTAAATTAAGGGGAGAACCATTAGATCACGTATTATTACATGGTCCTCCAGGGCTTGGGAAAACAACACTTGCCAATATTGTTGCTAACGAATTAGGTGTTGGGTTCAAAGTAACAAGTGGTCCTGTTTTAGATAAAGCTGGTGATTTAGCAGGTTTACTCACAAATCTCAATGCTGGCGATGTGTTATTTATTGATGAAATTCATCGTTTGAGTCCAGTTATTGAAGAGTATTTATATTCTGCAATGGAAGATTATGTAATTGATATCATAATTGATGCAGGTGCAAATGCTAGAACTGTTCAAATCACTTTAAACCCATTCACCTTAATTGGTGCTACTACTCGATCGGGTTTATTAACGTCTCCCTTGCGTGCTCGTTTTGGTATCAATTCACGCTTAGAATATTATGATGCTAAAACTTTAACTTCAATTGTTCAACGCTCCTCTGATTTGCTAGATATCCATATTAATGAAGATGCAGCTTATCAAATAGCAAGTAGAAGTAGAGGAACTCCCAGAATCGCTAATGCCCTTTTAAGAAGAGTTCGTGATTTTGCACAAATCAAAGGAGATGGAACAATCACCTTAGATATTACTAATCTTGCATTAAAAGCACTAAATGTAGATCAGAATGGTTTAGATGAAATGGATAATAAAATTATTTCAACAATTATTTCTAAATTTTCCGGTGGTCCAGTAGGATTAACAACTATTGCTACAGCAATTGGTGAAAATGCTGGAACTTTAGAGGAGGTTTATGAACCATTTTTGATACAAGAAGGATATATTATGCGAACTTCTAGAGGTAGGAAAGTAACTGAAAAAGCTTATAAACACCTAGGAATAGTTCCAGGATGGTCTTCTCAAGGTGGACTTTTTGATGAGTAACATTGAACGAAATACTAAATTAATTAAAGAAAAAGCCCATGCATTGGGTTTTTTTTATTGTGGTATTTCTAAAGCCGATTTTTTAAAGGAAGAAGCGCCTCGCTTAGAAGAATGGTTGAAAAAATCATACAATGGTAAAATGGATTATATGAATAACCATTTTGACAAACGATTAGACCCAAGATTATTGGTTGATGATGCTAAATCTGTTGTATCTCTTTTGTTAAATTATCATCCATTGGAAACTCAGTCTGATTTAAATGCACCCAAAATTTCAAAATATGCTTACGGTCAAGATTATCATTTTGTGATTAAAGATAAATTAAAACAATTGTTTGCATTTATCCATGAAGAAATTGGTGAAGTTGGAGGGAGAATGTTTGTAGATTCAGCCCCAGTAATGGATAAAGCTTGGGCTAAAAAATCTGGATTAGGATGGATAGGTAAAAATTCAAATTTAATTCATCCAAAACATGGCTCTTTCTTTTTTATTGCTGAGTTAATTTTAGATCTTGAATTAAAAGAGGATGGACCGATCAAAGACTATTGTGGAACCTGTACTAAATGTATAGATGCATGTCCAACGGATGCAATAGTTGAACCCTATGTAGTTGATGGCTCAAAATGCATTTCTTATTTAACAATTGAGTTAAAAGATCAGATACTTCCAATTGAATTCAAAGAAAAAATGGATGGCTGGATGTTTGGATGTGATGTTTGTCAAGATGTTTGTCCTTGGAACCGTTTTTCAAAACCAACGAAAGAATCAGCGTTTAACCCACATGAAAATTTATTAAAAATGTCAAAAGCAGATTGGTGTGATTTAACTGAGGAAGTTTTTAAAGAATTATTTAAAAATTCTGCTGTTAAAAGGACAAAATATAAAGGGTTGAAGAGGAATATTGATTTTCTGTAATTAAGAGGTGTTTTTGACTTATTTTTTCAAATCAAAATTACATCGCCATCACTTACGACAGTACACATTTCAAAAACACTTTTTGCTTCGGTTAAGTGTTGTTTTTCGTTTTTAAAACGTGCACTAAGATGTCCCATAAGTAATTTACCTACATTAGCTTTTAAAGCTATAGTGGCGGCTTGTTTAGCAGTAGAATGAAGTGTTGATTTTGCTCGGTCTATTTCTTTTTCTGTGAACGTTGCTTCGTGATATAATACATTACAATCTTTTATTGAAGGGATTATATTTTCAGAATAAGCGGTGTCGGAGCAGAAAGCATAAGATTTAGGAGGTGAAGGTTTTAAAGTATAATCTTTATATAAGTATTTTTTTCCATTTTCATCCACTACATCTAAACCTTTTTTGAATTGATGAATGAATTGAATCGAAAGGTTATCGGCATAAAAACGTTCACTATCAAGTGTTAGCTCTTTTTGTTTTTCTTTGATTAAATATCCATTAGTTTGGATTTTATGTTTTAGAGGAAATGTATGAATTTCGATACATTTATCTTCAAAAACTAGACCTTTCTGATGGTTTTCAATTTGCTCGAAGTTTAAGTCAAACCCTATTTTGTTACCACCGATTTCTAATTGTAAACGAATGATTTGTTCTAACTCTTTCGGACCATAAATTGTAATACCTTTATCTCTTCCTAACAGATGCATGGTACTTAGAAGGCCAACTAACCCAAAATAATGATCACCATGAAGATGTGAGATTAAAATATGTGAGATTTTTTGAAGTTTGATACCAAATTTACGCATTTGCATTTGCGTACCTTCACCACAGTCAATTAAGATGTGACGATTTTGACATTCAATATACTGTGAAGTCGGATTTCTTTGTGCTGTAGGAAGTGCAGCGCCAGAACCAAGTATGGTGACTTTAAAACTCAATTTAAAGTGTTTTTAAAGCTTCTTCTTGATTTTCAAAAATTTGTAAAACTTTATCTAATTGTGCAATTTGTATGACTTTTAACACAGTTGGTTGTAAGCTCGTTAAAATAAACCTACCATTAGTATCTTTACAAAGTCTGTTTCCTAATAAAATTGCACTTAATCCAGAAGAGTCACAATATTTAGTTTCTTCCAAATCTAAAATAATTGTATTGACACTACCTTTGTTTAGTGAATGAAAGGCCTCTTTTAATTCAGCAGCATTCGATGCAGTTAACTTAGCTGTTTTAGAAACTACTACCGAACCGTTGCTATTTTGTTTAACTTCGAAATCCATACTCACAAGTTTTAACAAATATAATGATAATTATTAACGGTTAATTTTTGAGGCAAGTAAATAGATAACAGCCATTCTTACCGCAACTCCATTTTCTACTTGCTGTAAAATTATCGCCTGCTTTGAGTCAGCTACATCACTTGTAATTTCTACACCTCTGTTGATAGGTCCAGGATGCATAACAACTATTTCTTTGGATAAATTATCTAAAATCTCTTTAGTTAAACCAAATTGCATTGAATATTCACGTAATGAAGGAAAATATTTAATATCTTGTCTTTCAAGCTGGATACGTAACATATTAGCAACATCACACCATTCTAATGCTTTAATTAGATTATGCTCTACCTTAACACCTAATTCATGAATATATTTCGGAATTAGAGTAGTAGGTCCACAAACCATTACTTCAGCCCCTAATTTTTGAAGGCAATAAATATTTGAAAGCGCAACTCTTGAGTGAAGAATATCACCGACAATAACTACTTTTTTTCCTTCTACAGTTCCTAATTTTTCACGAATTGAATAAGCATCTAATAGTGCCTGGGTAGGGTGTTCATGTGTTCCATCACCTGCATTTACAACCTTTGCATCAATCCTTTCAGAAAGGAATTTTGCAGCACCGGGGTTTGGATGACGCATTACAACCATATCAACTTTCATTGATAAGATATTGTTAACAGTATCGATTAATGTTTCACCTTTTTTTACAGAACTACTTGAAGCACTGAAATTGATAACATCAGCAGAAAGTCTTTTTTCAGCTAGTTCGAATGATAGCCTCGTTCTTGTTGAATTTTCAAAAAATAAATTCGCAATAGTAATATCTCTAAGTGAAGGAACTTTTTTAATTGGTCTGTTGATGACATCCTTAAAACTATCAGCAGTTTTGAAAATTAATTCAATATCTTCTCTGGTTAGATCTTTAATACCAGTAAGGTTCTCAACACTTAAATTATTCATTGTTATCCGGTGTGTACAATACAACTTTATCTTCTCCTTCTATCTCTTTCCATTCAACTGATACTTTTTCAGAAATTAGAGTATCAACTGTTTTTCCAATGTAATCTGCTTGAATTGGCAAATCTCTTTTGAATCGTCTATCAACGAAAGTTAGTAGCTCTACTTTTTCTGGTCTACCAAACGCTAATAAAGCATCTAAACCAGAACGAATAGTTCTACCTGTATATAAGACATCATCGATAAGTACAACATTTTTATTTTCAATTACAAAATCAATATTAGTTGCACTTGGTATTAAAGGTACTTCCCTTCTTCTGAAATCATCACGATAAAATGTAATATCCAGATTACCACAGATGATTTTATGGTTTAAAATCGTTTCTAATTGTTTTTTTAAACGAGCAAGAACATTAATCCCTCTGGGCTGTAAACCTATTAATACAGTATTTGAAAAGTCATTGTGAGTTTCGATGAGTTCATAGCAAAGACGATTGAGAGTCAGTTCAAAATGTCTTGTATTCAGAATGATTTGCTTTTCCATCAATGCAAATATAATTATTGTCTATGATTTATTGACAGATTATATGAAATTTAAAAAATGAGAATTACAAATCAATTCTCCATTTTTGATTCTTCGTTACCAATTAATTTTTGAATCACACCATCAACAACGGCATCTGGACAAGAAGCTCCTGAAGTTAAAATAATCCTGATGTTTTCTTTTTCAGGTAGGAATACTGAATGATGTTCTATTTTTTTATTATGAATGTTGAAAGCGTTTATTTCATGATTTGAAAGAATACTTTCATTCGAACGGATAAAAAATGTTTTGAATTTTTGTTCCAAAAGTTCAACTAAATGTGTTGTGTTGGAGCTGTTGTAACCACCTACAACAATTGCCAAGTCAGCTTCTTGTTCTAACAAACCATAAGTAGCAGATTGATTATCATTTGTAGCATAACAAAGTGTATCTCTTGTATCTGCCATATGATTTTTGATATTTGCTTCACCGTACTTTTCAATCATTTTTTGACGAAGAAAATCAGTTATCTCTTGCGTCTCTGAAGCTAACATTGTAGTTTGATTAACTACTCCAATTTTATTTAGGTGCTTTTTAGGGTCAAAATTTGATGAGTATTTTCCGTCAAATTGTTTTTCAAAAGCATCATCATTAATTTTTCCAAGAATATAATCTGCTAGTACCTTTGTTTCTTCGATGTCTTTTACAACTATTGAAGGTGCACTTTTTTGACTGTGAGAAAACGTTGCTCTAGTTTCTTCATGGTTATGTTTACCATGAATCACTATTGTATGATCTGACGCTCCTAGAGTTTTTGTTCGATTCCAAACTTTTTCAACAAATGGGCAAGTTGTGTTATATGTTTTTACATCAACTCCTTTTTCGTTTAATAATTGAGCTATTTCAACGGTTGTTCCGAAGGCGGGTATAATTACGATATCTTGATTTGTTATTGTGTCCCATTCAATTAATTGATTTCCAGATGTATCTTGAATAAATTGAATACCATAACTCGTAAGGTCATCATTAACATCTGGATTATGAATCATTTGACTTAATAAGAAAATTCGTTTTCCAGGATTTTCATGAATTGCCTTGTAAGCAATTTCTATCGCATTTTCAACCCCGTAACAAAAACCAAAATGTCGAGCAATTAAAAATTCAATTTTACCAAACTTTAATACTGTTGGACTAAAATCTTTTTTCCGAGGATCATCAGCTTTTCTTTGTGCTTTAACTTTACTGATAATCGGAGAACGATAAAATTCTGGGATATTAAATTGCTTCATTTTAGTTTTAAAATCTGATTTCATACAAAAATACAAATACTGATATAAATTAGTATTAGTTTTGCATAACTATTCAATTGAATTAATAAACGAATGAGTCAAATTAAAAGAGTTACTTATTTTATTGTTTTTTTAGTTGCTATCTATGCTTGTGAACAACGAGAAGAGGTGATAAATTTTGATGATATCGTTAAGTCTTCCCAAAAGTACATAGAGGATACTGAAAAAAAGAAAATAAGTCAAGATTCTTTGTCTTATTTAACTTATCCTAATCATATTGGCAAATTGTTTCAAGTGCTTGAGGTTGATACATCTGAGGTTGAAGAAGTTGAAAAAAATGATTTTTTAGATCGTTTTGAAAATATTGATAATCAAAAGTTTTCATTTAATTATTTAAATTCTAAGAAAACAGTAAAAAATTGGATTTTTAAAGATAGTTTAGTTTCTAAAATGGTTTTTTATAATTGGATAGATCATAATCAATTAGATTTGTATGCTGTAAAAAGGTTAAAAAAAGAGTCTTTTTGTTTGATAGTTTTAGGAAATGAAATTTTTATGTTGAACTTTTCATTTCATCCAGCTTTGAAAAGTTGGATTGAATCATTAAAAACTAAAAAAAATCAAGTTTTATACGTATTAACTCAAGGAGAGATTGGTAATTGTATATGGCTTGACAGTAATCTAAAGGAAAAAAATGGTAAAAGTAGTAAATAGGGGGTTCATCATTGTAAAAGCAAAACAGCCTTTTTTTGATTGGGCAAATCAATTTGATTTAGAGATTTTCTTTGATGAAGAAGATGATAATGAACCATCCATATATTTAATTGAAGAAGATTTTGTTGATGATGAATTAATTATAGAACAAAATTTTAAGAAGATTTTCAGAATGGAATTGGAAGCTATTACTGAAGAGGAGGAGGAATGGCCTAAAATTAGCTTATCCAATTTTAATGATTGGTTTACTTGTGAACTTGGATCTATGGTTTTTGATTTGATGTCACAACCAATTGTTAGTGAAGATTAATTTTCCTAACATTTTTCAATTAGCTTTGAGTTGAAGTATTGAGGATCATCAGAAACTTCTTTTTCTACCCAATTGGGTAAATTAAAACTTTCATTTTTATGACTTAGTTCAATTTCAGCAATCACTAAACCCGTTAATTTTCCTTCAAAAACATCAACTTCCCAAGTGTGTTTTTCATGAATGATTTCATACCTTTTTTTACTGATTGTTTTGTTGGCTAATCCTTGAATCATAGCTTCTGCATCAGAAAAAGGGATTTCATATTCAAATTCTTTTCTGGATATTCCAATAGTTTTACTTTTTATTGTCAGATATGCCTTTTCATTCTTTAGTCTAACTCTTACAGTAGAATTAGGATCATTAGAAAGATAGCTTTGTTGAATTCTGAAAGGAGTAGGTTTAGGAACTTCATTCCATAATTCTTTGTTAACTAAAAATTTTCTTTCTATTTCTAACATTAAATTTCGAATATTAAACAGTTTTATAATAGATTAATTAACAAAAATAAAATTATCCTACAAATAAGAGTTTATTTGTAATAAAACAGAAGCGAATAGGTCAAGAGCAAAGTGAATCTATCTATCATCGATAATATTGAGACATTCTGATTTAATAAATCGTGTAATTCAATTAGCGATTAGATTTCCAAGAGGTAAATTTTATAACGTTTTGACAACCAACCAACGGCTACAATGTAAAAATTGTATAACCCAACTAACGTTAATCCTAAATGTAAGCATTTATTTTAGTAAATTTGCGTATGATTTTACCTAAAAATAGCACTCCCAGATGGGTAATTGCATTGATGGATATTATATTATCCTTATTTGGGTTATTATTTGCTTATCTAATTCGATTTGATCTTAAAGCAGAAGATACTCAAATTCAGTTAGAATGGGATATATTATCCAAATCAATATTATTGTTTATTGGAGTCAAATTGATTGTGTTTAACAGATTTAAAATCCATAAAGGATTGGTTAGGCATACATCTACGGAAGATTTGAGAAGAATCTTTTTTGCATCTTTTGTAAGTTCTGCTACATATGTTTTTTTTGGTTTAATTCGTTTTTATTTTTTCGATAGTTATTATTTATTTCCAACTTCTGTTTTACTAATTGAATTTTTAGCATCTTTTTTCTTTCTAACAGGAATTCGATTTACTATAAAATTAATCTATCTTGAATCAATTAAACCTAAAGACTCAACCGAACGTGTTTTGATTTATGGTGCTGGTGTTTCAGGTTTAATAACCAAACGAACAATAGAAAAAGATGCAACATTATCTTACAAATTGATTGGATTTTTGGATGATAACAAAAAACTGCAAGGTTCAATTTTACAAGGTTTAACTATTTTTCATCCATCAAAATTGGAAGAATTAATAAAAGATGAGGGGATAACACAAGTCATCTTAGCAATTCAAGAGCCAAATGAAGATAATAGAAAGAAAATAGTTGAAGTTTGTTTAGCTCACAATGTTGTTATTACTAAAGTTCCAAATGCAGTAAGTTGGATTAACGGAGAGTTTACAACCAAGCAAATTTCAAAAATAAGGATTGAAGATTTACTTGGAAGAAAGCCTATTGTTTTAGATGAAGTAAAAATCAATGATGGTTTATCTAATAAAGTGATTTTAGTTACTGGTGCTGCAGGGTCAATTGGAAGTGGATTGGTAAGGCAAATTTCTAAATATAATCCTAAAAAGTTAATTCTTTTGGATCAAGCTGAATCACCAATGTATGAACTTCAAAATGAGTTATTTTATAAGTTTCCAGATCTTCAATTTGACATAGTTATTGGTGACATAAGAAATAAAGAGCGCATGCAAAGGGCTTTTGATTTTTTTAAACCTCAGATAGTTTTCCACGCAGCTGCATACAAACACGTTCCATTAATGGAGGATAATCCATCAGAAGCTATTTTTACAAATATTAACGGTACTAAAATCCTTGTGGATTTATCAATTGCGTTTGATGTCGAAAAATTTGTTATGATTTCCACTGATAAAGCGGTAAATCCAACAAATGTCATGGGAGCTTCAAAAAGAATTGCTGAAATCTATGCTCAGTTTGCAAATTCAAAAAACAAAACGAAATTTATTACGACACGTTTTGGAAATGTTTTAGGTTCCAATGGTTCTGTGATCCCATTGTTTCAAAAACAAATTGATCAAGGTGGACCAATAACGTTAACAGATGAACGAATTACCCGTTACTTTATGACTATTCCTGAAGCATGCCAACTTGTTTTAGAGGCAGGTTCAATGGGCCATGGTGGAGAAATTTATGTGTTTGACATGGGTGAGTCAGTTAAGATTATTGACTTAGCTAAGAAAATGATAAAGTTGAGTGGACTTGAGGAAGGAAAAGATATTGAAATCAAAATAACAGGACTTCGCCCAGGAGAGAAGTTATATGAGGAACTGTTGGCTATCGAAGAGAATACATTACTAACTCATCATCCTCAAATTTTAATTGCTAAAGTTAGAACTGAAACGGAAGAAACAATTCGTTTGATAGATGACCTAATTGCTTTATTTGAAGCTCAACAAAATGTCAATATTGTATCTAAGATGAAAGAGATTGTTCCTGAGTATATTAGTAACAATTCAGAATTTGAATTGCTAGATAAAAAATAAAAGAAGTGGAAAGTGTTAATATTCAAGTTAGATTTGCTGATATTGATGTAATGGGGCATGTAAACAATGCTGTTTATTTGTCATATTTTGAGATGGCTAGGGTTTTGATTTTTTCTAAATTATTAGGCTCAAATTGGGATTGGAATCAATTTGGTGTGCTTTTAAGAAAAAATGAAATCGAATATTTAAAACCAGTAACTTTAAATGAACAACCAATCATTTCATTAAAAACAGAAAAGTTAGGTACAAAGAGTTTTATTTTATATTATGAATTAAAAGTAAAAGATGAAGTTAGAACAACTGGTTCATCTATTATGGTTTGTTTTGATGCTTCTAAAAATCAAACGATTGAGATTCCCAATAAGATGAGAGAGGTATTAGAGTCGTTGGTTTAGCTTTTCTATTTCACTAGCAACATAATAACCTGTAGATACTGCACCTTGAATTAAATAACCACCAGTTGGTGCGCTCCAATTTAGCATTTCTCCACAACAAAAAACATTAGGATATTTTATTAAGGAAAAGTTTTCATTTTTTGTTTTTACTCCTCCTTTTGTAGATATTACATCCTCAATTGGCCTTATATCTTTAATCGTAAAGGTCAAACTTTTAATTAATTGTGCAACAAAATTTACAGTCGTATATTCTTTCTTTGATAGATTGATTTTAAAATAATTTATGATTGTCTTTGATAATTTTAATTTTTTTAATCCTTCAGAAATATTTTTAGCTTTTGTTAAAATTGTTTCAATCTCAGTTAGACTCAAAGTAGGCTTTAAATCTAATGATAGTTGTTTACTAGAAGAGTTTTTAAAAGCTTGGTTTGACCAATAAATAGGCGTTCCTTCTATACCATAATCTGTAAAAACGATATCTCCTTCCTTTTGGAAATCTCCTAACTTAACAATGATATTTTTAACGATTCCACCTGCTAAAGATTTATTTTTTTCCCAATCATTTAATTCATAACCAGAATTGAATGATTCAAAAGGTTTTGTTGTGATTCTTTTGTTTGTAAATAACGATAACCATTTTCCAGTTGATCCCGTAACAGACCAAGAACCTCCACCAAGAGCGAAAATGATATAGTCTGAATTTACTTTTATGTTTTCTTCGGTATTCGTCTTAAATGTTACATGATTATTTTTAAAGTCTATCAGCTCATGTTCATAATAAAGTTGTCCTCCTAAATGCTGAATGTAGTTTAACCAGTTATAAAGTACAGTAATTGGTTTAATTTCTTTAATAGGAAATATTTTACCAGAACTACCAGTAAAAGTTGGAATTTTGATCGAATTATTTAAAAAATCAACCCAATTGTCTCTAGTGAATAAATTTAAAGCAGCTTTAATGTTTAAGTCAGAATATCTCGTTTTAAATCGTTCAAAATCTTCACTGTGAGTTAAATTAAAACCACCATTTCCTGCAACTAAAAATTTTCGTCCGGCGGCTTTTTTATGGTCGTAAAAAGAAACGGAATAACCTAACTCTAATAAACGTGTTCCTGCCATTAAGCCAGCAGGACCCATTCCGACTACTACGATATGTTTACCATTTAATGACAAGTTTCCCTTTAGATTTACCGCTTTCTAAAAAATCGTGAGCTTTTGCTAGTTCATTTGTTGAGAAAACACCTCCAATTTGTGGTTTAATTTTTCCTTCTTGGAATAATCTGATACAATTATTCAAACAATTTAAAATTACCTGAGGTTGATTGTCTCCAATTTTAAGCATATTTACACCAATAATTGATTTTGATTGCATCATTAGTCCTATAGGTAAAACTATACCCATTTTAATTAGAAAGTTAACTGCTGATAAAAAACCTAGTTTTCCTCCAGATAATTCCGAACCGCCAAATAAATAGAGTGCACCACCTTGATTTAAAAGTTTGAGATCCTTTTTAAATGTTGAGCCACCAACAGGGTTATAAATTGCATTAAATTTAGCTCCGTTTAAAATACGCTCACAACTTTCAGAATAATCGTTTTTTATATAATTAATTGTAAAATCTGCTCCAATTTTTTTGGCAAGTTCTTCTTTTTCTTTTGAACTTACTTTTGCAATTACGTTAATACCTTTTAATTTCAATAATTGAATTAACATAGTTCCAACTCCACCAGCGGCGGCATGAATTAATGCGAAATCTCCCTTATGCAAATGTTGAAAATAGTTAGTCATGTAGTAGGCTGTCACACCTTGAGTACATAGAGCTAAAGCTTCTTCATTACTGATATCATTGATGAGTGCAATACCATTTATTGTAGATATTGCATGTTTTGCATAACCACCGAATCTTGTAAACCCTACAACTCGTTTTCCTATCCACTCTTTATGAACGTTTTCTCCTCCTGCAATTATTTTACCAACAACTTCATAACCAATCACACAAGGCATTGGTGGTGCTTCTTTATAAAGTCCATTACGAGCCATTACATCTGCATAATTCAATCCAAAAGCATCAACTTGAATAAGAACTTCTTCTGAATCTAATTTTGGAAGTTTAACTTCTTTTAATTCAAATGCTTGATCAGCACTTCCTTTTTGTTTTAATACAAATGCCGAAGTAGAGTTAATCATTTTTACCTTTTATAACAATTACAATTTCTCCTTTTGGAGGGTGGTTTTCATAATGAGCTTTTACTTTTTTCACTGAGCCTCTTTGATATTCTTCATAGATTTTAGTAATTTCTCTAGCCACGCAAACCTCTCTTTCAGGCCCAATGAATTCTTCAATTTGACCTAAACATTTAATTAAGCGATGAGGTGATTCATACAAGACAACTGTACGTTCTTCCTCAGCAATCTGTAATAATTTTGTTTGTCGTCCTTTTTTATGAGGTAAGAAACCTTCAAATATAAATCGGTCACATGGAAAACCACTTGAAACTAATGCAGGTATAAAAGCGGTTGGTCCAGGCAAACATTCAACTTCAATTCCTTCTTCAATACACTTTCTCGTCAATAAAAAACCAGGGTCAGAAATTCCTGGTGTTCCTGCATCAGAAACTAAAACAGCAAGTTCAACTGTTTTTATTTTATCAATTGCATTATTTAATACTTTGTGTTCATTATGTGCATGAAAAGGAAAAACAGTATTGTTTAACTCTAAGTGTTTTAATAATTTTTTTGTCACCCTCGTATCTTCAGCATAAATAATCGATGCTTCTTTAAGCATTCGGATACTCCTTAATGTGATATCTTCTAAATTTCCAATTGGAGTAGGTACAAGACAAAGTTTTGACATAGTAATTATTTTAAACCAAAATTAAGCATTTAACTGGGATAGGAAGTATATAATTATAAGATAGCGTGTAAACTTACCAATCACCATGAATAAAGTAACTTTTTTAAATGAAACTCTAAAGAAACCTAGTGCAACAATAAATAAATCGCCAATAAAAGGTACCCATGATAGTAAAGCTATATAAGCTCCAAATTTTTGAATTTTAGATGAAGTTTTTTGAATTTTTTCTTCTTTTACTCCAATTTTTTTAAACCATCTGACATTTCCAATTCGACCAATGAAATAATTGGTAATACCCCCTAAACTATTTCCACTTGATGCAACTATTAGGCAGACTAATGGTGAATAATTTTGTGATAGCATGAGGATTAAAATTAATTCAGAAGATAAAGGAAGAATTGTTGCCGATAAAAAGGTCAACAAAAATAATCCAAAATAGCTAACATCAATTAATTCCATAAAAAAAGGGCCTTGCTAAGCAAGACCCTTCAAAATTAGTGAATCAAAAATTATTTTCTGATTAATTTTCTAGTTACTTGAGATTCTTCAGTAGCGATTGTTACATAGTAAACTCCGCTATTGAAAGAAGCTGCGTTAATATTAACATTATGTTTACCTGCAGCTTTGTTTTCAGTAGGTGCAGTGTAAACTACTTTTCCTGTAATATCAACAACTTTAATAGATACACTTGAAGCGTTATCTAGGTTGAATGAAATTGTAGCTTCACCAGTTGTTGGATTTGGATAAATTTCACTTACATTATTGAAAGATTTGTTCTCAACGATGCTTAAAGATTCGTCGAATACTAATCTACTTGTAAATTGTTCTCCATATGTAAACCATCTGTCACCAGGAGTAGTACCATAATCACCATATAAGTGAGTAGAGTAATCGTCATCAGTATTATTTACTAATGTTGAGAAGCTGTTATCAGTTCCTCCATCGTGAGATACAGCTACAATGTAGTATTTACCTCCTGTTAAAGCAACAGAACCTTGATCACCAGTAGCTTGATGGAAGTTTAATAATACAGTATTAGAACCACTTGCAGGAATCAAAGAATCTACAATAGTGAAGTATCTAACAGGGTCTAATGGAACGTGAGCTGATTGGAAATCAGATCCCATTGGATCATATTCATAGAACTTTATTGCTAATTCAGTATTTGCAGTAGTTGGGTAACTTGATGTATTAGCAATAGGTACCTCTAAACCATGCAATTCAATGTTATTAGGAATATACATTGCATTCCCTAATTCATAAGCTTGGTAGTTTGGAGCATCTTGATCTCCAGCATTGTTATAAAATCTGTATTGAGCATCATAATTTCTTTGACCGTAGTAAACATCAGAAATTCTAAATGTTCTTGATAAAGTATCATTAGAATTATTTTCATCAGTTTGATCCATTGTTAAAGTTGCTTGAGCATAATACATATTTAAGTTTAAAGAACTTAAATCAATACCTGTATTGAAAACAACAGTGTCAGATTCGTAAACGAAGTTGTTTGAGAAAGTACCACCTGATGCACTTGTGATAAAAGTACCAGCTGTATCATAAATCTCAACATTTAATGAAAGATTAGTTGGAGCTTGAGCACCTAAAGTTGACATAGTAGCCATTACAGTTAATTCACCACCAAAAGATTGTGGGATATCTGTGTATTCATAATCGTTAAAGATATCAGCTAACCACATAGAGTTTAAAGAAACATCATAGTTATAGTTTTCAATGATTTCAATATCATCAATGTCCCACCAGTAGTGAGTATTTAATTGACCATTAACATCTTGGTTTTTAGCAGTCCATACAAACATAATCTTAGTGTTAGCTGAGAAAGTAACTCCAAATTTATTTAAGTTGTATGAATAGTTCATTGGCGCTTCAACATATTCAGTAGCACTGTTTCTGTCAACACCAAAATCTAGTTCAACTGTATCACTCCAAGTTGTACCATTATCAACAGAGATTGCTAATCCCCATGGGAACTCATTAATGTTACAACAATACATTGATTCTGTTTTGAAATTCAAAACAGCGTTTGAAACAGCTGATAAATCAATAGTTGGTGAAGTAACAGAACCATCTACAGCGGTTGAAGCAAAGTTAGTTTCAGAACTGTTTGGGTTGTATGAATCCCACTGTAAAAAAGATCCGTTTAAGTTTGATGTCCAACCAAATGCAGCAAGAGCGTGATCACTTCCTACATTCCAATATGTATCATTAGTACCACCAGTAACCCATGTACCGTTTGATGTAGTTAATGATCCAGTTTCAAAATCTTCAGACCAAATAACGTCACCTGCAGCTTTTTCTACCTTACCTTTAACTTTTTTCTTATCTAAAATAGGTTTTTGAAATTTAGATGCTTTCATTTTGATTGAGTTAAACTTGTAATCCGTTGCATTTAACTGAGCAAAAGCACAAGCACCAAAAATCAAAGAAGCACCCAATAAGTAAACTTTTTTCATAGATTCTAATTTAAAAATTAATTAATTGTTATTTAATTGCTAGCAAATATATGAATTTAAAACTGAAGAAAAAAAAAAAGTGTTTAAAGACTATCTTTTATTGAGTAATCTGTTTAAACATCTTTCAAAAATGGTAACGATTGTCTAATTTTTATTAATTCATTGTACTTTAAAATAGACTGTTTAACTTCTGTTTTATTAGGAGTTAATGTTTCTTTATCTCCTAAAGCATCTAAAATCATGGAGTCTCCAGAATAAGTTAATTTGTTTGTATCTTCCCCGATTCTGTTTACAGCTATTACATAACTTTGGTTTTCAATTGCTCTTGCTTGCAGAAGATTTTTCCAATGCTCGCTTCTCTTTTCAGGCCAATTGGCAACATAAATTAAAACATCATATAAAGGTTTATTGTCAATTAATTTATTTCTACTAATTTCTGGAAAACGTAGATCGTAACAGACTTGTAATTGGATATTCCAATCTTTATAGTTTACAATAACCTTTTCATCTCCTGCTTTGTAGACTTTATCTTCTCCCGCTAAACCAAATGTTTTACGTTTGTCATAAGTCATTATCTCTCCTGATGGTTTAACAAAAATTCCTCGATTATAGAATTTACTATCTTCTTTGACAATTAAAGAGGTGTAAAATGCTGCATTTTTCTGTTTTGCTTGTTCTTTTAACCAATTAATTCCAACCGAATTATTCATTGTTTCAGCTAATGTTTCAGCATTCATAGTAAAACCTGTATGAAACATTTCCGGAAGAATGATTAAATCTGTATCATCAACAGTTGAAAGTAAATTGGAGAAATGATTTAAATTCTTTGTTTTATCTTCCCAAAATTGTTCTGTTTGAACGAGTGTTACTCTTAAATCTTGCATAACTGTATGGCTGCTTTTCTTAGTGTTTCGTCATCTTTTGCAAAACAGAAACGAATTAAATGATCGTCTTTTCCATCGTTATTAAAAACAGACATCGGAATGGTTGCTACACCGAATTCTTTTACCAATCTTTGTGTAAAATCAATATCACTATCATTGGAAATATTTTTATAACTAGCTACTTGAAAGTATGTTCCTTCACTCGGTAATAATTCAAAACGACTGTTTTTAGTTAAATGTCTAAATAAATCTCTTTTGTTTTGATAAAAAGAGCCCAATTCATTTACATTGACAATTTCCATATATTTTGAAAGGGCAACTTGGGCAATGCTGTTTACACTAAACACCAAAAATTGATGCACTTTATGGATTTCTTTCATTAATTCTAATGGGGCAACAAGGTAACCGATTTTCCAACCTGTAATATGAAAAGTTTTTCCAAAGGATGAGACTATAATGGATTTTTTCCGCAAATTTTCAATTGAATTCACTGAAATATGTTTCTTTTCGAATGTAATATATTCATACACTTCGTCAGAAAGTAAGATAACATTTGGGTATTTATCTAGTAATTGTTCCAACTTTTTAAAGTCATAATGATTTAAAATTCTACCAGAAGGATTGTGAGGATTATTCACAATTATCATTCTCGTTTGGTTAGAAAAAGCGTCTTCAATCTTTTCCCAATTTGGAGAATAATCATCATTTAAAGATATTCTTTTAGGTGTTCCACCAGCCATTACAACTGCTGGTTCATAGCAATCGTAGCTCGGATCTAAAATCACAACTTCTTCTCCTTGATTTACTAATGCTTGAATAGTTGTGTAAATTCCTTGTGTCGCTCCAGCAGTTATCAAAATTTCATTTGGAGTAACAGAGCGATGATAAGATAATTCAATTTGTTGAACTATTTGTTGAACAAGGGGAAGATAACCAGTCATGGGCATGTATTGATGTACATTTTCAGTTACAACCTCTTTTAATATAGCTGTTAAACGTTCATCTACAGGAAAGTTAGGAAAACCTTGCGATAAATTAATGGCCTGATATTCCTTAGCCAACTTAGACATTACTGTAAAAATTGTTGTTCCAACGTGAGGTAATTTTGAATTCATCATACAATCATTTGTTCAATGTGAGTATCTCCAAAAGCATAAGGGATATATGCTAATGAAGGAATTTCTTTTGTTATTAAAATAGGAGTTTTCTTACCTAAGGATATCGTTCCATGCGTTTTTGTCAATCCCATCGCATAAGCAGCATTAATTGTTAAAGCATTTAATGCTTCCTCGGGTGTCATTTTCATTTTGACACAAGCCAAAGAGAAAACAAATTGTAAGTTACCACTGGGAGTAGAGCCTGGATTAAAGTCACTTGCTAAAGCTACTGGTAATCCTGACTCTATCATTTTGCGTGCATTGCCAAAAGGGATACTTAAGAAATGTGAACAACTTGGTAAAATTGTAGGCATTGTTTTGCTCCCTTTTAAAGCTTGGATATCTTCGTCTTTAATTTCTTCTAAATGATCAACCGAAAGCGCACCTAATTCAACTGCTTTTTTTACTCCTCCAAACGCAGAAAATTGGTTGACGTGTACTTTTGGAATTAGATTTTGTTTTGCTCCTGCTTCTAATATTTCAGCCATCTCTTCAACTGAAAAATAGTTGCGTTCGCAAAACGCATCGATGTAATCAGCCAACCCTTCTTTTCCAATTATTGGCAACATTTCATTGATGATTAGATCGATATAACCTCTATGATTTTCTTTATATTCAGTTGGAAAAGCATGAGCTCCCAAAAAAGTAGCTTTAATCTCAATATTACATGCTTGTTTTAGTCTTTTGATAACTCTTAACATTTTTATTTCAGCATCAACGGAGAGTCCATATCCAGATTTTATTTCGAGAGCACCTGTTCCATAACTTTTAAGTTTTTCAATACGTTTTAAAGCTTGTTCAAACAATTCATCTTCTGTCATTTCACCTAAACGTTTTGCAGAATTCAAGATTCCACCACCTCTCAAAGCGATTTCTTCATAGGATAATCCATGAATACGATCTACAAATTCTTCTTCGCGACTTTTTGCGAAAACGGTGTGCGTATGAGGGTCACAAAATGCAGGTAAAACAAATTTGCCATCAGCATCAATGATTTCTAAATCTCTCCAGTCAGTGATTCCTCCCCAATCATTCATTGAACCATAGTCAACAATAACACCATCTTCAAGAGCTAAATAAGCATTTTCAATAGATGGCATAGTTTTCATTGCATCACCAGCTACAAAATCAGGAAAGTTTTCACCAACTTGCAAAAGTGATTTAATATTTTTGATTAAGATTTTTTTCAT
>CAZOLZ010000022.1:0-31607 GCA_964580965.1 uncultured Flavobacteriales bacterium | reverse complement strand
GGTATTAAAGTAATCTCCCAAAAGATGTAAAACAATATTCCATCAAAAGAAGTAAACACACCTAATAATCCAAATTGCATGAAAAATAATAATGATGTAAATGATTTATTGTTCGCTAAAGCTTTATTGAAATTACTCAATAAGATTAAAAATGTAATCAAGTTTGTTAATGCAACCATAAACAGACTCATACCATCAAACCCCATTTTACAAGTTATTCCAACTTTATTAAATCCTATAGAATCAAAAATTGAAATATACGAACTTGTATCGAAATTGATTAAATGTCCTAACGTAACGAACAAAGAGATTAAACCTCCAATTAAAGAGAAGTTACGCATATATTTCGTTGGAACTACCAACGCGATTAATGCTAATACTAAAGGTATAATTAAAAGCTCCAAAATGTTATATATTTATTAAATAAAAGATTACTAAACCAACAATCCCAAAAACCATCCACAAAATGTACCAATCAGTTTTTCCTGTTTGGATTTTTCGAACATATTCACCAGATTTATCAATTGTTTTTGTCGTTAATGAGATAACACCATTAATTATGATTAATTCAACAACTGAATGTAAGAATTTTGAAATTCCAATAATCGGTTTTACAAATAATAAATTGTAAGCTTCATCAAAGTGTAACTTATTCGCTGAAAGCTTTTCCCAACCAGTAAGCTCATTGTCTGAAACAGGAACTTTTTCTTTTTTAACAAAAATGTTGTGAGTAAAATATAATGCTAATAAGGTTAAGACAGAGGCAGACACCATTAATGTGATCATGTTTCCTGAAGATAAATGTAACGGAATGATTTTATTTAAACCTGCTACATTATGTTCTAATAAATGACTGTACCAATGAACTCCTGGTAAATTTAAAGCTCCACCTATTACAGATAATACAGCTAAAACTATTAATGGTAATGTCATGTTTAAAGGACTTTCATGTAAATGACTTCTCATTGATTCAGAACCTCTAAATTCTCCATGAAATACAACAAAATATAATCTAAACATATAGATAGCTGTCAATACAGCACTAAATGCTAATAAAATATAGATAACCATATTGTGATCCATAGCGTGAGCTAAAATCTCATCTTTAGAAAAGAAACCTGATAACAATGGAAATCCAGAAATTGCAAGTGTTCCTATCAAGAAAGTAATATGTGTGATTGGAATAAATTTCTTTAAACCTCCCATTAAGCGAATATCTTGTTGGTCGGACATTGCATGAATTACACTACCAGAACCTAAGAATAACAATGCTTTAAAGAAAGCGTGAGTTGTTACGTGAAACATAGCAGCTGTGTAAGCGCCCATTCCTAATGCAACAAAGATGAAGCCTAGTTGAGAAACAGTAGAATATGCCAAAACTTTTTTGATATCATTTTGTCTCATTGCTATAAATGCAGTTACTAAGGAAGTTGCTAAACCTATATACAACATAATATCTTGTGTCATAGGAGCCAACTCAAACATAAAATTTGAACGAACAACTAAGAAAATTCCAGCTGTTACCATTGTAGCAGCGTGAATTAATGCTGAAACAGGAGTTGGACCTGCCATCGCATCTGGTAACCATGTGAATAATGGAATTTGTGCACTTTTACCAGTTGCACCAATAAATAGACATAATGTTATACCAAACATGACCATTGGTGAAGCAGATGTTTCTAAAATAGCAGCGTGTAATTCAGTATACTCTAGAGTTCCATAATGGGCTAAAAGCATAAATAAACCGATCAAAAGGCCCAAATCCCCTATTCTGTTCATGATGAAAGCTTTTCGAGCTGCCAAACCATTTAACATACCTTTTTCCCTATCACTGTAATGGAAACCGATTAAAAGGTATGAACAAATACCTACACCTTCCCATCCGAAAAATAAAATAAAATAATTACTACCAAGTACCAATAACAGCATAGCAAAAATGAAGAAATTCAAATAAGTAAAAAACTTATAATAACCTTCATCATGACTCATATATCCCATAGAAAACAAATGAATTAATGAACCTACACCAGTTATAATTAATACCATCCATATTGAAAGATTATCAACTAAAAACCGTGCGTTTAATTCAAATGATTCTAATTTTAATATTGTAAATAAATTTACGATCTCACTATCTTCAATTTGAAAAAATACTGCTAAACCAATTAAAAAAGAAACAAAAGTTGCAACTGTTGCTATTGTTCCTGAGAATAATTTTGGCATATTCTTACCAAAAATTCCGTTAATTATACCCCCTATTAAAGGAGTTGCAACTAATAATACTATAAGTTGTTGAATAGTCATACGATTTTTATCCTTTTAGTTTATTAAACAATCCGACATCAACAGAACGTGTATTTCTGTATAATAAAATTAATATTGATAATCCAACGGTTGCTTCTGCAGCAGCTACAACCATTATAAAGAATACAAAAAGTTGTCCACTTGCATCTCCGAAATATGATGAAAATGCTACCAATAATAAATTAACAGAACTCAACATCAATTCAATACACATTAAAAGAATAATAGCATTCTTTCTAGTTAAGACACCGAAAACTCCAATCACGAACAATACTGTAGCTAAAACTAAATAATATTGAACCGGAACGATATCAAATAAATTATTTGCCTCCATAATTAGTCTATAATTTGTTTTTCACGTTTTGCAAGTACTACTGCTCCAACGATTGCTGAAATAAATAAAATCGATGAAACTTCAAAAGGTAATACATAAGTTGTAAACAACTCTCTTCCTAAATTTTCAACCATCCCCTGATCATTTGTTGTCGAAATAATATTTGTATGATCAACTACAGCATTTTTCATTGCCGCAATTAAAACCACTAAAAGAGAACCTCCTGCAATAACAGCAGCAGCCTTCATTTTAATACTCGATTTTGGTTCATTTGTTTTACTCAAATTTAACATCATTAAGACAAATAAGAATAAAACCATAATTGCTCCCGCGTATACTATAATATTAACTATAGCTATAAATTGAGCATTCATTAAAATATAATTTGCAGAGATTAAGAAGAATGTTAAAATCAAATATAATATACTTCTAACTGGATGAGAACTTAAAACAACCATCAATGCCGATGCAATTGTGAGTCCTCCTAATAAATAAGCTACTGTTTCTAAACTCATCTTAATTTTCTTTTCTTTTACCCGTTAATTGACGTAATGAAACATCTACTCTATTCTTAACATCTTCAACCAAAACATCTTTACCTGCGATAAATGATTTTCTAGACAAATTAGATGGTACAATACGATCAGTTAAGAAGATAGCTTCTTTTGGACAGGCTTCTTCACATAATCCGCAAAAGATACATCTTAACATATTGATTTCATATGACTCAGCATATTTCTCTTCACGGTATAGATGCTCTTCACCTTTTTTTCTTTCACCTGAAACAATAGTTATAGCTTCAGCTGGACAAGCTACAGCACATAAACCGCATGCAGTACAGTTTTCACGACCTTGTTCATCACGTTTTAAGACGTGCATCCCTCTGTAAACAGGAGCAAATACTCGTTGTTCTTCAGGATATTTAACCGTATTTCTTTTCTTAAATAAGTGTTTCAACGTAATTGACATACCAGCAAATACTGCTGGTAAATAAAGTTTCTCAATAAAACTCATCTTTTTATTCGAAACTACCTTACTTCTATTTGATAAACTTTGCATTTTTAGTGACTTCGTTTATATATTAATATTAATTGAACCAACCCTCTGAAAAAGCTATTACAATAGCTGTAATCAATAAATTAATTAATGCTAATGGAATCATTTTCTTCCACCCTAAGTGCATTAACTGATCATACCTGAAACGAGGCAAAGTCCATCTAATCCACATGAAAATAAAAATAACTATGAAAATTTTAGCAAAATAAGCAGCAATTCCTAATAAAGCTAAGGTATTACCTTCAAAACTATCCATTCCAGGGAAATTATATCCTCCTAAAAATAAGGCTGAAATAACAGCAGCTGAAATAAATATGTTTACGTACTCAGCAAATAAAAAGAAACCTAATTTCATAGATCCATATTCAGTATGATATCCACCAATTAATTCACTTTCACACTCAGCTAAATCAAACGGAGCTCTATTACATTCAGCAAGTGCAGTCACAAAAAATATAATGAAAGCTAATGGCTGTTTCCAAATAAACCAATTCATTCCGTGTTGAGCATCTACAATACCTCTTAAACTCAAACTTCCTGACATCAATACAATTGTAATTACAGCAACTCCCATTGCTAATTCATAAGAAATCATTTGAGACGAAGCTCTAATTGAAGCAAATAATGAATATTTGTTGTTAGAAGCCCATCCTCCAATCATAATTCCATAAACACCTATAGAAACAAAGCCTAAAATGAATAAAATTCCAATATTTATATCAGCTACTTGCAAAGAAATAGATCTTCCAAACATCTCAAGATTATGTCCCCAAGGAATAACAGAACCCGTAATAAGAGCTGTAAACATAGCGATACCAGGAGCTATTATAAACAACCATTTATCAGCATTTCTGGGGATAAAGTCTTCTTTAAAAAACATTTTTGCACCATCCGCCATAGGTTGAAAGATTCCAAATGGACCAGCTCTATCGGGACCTACTCTGTCTTGCAACCAAGCCGCAACCTTTCTTTCAAGATAAGTTGAATACATTGCAATCAATAGTGAAACTGAAAATAATGTAAAAACTAATATTAATTTTTCAATAAATAAACCTGTTTCCATTATTTTAAACTTTTAGTATTTGTATTTAATGGGTTTGGTCTTTCATAATGACCTTGAGAGATTACTGAGTGACGTTCAACATGTCTTGGTCCTTCAATATTCCATTTAGAAACGTCTTTTTTGTCAAAACGACATTCATCACAGATCCAATTTGGTTTACCGTTTTCAACCTCAACTTCACCATATTTATCTTGACGTGTAGTCACTTTCTTAATTTCATTTCCAACCATCCAAACAACTGCTTTTCCAGAGCACTTAGTGCACTCACAAGAAGCATTCATTGGTTTCATAAACCATACTCTACTTCCAAAACGTGATGTCTTATCAGTTAACGCACCTACAGGACAAACATCAATCATATTTCCAGAGAAATCATTTTCAATTGCATTTTCAACAAATGTACTAATTTCAGCATGATCACCTCTGTGAAGAACACCATGAACACGTTGGTCTGTCAATTGATTAGCAACGTGTACACATCTGTAACATAAAATACAACGATTCATGTGTAATTTAATATGATCTCCTATATCTCTTGGTTCATATGTTCTTCTAGCCTCTTCATAACGAGTTTCAGCAGCACCATGACCAAAACCTAAATCTTGTAGATTACACTCACCTGCTTGATCACAAATTGGACAATCCAAAGGGTGATTTATTAATAAAAACTCAACTACAGCTGCTCTGTTTTGAAGAACTCGTTCGCTTGTTCTATTTTTAACAACCATACCGTGTTGTGCTTGCGTAGAACATGAAACCATCAATTTAGGCATTGGCCTAGGATCTCTTTCAGAACCTTGAGCTACTTCTACTAAACAAGTTCTACACTTACCTCCAGTTCCAGGAAGTGAACTGTAATAACACATTGCAGGAGGAACTACATCACCACCAATTTTTCTGGCAGCATTCATGATTGTTGTTCCTTCTTCAACTTCTACTTCTATATCATCAATTGTGACTTTAATCATAATTGTAATTTAATTCAGTTATAAAGTTGGTTCTTTTAATAAACCATAATTACTCTTAATTGCTTTCTGAGGATGAGTGACATGCCATTCAAACTCTTCTCTGAAATGACGAATAGCTGCAGCTACTGGCCATGCAGCAGCATCTCCCAATGGACAGATTGTATTACCCTCAATTTTTTTATTAATGTCAGCTAACAAATCAATGTCTCTCATCGTACCTTGACCATGTTCTAATCGATATAAAACTTTTTCCATCCAAGCAGTTCCTTCTCGACATGGTGAACACTGACCACAAGATTCATGCGAATAAAAACGAGCAAAATTCCATGTATTTCTTACTATACACTGATCTTCATCAAAAACAATGAATCCTCCGGAACCTAACATCGATCCTGAAGCAAAACCTCCATCAGACAAACTTTCATAACTCATGTAGCGAGTTTCTCCTGCAGCAGTTTTTGTAATCAAATGGGATGGTAAAATTGGAACTGATGAACCTCCAGGTATTAATGCTTTAATTTTTTTATCATTTGCAATTCCTCTACACCAATCATCACCGTAGATAAACTCTTCTACAGATAGTCCTAATTCAATTTCATATACACCTGGTCTAGCTAAATTACCACATGCTGAAATCAATTTTGTACCTGTACTTTTCTCTGTTCCTATCTTAGCGTATTCTTCTCCTCCTATATTTACAATTGGAACAACAGCAGCAATACTTTCAACATTATTTACTACAGTTGGACAACCATACAGACCTTTAATTGCTGGAAAAGGCGGCTTCATTCTAGGATTACCTCTTTTACCTTCTAAAGATTCTAATAATGCAGTTTCTTCACCACAAATATATGCACCTCCACCTGGTGTGACATGCAAATCTAAGTCGTAACCCGAACCTTTGATATTTTTCCCTAACCAACCATTGTTGTATGCTTCAGCAATTGCTTTTTCTAAGATATCTAAAACAAACATGTATTCACCTCGAATGTAGATGTAAGAAGTGTTAGCACCTAAAGCATAACTTGATAAAATCATTCCCTCAATCAATAAATGAGGTATTTTCTCCATCAAATAACGATCTTTGAAAGTCCCTGGTTCACTTTCGTCTGCATTACAAACTAAATAACGTGGAACACCATCAGGCTTCGCCAAAAAGGACCATTTCATCCCTGTTGGAAATCCAGCTCCCCCTCTTCCTCGTAGACCTGATTTAGAAACATTTTCTTGAACATCTCCAGGAGACATTGTTTTCAAAGCTTTATCAACTGCTTCGTATCCCCCTTTTTTAGTGTAAACATCATATGTTTCAATTCCTGGAACATCTATATGCTCTAAAAGTAATTTTCTCCCCATTAGTTTTGACTTTTTGAAGATGAATATTTCTGACGATACTCCTCAATTAAAGCATCAACTTTTTCAGGAGTTAAATGTTCGTGATACTGTTTCCCACATTGTAACATAGGACCATAACCACAAGCACCAAGACATTCAGCTGTTTTTAATGTAAACATACCATCTGAACTTGTTTCACCAACTTTAGAAATACCTAATCTGTTTTTGATGTGCTCAATGATATCATCACTACCAACCAACATACAAGGACCTGTTCGACAAACTTCAAAAACAAATTTCCCAGTTGGTTCTAAATTAAACATTGTGTAAAAAGTTGCGACTTCATATACCTCAATTGGTTGAATATTTAATAAACTCGCAACATAATCCATTGTTTCAGGACTTAACCATCCTCCAAATTCTTCTTCAGCGATATGAAGAATACGGATTATTGCACTTTTATCTTTTCCTTGAGGGAATTTCGCTATAATGCTATTTACCTCCTCTAACTTCTCAGAACTAAATGGTGGTTTTTTATTTTCTATTTCGTGTGTACTTATCATAACTATGCGTCCAATTCTCCGGCAATTACATTCATACTACTTAATGTCAATACAGCATCACTAATTGACTGACCTTTAATCATTTCTGGATATGCTTGATAGTATATAAAACAAGGTCTTCTAAATTGTAAACGATAAGGTGCTCTACCTCCATCACTAATTAAGTAAAAGCCTAACTCTCCGTTTCCTCCTTCGACAGATTGGTAAATCTCTCCAACAGGTACAGGTGTTTCACCCATTATAATCTTGAAATGATAAATAAGAGCCTCCATATTTTCATATACCTCTTGTTTAGGAGGTAAATAAAATTCTGGTACATCAGCATAGTGTTTACCCTCAGGCATTTTTGCTAATGCTTGTTTAATGATTGATAGACTTTGTCTAATTTCTTCTTGTCTAACTTGGAACCTATCATATGTATCTCCGGCGGTACCAACAGGTATAATAAAGTCGAAATCTTCATAAGAACAATAAGGATTCATGGCCCTAACATCATAATCAATTCCAGCTGCTCTTAAATTTGGACCTGTAAATCCATAACTCAATGCTTTTTCGGCAGAAATTGAACCAGCACCTATAGTTCTGTCCATAAAAATTCTATTACGAGTCAATAAACTATCAAACTCCTTGAAAATTTTAGGAAAGTTTTCTAAAAATGCATTAAGTTTTTTGTAAAAAGTTTCATTAAAATCTCTTTCAAACCCACCAATTCGACACATGTTTGTAGTTAAACGTGCTCCACATACTTCTTCAAACAATTCATAAATTGCTTCTCTTTGCTGGAACATATATGTAAAACCAGTTAGAGCACCAGTATCAACACCAATAACAGAGTTACAAATTAAATGATCATTAATACGCGCCAATTCCATGATGATTACACGCATATAATCAACTTTTTTTGGAACTTTAACTCCTATTAACTTTTCCATGGTTAAACACCAACCAATGTTATTAATCGGAGAAGAACAATAATTCAACCTATCTGTTAATGTAGTAATTTGATTATAAGGTCTTCTTTCTGCGATCTTTTCAAAAGCTCTGTGAATGTAACCTACTGTTTGCTCAGCATCTAAAATCTTCTCACCATCAACTGTTAAAATATTTTGAAAAATACCATGAGTTGCAGGGTGAGTTGGTCCTAGATTTAATTTCGATAAATCTCCGTCAATCGTTTCTTGAGACTTAACTTCAAATTCGTTTTCCATAATTAAATCTTTAGATTTCTTTGTTCATTTAATTATATGATTATCTTCCGAAGAATTTGTCATCTTTATCTTCTCTAGTAGCGTCTTCTAATCGATATTGCTTAAGCATCGGATGATAGTCCACTTCATCAGCATTTAAAATACGTGTTAAATTAGGGTGACCTTCAAATTTAACTCCGTAAAAATCAAAAGTCTCTCTTTCCATCCAATTAGCACCTAAATATATATCTGTGATTGTTTTAACAGAAGCATTATCTATTGGTAAATAAACCTTCAAACGTATCCTAAAGTTATTGACCAAAGTGTGTAAATGATACACAACAGCTATTTCCCTCCCTTTTTCTTCAGGATAATGAACAGCACCTAATAAAGTTAAAAAATTAATAGAAAATTCTTTATCTTTATTCAACCATGAAATCATGTTATGTAATTCATGATTAGCTACCTCTAATGTTAATATACCAAAGGGTTCTTCGTTAGTAATGATTGAATCACCAAATACCTCTTTAAGCTTTGTATAAACTTGTTCATTTGTTAAAGTACTACTCTGCATCAGACTCAAAATTAAATGATTTTAATAACTCTTGATATTCTGGTGTATTCCTCCTTCTTAGAGATTCGTTCTTAACCATTTCATGAATATTCATAACACCGTCTAATATTTGCTCTGGTCTAGGAGGACAACCAGGAACATATACATCTACAGGAATCACTCTATCAATACCTTGTAAAACACTGTAAGTATCAAAAATCCCACCACTTGAAGCACAAGCCCCCACAGACAAAACCCAACGAGGTTCTGCCATCTGCTCATAAACCTTTCTTAAAACTGGTGCTAATTTTTTAGAAATAGTACCTGCTACTATCAATAAATCAGCTTGTCTTGGAGAGAAAGACATACGCTCCATTCCAAAACGAGCTAAATCATAATTACTCCCCATTGTAGCCATAAATTCTATACCACAACATGAAGTAGCAAAAGGTAAAGGCCACAATGAATTTGCTCTGGCCGCACCAATAACCTTATCTAAACGTGTTAATTGAAACCCTTCACCGTTGATAGTTTCAACTTTTGCATCTAATGTTACTTTTCCCATTCTAAAGCTCCTTTTTTAAGTACATAAAAAAATCCTATAAGGAAAAACATCACAAACATAATTACTGCTAACAGTCCTTCTAATTGTAACGCTTTGAAATTCACAGCATATGGGTAGAAGAAAATCACCTCTACATCAAATAAGACAAACAAAATCGCTGTAAGAAAATAACGAATAGAAACAGGAAAACGTGCATCACCTTCTGAATCTAGACCACATTCGAAACTTGCATTTTTTGATTTTGACTTCAACCTTGGTCCTAAAACATGCGTAACTACCAACGTTAATAAAACGAAACCTATTGCTACACCCGCCTGGATTAAAATAGGAACAAAACTTACCGGTGTTGTCATATGATATACATTATTATTATAATAAACATAATTTCAATGACAAATTTATAGATTTAAAATTTATAAGCATTGCTTTTAATTAGATAAATGTCATTTTTTTTCATTTTTAACAACTAATTTTCTGATTAACAAAAAGTAAGAGTTAAAAATTAATTAATAAAGCACGTTCAATAAAATTAATAAGAAGTTTTTATTCTTTTAACAAAATCAAACTTTAACATTAAATATATATTTTTGTTCTATGAGAATTGATATTTTATCGGTAGTACCAGAACTTTTAGAGAGTCCTTTTGCCGCATCTATTGTAAAAAGGGCAATTGATAAAAAATTAGCTGAAATACACATCCATAACATAAGAGACTACTCACTTAATAAACACAAGAATGTTGATGATTATCAATATGGTGGTGGAGCCGGAATGGTTATGTCTGTGGAGCCGATAGCAAGAGTCATAGATAAATTAAAATCAGAAAGAATTTACGATGAGATAATTTTCATGACTCCTGATGGAGTTTTGTTGGATCAATCCATTAGTAATCAATTTTCACTTTATAAAAATATCATCATTCTGTGTGGTCATTATAAAGGTGTAGATGAACGTATAAGAGAACATTACATAACGAAAGAAATTTCAATTGGTTCATATGTTTTATCCGGTGGAGAACTCGGGGCTGCTGTATTAGCAGACAGTATTATTCGATTAATTCCAGGGGTTTTAAACGATGAAACCTCTGCCCTATCTGATAGCTTTCAAGATGGTTTACTTTCTGCACCAGTTTATACAAGACCAGCAGATTATAAAGGATGGAAAGTTCCAGAAGTTTTATTATCTGGAAATCAAAAACTAATCAATCAATGGAGGGATGAGCAAGCTATTTCTAGAACACGTGAAAGAAGACCTGATCTACTCAAATAATTTCAGAATTATTATTTTTATACCCAAATTATAATTACTACAATGGCAATTTCAAAAAAAGAATTAGAATTTAATCAAAATGACGATTTGATGCGTCTAAAAATTTCTGCTTTAGAGAAAGAACTAGCAAAAATATATCAAGGTGGTGGTAAAAAGAGAATTGATAAACTTCATCAAAACGGAAAGCTTACTGCTAGAGAAAGAATTGATTTACTTCTAGACCCCAATACTCAAAGATTCGAAGTAGGTGCACTTGCAGGATACGGTATGTATGAAGAGCATGGTGGTTGCCCATCTGGAGGTGTAGTCGTGGTAATTGGCTATGTTAAAGGTAAACAATGTATTGTTGTTGCAAACGATGCTACAGTTAAAGCTGGAGCTTGGTTTCCAATCACAGGAAAGAAGAACTTGAGAGCGCAAGAGATTGCAATGGAAAATAAATTACCAATCATCTATTTAGTAGATTCTGCAGGTGTTTATCTACCAATGCAAGATGAAATTTTTCCTGATAAAGAGCATTTTGGACGAATATTTAGAAACAATGCTGTCATGAATTCTGAAGGAATTGTTCAAATTGCAGCAGTGATGGGTAGCTGTGTTGCTGGAGGCGCATACTTACCCATAATGTCAAGTGAATCCTTAATTGTTAACAAGACTGGAACAATTTTTCTAGCTGGGTCTTATTTGGTAAAAGCTGCTATCGGTGAAAATATTGATAACGAAACACTAGGTGGTGCAACCACACATACAGAGATTTCTGGTGTATGTGATTACAAATCAGAAAATGACGAAGAATGTATTGCTACAATTCGTGACTTAATGGATAAGATTGGAGAATTTGAAAAAGCTGGTTTTGATCGAAAAGAAAGCTTTCCACCAAAGCAAGAATTAAATAAGGTTTATGGTATTCTTCCTAGTGATAGAGCCAAACCATATAGTATGCATGAAATGATTGAATGTCTTGTCGATAATTCAGAATTTACAGAATATAAAGCTGATTACGGTAAATCTATTGTTTGTGCTTTTGCTCGAATTGATGGTTGGAGCGTTGGAATTGTCGCAAATCAAAGAGAAATTATTAAAAGTGGGAAAGGTGAAATGCAGTTTGGAGGAGTTATCTATTCAGATTCTGCTGATAAAACAGCTCGCTTCATTATGAACTGTAACCAAAAAAACATTCCATTAGTTTTCTTACAAGATGTAACAGGTTTTATGGTAGGCTCCAAAAGTGAACATGGTGGAATCATAAAAGACGGTGCAAAATTAGTTAATGCTATGGCTAATTCTGTAGTTCCCAAATTTACGGTTGTAGTTGGAAACTCATACGGAGCAGGTAATTATGCAATGTGTGGAAAAGCCTATGACCCAAGACTAATTGTTGGATGGCCAACTGCAGAAATAGCAGTAATGTCAGGAGCTGCTGCCGCAAAAGTATTACTACAAATTGAGGTCGCTTCCTTAAAAGCTAAAGGTGAAAAAATCACTCCTGAAAGAGAAAAAGAATTATTTGATCAAATCAAAAACAGATACGACGAACAGATTTCTCCATATTATGCTGCAAGTAGATTGTGGATAGATGCAATTATTGACCCTGCTAAAACAAGAGAAGTACTCTCTATTGGAATTGAAATGGCCAACCACAAAAAAGCTGAAAAACAATACAATGTTGGTGTAATCCAAACTTAAAAAATTATGAATTTAAACTGGCAAACAAAACATTACAGCGATTTAAACATCAATGAATTCCATGATATTATCGCTCTAAGAATTAAAATCTTTGTGATTGAACAAGATTGTCCTTACCAAGACTTAGATGGTAAAGATAAAAAAGCTTACCATGTTTTTTGTAGAGATGGAAAAGGTAATATTGTTTCAACCGCTCGAATTTTGCCAAATGGTATTTCTTACCCTGAAGTATCTTTAGGAAGAGTTGTAGTTGACGAAAGTGTTCGAGGAACTGGTGTTGGACATGAATTAATTAAAAGGTGTATTGATTTTATTAATGCAGAATTTGGTCAGGTAACTGTTATTATTTCTGCTCAAAAACACCTTGAAAAATTTTATGGTGCTCATGGATTTATTAAAAATAGTGATGAATACATGGAAGATGGTATTCCTCACATTCAAATGAGAAAAGATTAATTATAAATTTATAAAAAATGAAAAAAATTATCATCTCTTCTGCTTTGATTAGCTTATCGTTGATCAGTAATTCACAAGTTAATTTAAAATCAATAGACACAAATTACATCGATAAGTCTTTTTCTCCTAAAGAAGACTTTTTTATGTTTGCGAATAACAATTGGATTAAGAATAATCCAATACCTGCATCTGAGTCTAGATGGGGAAGTTTTAATGAGTTAGAAGAGTCTAACAATATTAAATTAACTGATATTCTTATTGAAGCAGAAAAAAACACTGGAGAAAAAGGATCTCAGAATCAATTATTAGGAGACTATTACAGCTCATTCATAGATATAGAGACAAGAAATAAGCTTGGTTTCACACCTATTCAAAATGATTTAGATAAGATTAATGAAATCACTAACAAAAAAGAGTTAATATCTGTTATAAGTCAAATGCACAAAGATGGAATTAATGCTCTTTTTAGTTACAGTATTGATCAAGATCTAAAAAATGTAAATCAACATATTTCATATTTTTACCAATCAGGAATAGGGCTACCTAATTGTGAATATTATACTAAACCTGAAAAAAATGATATTCTTGAAGCATATAAAGTACATATCAATAAATTATTTCAATTAATTGGTTATAATGAACTAGAAGCTAAAAATAAAGCAAATGATATTGTTGTTTTTGAAACAAAATTAGCTGAAAGTATGATGACAAAAGCTGAGCTTCGTGTTCCAGAGAATAGTTATAATCCAGAATCAAAAAAGAACTTTTTATTAAAAGCATCAAATTTTGATTTTGAGACTTATTTCAGCTTAATTGGAGCCCAAAACTTTGATACTTTGATTATTGGTCAACCTTTATATTTTGACAAGATTAATATTCTTTTCAAGAATGAAAACCTTCAAACTTTTAAAGATTATTTAATTGCAAGAACAATCGATCACTACGCTAGTCATTTGAGTGAAGATTTCATTAGTCAAAACTTCAGTTTTTATGGGACTGTGCTAAGCGGCACAAAAGAAATGAAACCTATTTCTGAAAGAGCCATAAACGAAATCACAAGTTCTACTATAGGAGATTTATTAGGTAAAGCATTCGTTGAAATCTATTTTTCTGAAAAAGCACAACAAAAAGTCAATGAAATGGTAGACAACTTATTGGTAGTTTTCAAAAAAAGAATAGAAAACTTAGATTGGATGACTGAGACCACAAAAAAAGAAGCCCTTGTTAAGCTGAACTCAATTGGACGAAAATTAGGTTTTCCTGAGAAATGGGAAGATCTTAGTTCTTTAGATTTCTCAAAAGAAAATTATATAGGTAACACCAAGGCTATGGCTCATTACGAGCATAAGAAAAATATGAATGAACTGAATAAACCTGTTGATAAAGATAAATGGGGAATGCCTGCACATATGGTCAACGCATATTATCATCCCCTTTTAAATGAAATCGCATTTCCTGCAGGTATTATGCAACCCCCTTTCTTTGATGAAGACGCAGAGGATGCTGTGAACTATGGAGGAATTGGAATGGTAATTGGACATGAATTCACTCATGGGTTTGATGACGCTGGTTCAAAATTTGATGCTGAAGGTACTTTTAGAAATTGGTGGTCAGAAGAGGACTTAAAAAGGTTTGAAGCGAAAACTGCTACTTTGGGAGAAACATTTTCAAACTTCTGCCCTATTGATGGTCACTGTGTTAACCCGGATTTGACTATGGGTGAAAACATTGCTGATCTAGGAGGGGTAACTATGGCATATTATGCATATGCTATGACAGAAGAATTCAAATCAAATGATTGGGTTAATGGTTTTTCACCTGCTCAACGATTCTTTATTGCTTATGCTCAATTATGGAAAATAAATTACACAAAAGAAGAAATGAAAAACCGAATTGCGAATGATCCTCACTCACCTGGAATGTATCGGGTTAATGGACCTTTAATGAATTGTCCTGAATTTTTTAAAGCCTTTGACATTCATGAAGGTGATCAAATGCGAAATCCTTCCAAAAAAGTTGCTAAAATTTGGTAATAATTTTGAAGGGTGTTTTTTAACACCCTTTTTTAATTTGATATAATATATGAGATATACAACAGTTATTTCATTCCTTTTTTTAGGAACTCTAATTTTTAGTCAAGAATCAATAGAAAAAAAAGTCAAGCTAAAAGAAGATAAATTCTTTATTACATCATACGGTTTAATATATTCAAGCTATCGAGATTTAGCCACTTCTCCCCTTTTTTATAATGGACCTGGATTGCATTTTAGTTTAGGCACACAAAATGAAACCAAAAAAAAAGAAGAAACATTTAGTTCAGAGATAAATATTTCATCAAATACAGCTATACTTCCAGAAGCAAAAAACTTTCAAAAACAGACTAGTGCATTCTATTTAAATATTCCAATTAAATATTGCTATTTGAGAAAAAATGAAAACTGGAAGTTCAAAAACTACAATATTATTTTAGGAGGAACCTTTTTGAATAATGTTAATTCAAGAATAAATCCTTCATTATTTAATAATTCTGCTGGATTTGATGTTTTATCATCATTAATGTTTAGCTCTATGCTCTCAAGAACATTTATTCGAGAAAATGAAAAACAATTTAATTTTTTATTTTTCAACAAAAAACTTCCTCCTAAAAGTCGAAGCTTACAATTTCTTTTAAATCTTGGTATCGTTAATTTAAACTACAGACCTGATTACGCATATATAAATGAAGCTGAAATTAACGGAACCAAAACAAATTGGGTTAAGTATGCGCTTAATGGATATAAAATTGCCTGGAACGGGTTTAACATTAATTCGGAAGTAGCTTTAACATTTAACAAACCTAATGGTAATCGACTACGATGGAGCTATTTATGGAATCTAAATCATGTGCCGGGTAGATTTGAACAAGTTGATTATGCACAACATCAATTAAAAATTACCTTAATCTTTAAACGATAAATATTTTATGATGAGAATATTTCTTAAAATATCAATAATTTTTTTTGCACTTGTCAACACGAGTTGTGAAAGATTATTAATATCTAAAAATAAAGCCTCTAACTCTCCTCATGAAAATTTTGAATACCTATGGAGTGAACTTGATAAAAAATACAGCTATTTTGAATTGAAAAAAATCAATTGGGATAGTATTAAAACAATATATAACTCTAGGATAGATGAAGATTTAAATGAATATGAATTATTTGAAATATTAAGTGATCTGATGAACGAACTAAAAGACGATCATTCAAACCTGATTAGTCCTTTTAATGTTTCAAGATTTAATATCTCTTTAAAAAGTAATGCAAACTTTAGATTAAGAACAATAGAAGAAAATTATTTTACTAGCCCAGAAATCAGTGGCTCTTTTTACAATGACTTTATTGCAGAAAACCAAATTGGTTACATCAGGTATAGCTCATTTTCAAATCATATTTCTGCTAGTGTACTAGATTATCTTTTACTAAAGTATCAAGATACAAAAGGGATAATATTAGATTTAAGAGAAAATGGTGGTGGTAGTATTATAAATGTCCCCAAATTACTTGAACGTTTTGTAAAAGAAACAAAGACAGTAGGTTACTTTAGAACAAGAAATGGTATTAATCACTCAGACTTTAGCGATAATAGTAGCTTCATTATTCATAAACATAACGGAATTAATTATACCAAACCCGTTTTTGTACTAATTGATCGGGGTTCTTACAGTGCCACAACAATGTTTGCTTTAGGGACTAAGCCCTTTGAAAACATTACACTTGTGGGAGATACAACTGGTGGAGGTGGCGGTCTTCCAAATGGAGGTCAATTACCTAATGGTTGGACTTACAGGTTTAGCATTAGTCAATTACTTGATCGATCAAATAATAATTATGCAGAAGATGGTGTTCCATGTGATATCAATCAACAATTTGATTGGAACGATATCAATAAAGATGAAATACTTGAAAAAGCTATTGAAGAAATTTTAAAATAACCTAATAAGAAATCTCAAACAAATAATCTTGATAAGGTTTTATATTGACAAAAACTCATTATAAACGTTATTTTGTTCAAAAAAATAAGGAGAATAAAAGATATTAATCAGTACATTCGCAAAAAAATTAGGATATGCAAATTAAAAACATTTGTTGTATAGGTGCTGGCTATGTTGGAGGTCCGACTATGTCTGTAATTGCTGATAAATGTCCAGATATAAAAGTAACAGTTGTAGATTTAAATCAAAAAAGAATTGACCTTTGGAATCATACTGATGTTGATAAAATTCCGATATATGAACCAGGTCTAAGTAAAATTGTTGGCAAAAACAGAAATAAAAATTTATTCTTCAGTACAAATGTAAACGAGGCTATTGAAGAGGCTGATATGATATTTATATCAGTGAATACCCCAACTAAAACTTACGGATCAGGTAAAGGGATGGCAGCTGATTTGAAATATATTGAACTGTGCGCAAGACAAATAGCTGAAGTAGCCAAAACTGATAAAATAATCGTTGAAAAATCAACTTTACCTGTTAGAACAGCAGAGGCAATTAAAAGTATTTTAGACGCTACTGGAAACGGTGTCAAATTTCAAATATTATCAAACCCTGAATTTTTAGCTGAAGGAACAGCTATACAAGACTTATTAAACCCAGATAGGGTTTTAATAGGTGGAGAAACATCAAAAGAAGGTCTTAAAGCTCAACAAGCACTAGTTGATATTTATGCTCAATGGATCGATAGAAATAAGATCTTAACTACAAATGTATGGTCATCAGAGTTGTCAAAACTAACTGCAAATGCTTTTTTAGCACAACGTGTTTCTTCTATTAACGCTATTTCTGAGCTTTGTGAAAAAACAGGGGCTGATGTTTCTGAAGTAAGTAAAGCAATTGGTATGGATGCTCGTATTGGAGCTCGTTTCCTTCAATCATCTGTTGGTTTTGGTGGATCTTGTTTTCAAAAAGACATATTAAATTTAGTTTACATTGCTAAATCATATGGATTAACAGAAGTTGCTGATTATTGGGAGCAAGTAATCATTATGAATGATCATCAAAAGAATCGATTTTCAAAAAATATAGTCAGAACTTTATATAATACGGTTGCTGCAAAAAAAATCACTTTACTTGGATGGGCATTTAAAAAAGATACAAATGATACAAGAGAATCAGCTGCAATTTATATAGCTGATAACCTCATAAATGAACAAGCAAGTATTGCTGTATATGATCCAAAAGTTGAAAAGGAGCAAATTTTAAATGATTTAAATTACTTAGAATCAAGACCTGAAGACGAAAATGAATCAAATATAACTTCTTTTGATAATGCATATGAAGCTTGCAAAGACTCTCACGCAATTGCTGTATTAACTGAATGGGATGAATTTAAAACATTGGATTGGAGTAATATTTATAAAAAGATGAAGAAACCTGCTTTTGTTTTCGATGGAAGAAACATACTTAATTCAAAAGAGTTAAGTGAAATTGGTTTTAAGGTTTACAAAATCGGTGTTGGAGAAGATTAAATGAAATATTTCAACATTAATCTACAAAAAACAATCATTAAACGATTATTTTATTTTTTTTGATACTTTTGCAAAACATTTATGGATATACAAAATAAAAAAATTGCATTAATAACAGGAGTAACAGGCCAAGATGGTGCTTATTTAAGTGATTTTTTACTAAAAAAAGGATACATTGTTCATGGTATCAAAAGAAGGTCTTCACTATTTAATACTGATAGAATCGACCATTTATATCAAGATCCTCATGTAGAAAACAAAAACTTCATACTTCATTATGGAGATATGACTGATAGTACAAACCTAATTCGCTTGATTCAAGAAATTCAACCTGATGAAATCTACAATTTGGCAGCGATGAGTCATGTAGCTGTTTCATTTGAAGCTCCTGAATATACAGGTAATGCTGATGGTTTAGGTACGTTAAGAATTTTAGATGCTGTCCGTTTGTTAGGTTTAGAACATAAAACGAGAATCTACCAAGCATCAACTTCTGAATTGTATGGAAAAGTTCAAGAAGTGCCTCAAACCGAAACTACTCCCTTCTACCCTAGAAGTCCATATGCTGTTGCAAAAATGTATGCTTTTTGGATAACTGTAAATTACCGAGAAGCATATAACATGTATGCATGTAACGGTATTTTATTTAATCACGAATCACCAATAAGAGGAGAAACTTTTGTTACCAGAAAAATTACCAGAGCTGCTTCTCGAATTGCACTAGGTTTACAAGATAAATTTTATTTAGGTAATCTAGATGCTCAAAGAGATTGGGGGCATGCAAAAGATTATGTTCGAATGATGTGGATGATTTTACAAGCAGAACAGCCAGAAGACTGGGTCATTGCAACAGGTAAAACTACTTCAGTAAGAGAATTTGTAAAAATGGCATTCAACGAAGTAGGAATAGAGCTTGTATTTAAGGGTGAAGGTGTTGAAGAAAAGGGGTACGTAAGTAAATGTAAAAACCCTGATTATCAATTAGAAATAGGTAAAGAAATTATTAATGTTGATCCAAAATATTTTAGACCAACAGAAGTAGATTTATTGATTGGAGATGCTTCCAAGGCTAAAAATATTTTAGGTTGGATACCTGAGTATTCACTTTCAGATTTAGTTAAAGACATGATGGAAAGTGATATCAAACTAATGAAAAAAGACCATTTTTTAAAAGAAAGTGGATATACGACATTTAATTATTTTGAATAATGAAACAGTTAAAAATATACATAGCTGGTCATAATGGAATGGTAGGTTCTGCAATATGGAACAACCTTCAAATGAATGGATATGTTAATTTAATTGGCAAAAGTTCAAAAGAATTAGATTTAAAAAATCAAGCATCAGTTCAAACATTTTTTGAGCTTGAAAAACCAGATATAGTAATTGATGCAGCTGCTAGAGTTGGAGGAATACTAGCGAATGACTCCTACCCATATCAGTTTATTATGGAGAATATGCAGATTCAAAATAATTTAATTGATGCTGCGCATAAAAATGATGTTCAAAAATTTATTTTTTTGGGAAGCTCTTGCATTTATCCAAAACTAGCAGAACAGCCTATAAAAGAAGAGTATCTATTAACTAACTCTTTAGAACCAACAAATGAATGGTATGCAATTGCAAAAATCAGTGGAGTCAAAGCATGTGAAGCAATAAGGAAACAATTTAATAAAGATTTCTTAAGCTTGATGCCTACAAATCTTTACGGAGAAAGAGATAACTTTGACCTACAAAGTTCACATGTATTACCTGCGATGATAAGAAAATTTCACGATGCGAAGGAAAATGGAAACGCACCTGTAACTTTGTGGGGAACTGGTAAACCTATGCGAGAATTTTTACATGTAAATGATTTAGCTGAGGCTGTAAGATTTACTTTAGAAAATACTTTACCTGATTCATTATACAATGTAGGAACAGGAGTTGATTTAACAATTAGAGAATTAGCTGAAACAGTTCAAAAAATTGTTGGTCATACAGGAAAAATAATTTGGGATTCATCCAAACCTGATGGAACACCAAAAAAACAACTAAATATAGATAAAATTAAATTAGAGGGTTGGGAACCTAGTATTGATTTAAATGAAGGGATCAAAAACACCTACAATTGGTTTTTAAAAAACTTTAAAGAAATTAAAATAAATACAATTCAATAATATAATGGGTAAAATTAAATTTGCCGTAGTCGGATGTGGACATATAGGTAAAAGGCATGCTGAGATGATTACAAGAAATCCAGATGCAGAATTAGTTGCGTTAATAGATTTAAAAAAAGCTAATGAATTAAGTATTGAAAAATATAAAGTTCCATTTTTCAACTCATTAGAATCATATTTGTCTTCTGATCCTAATGTAGATGTCATTAACATATGTTCTCCCAATGGCTTTCATGCTGAACAAGCACTAAAAGCTTTGGATGCAAAAAAACATATTGTGGTTGAAAAGCCTATGGCATTATCTAAAGCTGATGCTGAAAAAGTTATTTTTAAATCCCTACATGTTCATAAGCAACTTTTTGCTGTCATGCAAAACAGGTATTCACCACCATCAGTTTGGATAAAGGAACTTGTTGAATCGGGTAAATTAGGTGAAATTTATATGGTTCAATTAAATTGTTATTGGAATCGAGACGACAGATATTATAAGCCTGAAAGTTGGCATGGTAAAAAAGAACTTGATGGAGGGACACTTTACACTCAGTTTTCTCACTTTATTGATATCTTGTATTGGTTGTTCGGAGATATTGAAAACATTCAATCTAAAATGTATGATTTCAATCATCAAAACTTGACAGATTTTGAAGACTCAGGTATGGTTAACTTCAAGTTCATGAATGGTGGTATGGGATGCATAAATTTCTCTACTTCTGTATGGAATAAAAACTTAGAAAGTAGTATGACTATAATAGCTGAAAACGGTTCAGTTAAAATCGGTGGTCAGTATATGGATAAAGTTGAATATTGTCACATCAAAGATTATGAAATGCCTGATTTGGCACCTACAAATCCAGGAAATGATTATGGTGCGTATAAAGGTTCAGCGCAAAATCATAATTTTTTGATAGATAATGTTGTGGAGGTATTAAAAGGAAAATCAACAATAACAACTAACGCTTTAGAAGGTTTAAAGGTTGTTGATATGATAGAAAGAATATATAATTCAAATAAATAAAATGAGCATTAAAGTTAGTATTATAGGATTAGGATATGTTGGTTTACCGCTAGCAAGATTATTAGCAACAAAATATCCTGTTGTTGGTTTTGATATTAATGAACCTAGAATTAATGAATTAAATCAAGGTAAAGATGCAACATTAGAAGTTGAAGATGATTTATTAAAATCAGTTTTAGTCTCTTCTTCATCAATGGAAAAAGGATTATTTTGTAGTGCTAACCTAGATGACATTAAAGATTCTAATTATTTCATTGTAACTGTTCCTACACCAGTTGATAAACATAATAAACCAGATTTAACTCCTTTATATAAAGCAAGTGAAACGGTTGGTAAGATTCTGAAGAAAGGTGATATCGTTATTTACGAATCAACAGTTTACCCAGGTGTAACTGAAGAAGAATGTATCCCTGTTCTAGAAAGAGTTAGTGGTTTAAAATTCAATGTAGATTTTTTTGCAGGGTATTCACCAGAGAGAATTAATCCAGGAGACAAAGAACATACAGTTGAAAAGATATTAAAAGTTACTTCAGGTTCAACACCAGAAATTGGTGAAAAAGTAGATGCATTATACAAAAGTGTAATAACTGCTGGTACTCACCTAGCACCAACTATCAAAGTTGCAGAAGCAGCAAAAGTTATTGAAAACTCTCAGAGAGATATCAACATTGCTTTTGTAAATGAATTAGCAAAAATTTTCAACTTATTTGAAATTAATACGCATGATGTATTAGCAGCAGCTGGAACAAAATGGAACTTCTTACCATTTAAACCAGGATTAGTTGGTGGACATTGCATTGGAGTTGACCCATATTATTTAGCTCAAAAAGCGGAGGAAAAAGGGTATCATCCAGAAATTATTCTTGCTGGAAGAAGAATGAATGACGGTATGGGAGAATATGTCGCTTCTCAAATTGTAAAGTTGATGATAAAAAAAGGTATTGCTGTTTTGAATTCTGAATTATTAATGTTAGGGATAACGTTTAAAGAAAACTGTCCTGACGTTCGTAATACTAAAATTGTTGATGTTATTCGTTCTTTAGAGTCTTATGGAATTAAAGTAACAACTTTTGATCCTTGGGCATCTCCTGAAGAAGTAAAACATGAGTATGGGTTAGAAACGATAAATACTTTACCTAATAATAAATATGATGCTATTGTTTTAGGTGTTGCTCATTATGAGTTTACTAAAATGAATTTAAACAACAATAAGAATAACTTATCAATTGTTTATGATGTTAAAGGTATTTTAGATGATAGTTTAGTTGATGGTAAATTATAATATGAATAATTCTAAAATTTTAATTACTGGAGGAGCGGGTTTTATAGGTTCTAACCTGTGTGAGCACTTCTTAAAAAAAGGTTATCTAATAAATTGCTTAGACAATTTATCTACAGGATATAAAAAAAACATTGAGCATTTAATGCTTAACAAAAACTTCACCTTCATTGAAGGTGATATTAGAAATATCAATGACTGTAAAAAAGCTGTTAAAGAATGTAACTATGTTCTTCATCAAGCTGCCTTAGGTTCTGTCCCTCGTTCAATTAATGACCCAATAACAACAAACGATGTAAATATTTCAGGTTTTTTAAATATTTTAGTTGCAGCTAGAGATGAAAACATAAGACGTTTTATTTATGCAGCAAGCTCTTCGACATATGGAGATTCAGTTGAATTACCTAAAACTGAAGATAACATTGGTAAACCATTATCTCCTTATGCTATTACAAAATATGTGAATGAATTATATGCTGAAATTTTCAGTAAAACATACTCAATGGAAACAATAGGGCTGAGGTATTTTAATGTTTTTGGAAAAAGACAGGATCCAAATGGTGCTTATGCTGCCGTTATTCCAAAATTCATTCAGAAATTCATTAATAATGAATCTCCAGTAATAAATGGCAATGGTGAATTCAGTAGAGACTTTACATATATCGATAATGTAATCCATATGAATGAACAAGCTTTAAAGTCTGAGAATCCAAATTCTTTAAATAAAATATACAATACAGCGTGTGGTAATCAAACAACATTAAATGAATTAGTTTATGAAATTAAAAAATTACTTTCAAATTATGATTCTAAAATAAATGATATTGAAGTAATACATGGACCTGATAGACAAGGAGACATACCTCATTCGCTAGCAAGTATAGAAAAAGCTAAAAAACTTTTAAATTATGATCCAAAATATAATTTGAAGGATGGACTTAAAGAATCTATTAAATGGTATTGGGAAAATTTAAAATAATTTAGTTTACCCAAATGCTATCATTAAGAAAAATATTAAAAAATAAGGTTTTTTTAAATTTTGGTAATGCTGGATTATATTTTTCTGGTTCAATAATTCAAGGAATTATATCTATAGTTATGCAACCATTATATTCAGAGAAATTGAGTTCATTCGAATTCGGTGTTATTGGATATTTTGATGCAATAAAATCATTATTATTTCCAATTTTTATTTTTGGAATGACTTCAATATATATGATGAAGTATTTCAAAGAACCTGAAGAATTCAATAAAAAGCTTTTATTCAATACTACTTTTTACTTGACCATTTTTAATTTTTTGATTTTAGGTATTTGTTATGGAGGTATTTTGTTATATTTTAAAAAATTTGATATCGAGATTCCTCTTACTCCATTTATTTGGATTGTTTTATTCAATCTAATTATTGACAATATAAAATCATTTGTATTAATTAACTTAAGAATTAGGAAAAAGGCTTTGACATTTTTTTTAATATATACATCACAAAGCATTTTAAATGGTCTAATTGGATATTTGTTAGTAATTAAATTTGAATATGGTGTTGAAGGAAGAATGTTTGCCCCTTTATTATCATCAATAGTTTTATTACCCACACTAATAATTATATTAAGAAAATACGTATCAAGAGAATTTTCAATTAATATTTTTTTAAAAAACTTTAAGAAAGCGATTCCATTAGTTATGGCTGGATATGCTTACGTACCAATAATTACATCTGATCGTTTTTTTTTAGAGCCTTTAAATAATTTATCAGAATTGGGACTATATGCTATTGGATTAACTATTGCAAGTTACATAAATCTCATCTTTAATGCACTAAGTTCAGCATTTGAACCTGATATATTTAAAAGCGTAACAACGAATAACATCAAAAAATTATTTAAAACTGCAATTTTTATTTTTATTCCATACATCTTAATAATTTTAGTTTACATCTATTTTTCTGAAAAACTTGTTTCACTTTTGACAGCTAATAAATTTTTAGATGCAACTAAATACACTAACTTGATTGTTTTTGCTATATTCTTTCAAGGTGTTTTTTGGTTTTTTGACAAAATATTTATAGCCCTTGAAAAAAATAAATTAAAACTTGTTGTAACTGTAATTACATCTATATTGGGAATTATTTTAATGAAATTATCTGTTGATAATTATCAATATTTAGGAGCCGCATATGCTAAAATTCTAACTTCAATTTTAATGGCTTCTATAGCATTTGCTTTTGTCTACATAAATTTAAAAAAGAAACTAAAATTAATCTAAAAATTGGGCTTATTAATAATTCTAATAGTTTATGGGTACAATTTGTATCTTTTTTATATGCTTTTCTACAAAAGAAGTATATTTCTTTATGAATTTGTTTATGCTGTTTTTTTTTCAAATATTTTAATAACACAAGTTTTAGATCAATTCAGTGGTGTGGCATTTCCTATTAGGTTTTTCCAAATGCTAATGCTATGTATTTATATTTTTAAGTACAAAATTAAGATTAACATAATAGTATATTTAATAATAACATATAGTGTTTTTTTAATAACATACTACTTAGATATTTACAGTATATCATACATTACAAATTTCATAACATTTTACCTAATTTTTATTTGCGGAAAAGATTTAATTAATGATTTTTTATTTGAACAAAAAATATTAAAATTAGCTTCAAAAATATTGGTTACAGCAATTTTATATCTTGGATTTACATTAACTTTTGGTATAGGTTTCGCTATGTATGATGACAATAATACAGTTGGAGGTTTAGCTATGGATAGAATTAATATTGTTGCATACTGCTTTATAATTATTCTTATTTATTTAATTAGAAACCAAATATCTAAAAAAAATGTAATTTATCTTTTTGTTGGTATAATTTCAATATTAATTGTTTCAAAAAGATTACCCATTTTAATGATTCTAGTTGGTTTTATAATAGCGATTATCCAATCTAAAATTAATTTTAAAAAGCTATTATTACTTTTAAGATTCCTTTTAATATTCTCATTTTTTCTTATAATATTACCCAATAAATATGGATTAGATCGATTAACCATGAGAGGTCAAAAAGTCCAAGTTCAGAATGGGGTAATAGAAAAAGAAAGTAGATATTTAGAATACTTATTTATTTATAACTATTTCGAAGATATAAAAACAGAAAACCTTTTAATCGGAAATCATTTTAAAAGCACTCACAATTATCGAAAAAAATATTTGGGATTACAGGGAAGAGAAATTCATACAGGGTATATTAACAATCTTTATCGCTTTGGTATTATCGGTTTTTCATTGATAATTGTTTTTTTTATATGGGTTGCAATTAATATTTATAAAATTCCAAAAAATATAAATATAAGAAGCTTAGGTTTTCCTTTGTTATTAATGCTACTTCTGTATGAAGGAGTTGATATTGTTCATGAAGGGTTCCCTTCAGTCATAGTATTTCTGATTTTAGGAAGGTTAATTGGGGAGAGTTATAAAATTAAAAATCACAAATTGACTTTATGAAAATAGTTCAAATAATAAGTAGTTTAGGTAATGGAGGAGCTGAAAAATTTGTTATCGAATTATCAAATGAACTTCATAGGAAAAAGCATTATGTAAGAATTATAAGCTTCAAAAAAACTACTAAGGACATGTTTTTTGTTGAAAAAATTCATCCTAATATAGATATCACAGAATTAAATAAAAATAAAGGGTTCTCATTTAAAATTTTTATAAATTTATTTTCGTTCATTTTAAAATATAATCCAGATCAAATACACTTTCATTTAGACTCTACCTTTCTATATATTTTCCCATTAACATTTATTTTTCGTAAAAAAAAATTCACATATACTATACATAGTAAATTATCAAAAAGTAATAGAAAAAAGTTTGAAATATTAAACAAACTTTTTTTCATGAAAAAAAATATTGAATATGTATGTATTTCAAAATCCATAAAACAAGATTTTTCAAAGCATTTTCCAAGACTTAAGTTTAATGTTGTAGTTAATGGAATTAATAATTTATCAAAGACTGAAAATTTTAATCAAAATCTTGATTTAGTTAATTCATTAAAAATAAATCATAAAACAAAAGTTTGTTTAGTTGTTGGTAAAGTAGTTCCTGTAAAAAATTATTTACTTCTATTGAGCGCTTTCTCAAAATTAAAAGAACAAAATGTTATATGTATAATAATAGGAAACAATTCAACTGAATACTATGAAAAAATTAAAAAATATAAACCAAATAATGTATTCTTTGTTGGACCTAAATCAGATGTTTCTGATTTCTTAATTCTATCAGATGCTTTTTTAATGAGTTCGCTTAATGAAGGCCTACCAATATCCGCACTTGAGGCAATGTATTATTCTAAACCAGTAATTACTACTCCTGCTGGTGGAATGATAGACTTAATAGAAAATAAAGTTAATGGATTTATAACTAAAACATTCGAAGTAAATGAGTTTGTATCAACAATAAAAAAATTTCTTTTGTTAGACAAAGCAAATATTGATTTAATAAAAAAAAATAACATTAATAAAATTAAAAACTCGTACACTATTGAAATCTGTTGTGAAAATTATTTGAAAATTTTTAATAAAACAAAATGATAAAAACATTCTTTTTAGGTGACATATCATTAAATGATAATTATCGTAAAATAAATTATAATCCATTTGATAAAATTACAAATGAATTTATTTCTAAAGATTTTATAATTGGAAATCTAGAAAGTATTTCAAAGGGTAAACAAGGAGAGAATATATTAAAAAAACCTCGATTAACTTCAGATATAAAAACACTTAATTTTCTAACAGATTTAAAATTAGATGTCGCTTGTTTGGCTCAAAACCATATTTTTGATCATTTAGAAGATGGCTTTAATCAAACCGTTGAATCCTTAGAAAAACAAAAAATTAAATATCTAGGTGCAGGTAACTTAAAAAACCTGAAAACTGATATAATAATTAAAAAAAATGATGTTAGTATAGGACTTTTAAACTATGTTACATTAGATACAAACCCAGGTATTCCAAAGGATTCAAATATAAAAGTTAACATTTTTAACCTTGAAATTGTTAAAGCAAAGATTAATGAAATTAAGAAAAAAGTTGATCATGTGGTAATTATACTACATTGGGGTGGAAAAGTAGAGGGAGGTCAATATCCAGACTTAAACCAACCTAAAATAGCAAAAGAACTGATTGACTCAGGTGGAGATTTAATAATTGGGCATCACTCTCATACTATTCAACCATTTGAAATTTATAAAGGAAAACATATTTATTATAGTTTAGGGAACTTTTGTTTTGACGATATAAAATTTGAGGATAAATTATATCCTCTTTCACCTGAAAGAAAGAAAGGATTGATTCTTAATATTAAATTCAAGAAAAATGAATATGAAATTAAACATTTATTCATAAAAAATGAAAACCTTTGTATATCAAAAGACGAATTAGGAATCAAAAATTACAAATCTTTAGTTAGGAACTATAACTTTTTCTTTAAAAGAAGAATATTTTGGAGTATTTATTTCTTCAACCTAAAAAAATTAAAACCATTTAAAAACTTTATGATTAGAAATGACCTTACATTTTCCAATAAAGTTAAAAGAATAAAAAAATCAATTATAAAAAAAATTACATGAAAGATATATTAATACTTACAGATTATAAAGGAAATTTCGGCTCTAAATGGAATGCAAAACCATATAGAAGCGGAATGGACTTGAAATTAATAACTAAAAGATTTAGTGATTTTGGTTTTAATGTCGAAATAAAATCTTTTGGTGAATTTAATTTTAAACTAAATAATCATGCAAATAAAAATATTATATATACTTCTTCCGAAGATAATGAATATTTATATAAAGATTATATAGAGGATATTATTCAAGGTGCAGAAGTTTCAGGGGCAAATGTAATTCCTCCTTTTAAATTTTTGAGGGCAAATAATAATAAAGTTTTCATGGAAATATTAAGAGATTTAATTATTCCAGATAAAATTTTAAATACAAATTATTTATCTGTTTTAAATGAAAAATTTATTTCAAAGATTAATTTTCCTGTGGTAATGAAAGAGTCTAGTGGTGCTATGAGTGCAGGGGTTAGCAAAATTAATAATAAAGATGAATTAATTTCTGGTATAAAAAAACTAAACAGAAAAGAGAACTTTAACAATATAAAAGGATACATTAAAGATTTTTTAAGGAAAAAGAAACATAAAGACTATATTGCCGAATCTCCTTACAGAACGAAGTTTATTTTGCAAGAAATGATACCAAATTTAACATCAGACTATAAGATTCTTGTATTTGGAAAAAGATACTATATTTTCGAGAGACCAATAAGGAAAAATGATTTTCGTGCAAGTGGAAGTGGAAATAAAAATTACATTTATGGTTCAAAAGTAAAAACATCATTTGACATTTTTGATTATGCAGAAAAATTGTTCAATTCATTATCAATACCTAATGTTTCCTTAGATATATGTAAATATGATAGCAAATATCTATTATTTGAGTTTCAAGGATTATATTTTGGTTCTGTTGGTCAATTTAAATCTGATGGCTATTATCAAAAAGTCAATAACAAATGGAAATTTATTTATGAAAAACTTCAATTAGAAGACGTTTATGTTGATTCAATAATAGAATATTTAAATAAAAAACAATGAATATCCTTTTTGTTTCAAGTGGTAATAAAAAATCAGAAATTTCTCCAATTGTATTTAAACAGGGAGAATCAATTCGCAAGCTAAAATATAATTTAGATTATTTTTCAATAAAAGGAAAAGGTATAAAAGGTTATATTTTAAATCTTTTTCCACTTAGAAAGAAATTAATTAATAATAAATATGATGTAATCCATGTTCATTATGGTTTAAGTACAATTGTTGTTTATTTAACTCAATGCTTTAGAATTAAAAAAATTCCAATTGTGGTATCCCTAATGGGTAGCGATGTACTTAGCAATGATAAAAAATCAACAACAATAAGAATAATAAATTCATTTGCTTTTTGGATTATAAAAAATAAGTCATCTCACATTATTGTGAAATCAGAAGAAATGTTTAATAAAATAAATATTCCATTTAAAACAACTATAATTCCCAATGGAGTAGATTTTAAGTTATTTAAACCTTTGGATAAAAAGAAATTACAAGATGAATTAGGATGGAATAAAAATATTAAACATATTTTATTTGCAGCTGATCCATACAGAAAAGTAAAAAACTATGAATTAGCAAAAAAATCAGTATTAAAAATCACAAATTTTGATATAGAAATACACCATCTTATAAACGAACCTCACAATAATATTGTAAAACTAATGAATGCTTCAGATATTGTCATTTTATCGAGTTTGTTTGAAGGATCACCTAATGTTATAAAAGAAGCTATGGCATGTAATAAACCTATAGTAAGTACAAATGTTGGTGATGTTAGTTCAATAATCTCTAATACTATTGGTTGTTTTATAGCTGATAGTTCTATTGATGATTTTAGTTCAAAAATAGAATTTACACTCAAAAATCATTTTGTAACTAAAGGTAGAGATCAAATTAATTATTTAAAAGAAGAGAAGATAGCAGAAAAAATTATTGAGATTTATAAAAAAGTATTAAATGAAAACTAAGAAAAAAATATTAGTCTATTTTGGGCATCCTGCTCAATACTTATTTTTAAGAGAAGCTATTAAAATTCTTTTATCAAGAGGGTTTGAAGTAAAAATTATTATTAAAACTAAAGATGTATTAGAACATTTGGTTCAATCTGATGGTTTTGAATATAAAAATATTTTAAAGAATAAAAGGGGTAATTCCAAGTTATCAATAGTGTTCAGTCTATTAAAAAGAAATTTGAAATTAATACCAATTATTCTAAAATTTAAACCATCATTAATGATAAGTACTGATGCTACTATTGCTCAACTTGGTAAAATATTTAATATCCAAAGAATAACTATTACTGAAGATGACTATGATATTATAAAGCCCTTAGCGAATGTTTCATATCCTATTACAAATTGGATAGTATGCCCTGAAGTTTGTGATGTTAATCGATTTAAAGCAAAAAAAATTGGTTATAGAGGTTACATGAAATTAGCTTATTTACACCCTGACTTTTTTAAATTTCAAAATTCTATTATAAAAAATTACAAACTTCCTGAAAGATACGCTCTGATCAGATTAGCTCAATTAACTGCATTTCATGACAAAGGTATTAAAGGTATTTCTAATTTGTTTTTGGATGAAATAATAAAAACACTTGAGAATAAAAACATAACACCTGTAATTTCAAGTGAATATAGTTTAGGT
>CAZOLZ010000021.1:4791-31761 GCA_964580965.1 uncultured Flavobacteriales bacterium | reverse complement strand
CTTGAAAAAATCATTCAACTCGGCAATCTTTAATTAAAACCTGAATATTCAATAGTCCAATCTTCATTTTTTTATATTTTTTCTAAAAAACTTTCAGCCATGATTTATTAATCGTAATATTGCGATAAATTGTTAAATTAATGGGTGTTAGTAAAACGGAAAACTTCACAGCGCATCAAAATAAAATGGCTCAATTTTCGAAAGTGTTAGCACACCCTGCACGCATTGCAATACTTGAAATTATCGCTCAGGCAAAGAGTTGTATTTGTGGTGATTTAGTCAACGAAATTGGTTTAGCACAAGCAACTATCTCTCAACATTTGAAAGAATTAAAAGGTATTGGTTTGCTGAAGGGTAGAATTGAAGGTGCTAGCGTTTGTTATTGCATCAACCAAGAAAAGTGGGATGAGTTTCAAGAAACTTTTCGTCAGTTTTTCAATCAACCGATCATGATGGAAGAAGAGAACCCTAATAAAAATTGTTGTAACTAGATAATATGAAAGCAGTAAAAGATATTCTTGTATTGTGTACAGGTAACAGTTGTAGAAGTCAGATAGCTGAAGGCTATTTGCGTTATTTTGCGAAACACAGAGCAAATATTTACAGTGCAGGAATTGAAACACACGGTGTTAACCCATTGGTTGTTCAAGTAATGGAAGAAGATGGTATAGATATTTCGAATCATACTTCAAATAATGTGAATGAATATATCGACATTGATTTTGATCTAATACTTACGGTTTGTAACAACGCTGAAGAGAGCTGTCCTGTTTTTCCATCCAAAGCACTGAAATTTCATTATAATTTTCCAGACCCTGCAAAAAAAACTGGAACTGAAGAAGAAATTTTAAATGAGTTTAGAGCAATTCGTGATCAAATCAAAGCTTACACAGAAAAATTTTTAAAAGTTCATTTGTACTCCAATAAGGCTTGGTTTCAATGATTAATGAAACAATGTAAAAATGGAACAATTGAACAATTAATTAGACCTTTCTTCTTAAAACTGATGCCTTTAGTAATATGAAATTAAGTTTTTTAGATAAATATTTGACACTTTGGATTTTCAGCGCGATGCTGATTGGGGTTTTGATTGGTGTATTTTCCCCTGATTTTTCGAGTTCATTAGAACAATTGTCAGATGGAACAACCAATATCCCTTTAGCAATAGGGTTAATTTTAATGATGTACCCTCCTTTAGCGAAAGTAAATTACGCTAAAATCCCAACCATCTTCAAAAATTACAAACCTGTTTTGTTGTCGTTAGCTGTCACTTGGATATTTGCACCCTTGTTTATGTTTGCTTTGGCTAATTTATTTTTGAGTGAATATCCAGAATATCATACAGGATTAATTCTAATCGGAATTGCACCTTGTATTGCTATGGTAATCGTCTGGAATGAATTAGCTGGAGGAAATCGTGAATATATTGCAGCTTTGATAGGTATTAACAGCCTGCTTCAAGTACTTTTCTATGCCAGTTACGCTTATTTTTACATCACTTATTTACCTGAAAAATTAGGTATGAAAAATAGTATTGTAGATATTGAGATGACTCAAATCGCTAAAACAGTTTTTATTTACCTTGGAATCCCTTTTATCCTTGGGGCATTTAGTAGAACTATAGGCATAAAAGTTAAAGGGCAAGAATGGTATGAGCATCAATTTTTACCAAAGATTTCACCGATAACATTGATCTCTTTGTTGTTGACCATCATTTTTATGTTTAGCCTAAAAGGAGAAATGATTGTTAAAATTCCTTTTGATGTGGTTAGGATTTCAATTCCACTTATCCTATTTTTCGGAGTCATGTTTATTCTGATGTTCTTTTTGGCTAAAAAAATGAAAACAACTTACGAAGTGAATATGGCTTTATCTTTTACGGCAACTGGAAATAATTTTGAATTGGCTATTGCAGTAGCCATTGGTGTTTTTGGAATCAATAGTGGTGAAGCATTTGCAGGAGTAATCGGTCCTTTAATAGAGGTTCCTGCTTTAATTCTGTTAGTCAAACTTGCTTTTTGGTTGAAAGGTAAATATTATAATAACTACAAGCTTCAAAGCTAAAGACTTTCATCCTATTTGGATGTAGAATTATTTTTTGAAATCGGTTTAAAATTGTTTATTTTTACATGCAAATTAAATAAAACAGTCAAAATTTAACATTTAAGAAATAAAAGCGTTAATTTTGCAACAACAAAATAAGAATTATGGCAGAAGTAATGGAAGATTTAGGGATTGAGAAAATTTTAAAAGAATTTAAAATTGAGTCAATCAATAATGGTGCTTCAATGGGAAGCAAGTGGTTAAAAACAAGAGGTGAAAAAATTGATTCTTTCTCTCCAGTAGACGGAGAATTAATCGCGTCTGTTAACGCTGCAACTGAAGCAGATTATGAAGCAGTAGTTTTAAAAGCACAAGAAGCTTTTAAACAATGGAGAACAGTTCCTGCACCGAAAAGAGGTGAAGTAGTTCGTCAATTAGGTGAAAAATTACGTATACATAAAGATTCATTAGGAAAATTAGTTTCTTATGAAATGGGTAAATCTTACCAAGAAGGTTTAGGTGAAGTTCAAGAAATGATCGATATCTGTGACTTTGCAGTTGGTTTATCTAGACAATTATATGGATTAACAATGCACTCTGAAAGACCAGGTCACAGAATGTATGAGCAATACCATCCATTAGGTATAGTAGGAATTATTTCTGCTTTTAACTTTCCTGTTGCAGTTTGGAATTGGAATACAGCTTTAGCATGGGTATGTGGTGACGTATGTATCTGGAAACCATCAGAAAAAGCACCTTTAACAGCTATCGCTTGTCAACAAATTACTCAAGAAGTATTTGAAGCAAACGATGTTCCAGAAGGAGTTTCTGGTTTAGTAATTGGTGGAGCTGAAATCGGTAAAACTATGGCTGACGATACAAGAGTTCCTTTAGTATCAGCTACTGGTTCTACAAGAATGGGTAAATCTGTTGGAGCTGCTGTTGGAGCAAGATTAGGTAAATCTTTATTAGAATTAGGTGGTAACAATGCAATTATTATCACACCTTCAGCTGATTTAAAAATGGTTGTTCCAGGTGCTGTGTTTGGTGCTGTTGGTACTGCTGGACAAAGATGTACTTCAACTAGAAGATTGATTGTCCATGATGAAGTTTACGATAAAGTAAAAGATGCATTAGTTAATGCATACAAACAAATCACAATTGGTAACCCATTAGATGAAAATAATCACGTTGGTCCATTAATCGACAAAGATGCTGTTGATATGTATTTAAAAGCATTAGAAACAGCAAAAGCAGAAGGAGGAAACGTTATTGTTGAAGGTGGTGTATTAGAAGGAGAAGGTTACGAATCAGGATGCTACGTAAAACCAGCAATCGTTGAGGCTGAAAACAATTTCTCAATTGTACAACACGAAACGTTTGCACCAATTTTATACATCATGAAATATTCAGGTGGTGTTGAAAATGCAATCAAAATTCAAAATGATGTTCCTCAAGGATTATCATCAGCAATCATGACTAACAATATTAAAGATTCAGAAGCATTCTTATCTTGTGCAGGATCTGATTGTGGTATTGCTAACGTAAACATCGGTACTTCAGGAGCTGAAATCGGTGGTGCTTTCGGTGGTGAAAAAGAAACTGGAGGTGGACGTGAGTCTGGATCTGATGCATGGAAAGTTTACATGAGAAGACAAACAAATACAATCAACTATTCTGACAGCTTACCATTAGCTCAAGGAATTAAGTTTGATTTATAAGATATAATATCTGAAAAATTAAAAGGGATTAAAACCGAAGTTTTAATCCCTTTTTTTGTTTGCCTGTTTTGATATTCTAAATAAGCTAAATTGAATAAAGAACTATGGTAATGTACTTATATTCTCTTTATAACGTGCTTTAAAATCTTGATTACCTGTACAACCCATTGTGATTTTATGGTTTATAAACTCTTCGATACGTTTATCTGAACTAGGGTGTGTACTCAAAAATTCTGGTGCTTTAGCTCCTTGACCTTCATGCATTAACTTTTGAAAAAAACCAGCTCCACCTGCTGCATTGTATTGTGTTCCGCATAAATATTTTACGGACATTTCATCTGCTTGAGATTCATGTTTTCTCGAAAATTTTAAACCAGCAACAGAAATTACAAGTTGAGATAACATGGATGAATTCCCAAGAGCAACTTGTTCAATAAGTTGTAATCCATACATCGATGTTAATTGCCTTGTTGAGTGTCTCATATCTGCATGAGCCATTTCATGAGCCATTACTCCTGCTAGTTGATCTTCTGAGTCTAAATACTTTAATATCCCTGTATAAAAATAGATGTAACCTCCTGGAGTACAAAAGGCATTTAAGGTGTTATCATCTTTCACAATACGCAACCTCCATGAAAAATCATCTTTTAATGAAACCTGACCAGAATTTAGAATTTGATCACGAATTCCATATAAATAGTTATAAATTTTTGAGTACTTAACCGAATCTAATAAGGGATATTGTGACGGATCATTATCTATTTGTGAAGATACTTGTAACCCAAGATTTCTGTCTGTAGAAATTGGAAAAAAATTAATTCCTTTACCTTTATTTTTTTCATTAATCAAACCACAAGCTGAGATCATAATAATCATCAACCCAAAACCTAATAATTTCAACTTAACCTTCATAATTATATAATTGTTGCTGTTGGATAATATAAATTCAACACAAAAGTAATTAGTAAACTCAAAAAATACCCTAGAATAACTTCTTTAAATGAATGTTTTTGCAAATACAACCGAGCTGTAATGACCAAACCAGATAATATAAAGGCTAGTGCTAAAAAATATACTTTAAAGTAAATTTGATCAACAAAATAAGCCATTAAAAAACCTGTAAAGATTCCTACTCCTGTTGCATGTAAACTAATCTTAAAACGTATGTTAATAAAAGAAAAAAGACTGATGATAAATGCCCCTGAAAAACATAATGCATAAATATATTTTGGTAATTCTGTAGATAATGAATTAAAAAAATAAAGTAAAAACAAACAACATAAACTCATAATTATCATTGGAGATTTACGCTCTTCTTTATCATCCATTTCAATCGTTTTTAAATAATTCAATTTTTGCATGACAATGTAAATAGCTCCAGGAATAATAACTGAAAACATTAGGAAAAAACCGAGAATAATTAGCTTGTTTATGAAAGGGTAAAAATACAAGGAATTACCATCTGCTAAATTGTATGGTTCTGAAGGTGTAAACATTACAATTAACAATCCATAAATGGGCATAAGAATAGGCATAAAAACCCATGAAATTGTTTGAAATAAGCGCTTCATTACAACTCTTTACGTAATCTTGCTACTGGGATATTTAATTGTTCCCGATACTTTGCTACTGTTCTACGTGCAATATTGTACCCTTTATCTTTCAATAATTCAGCTAATTTTTCATCTGTTAATGGTTTAGATTTATCTTCTACTTGAATTGCTTCCGATAGAATCTTTTTCACCTCTCTAGTTGAGACTTCTTCACCTGAATCGGTAGATAACGATTCAGAAAAGAAATATTTTAATGAAAAAGTACCATGAGCTGTTTGGACATACTTACTATTTGCAACCCTTGAAACAGTTGAGATATCGAGGTTTACAATTTCAGCAATATCCTTTAAAATCATTGGTTTTAAATTCGTCTCATCTCCTGTCAAAAAGTACTCTTTCTGATACATCATAATTGCCTGCATTGTGCCTATCAACGTGTTTTGACGTTGTTTTATGGCGTCGATAAACCATTTTGCTCCATCCAACTTTTGCTTCACAAACATAACAGCTTCTTTATCTGCTTTTGATGTTTTAGCCCCTTCAGAATATGAACGTAACATATTCTCATAATCCTTACTGACTTTCAATTCTGGAGCGTTTCTACCATTAAGAGACAATTCCAATTTGCCTTCATTTTCAGTAATAATAAAATCAGGAATTATTTCTTGATGATTTTTCGCTGCTTCACGCATTGAACCTCCTGGCTTTGGATTCAAACGAATAATTTCATCAATAGCATCTTTTAAGTCTTCATCTGAAATTTCAAATTTCTTTTGAATTTTTTCATAATGTTTCTTGATAAATTCTTCGAAATGATCTTCTAATATCTTTTTTGCCGTATACTTGGTGATATTACCATCTTGTAATCGGTTAATTTGAAGCAATAAACATTCTCTTAAATTTCTTGCCCCTATTCCAGCAGGATCTAACTCTTGAATTAATGTTAAAACTTTTTCTACCTCATCTTCTGTTGTCATAACATTAGCTGAAAAAGCTAAATCATCAACAATTGCATCAATTTCACGATTCAAATAACCAGACTCGTCCAAATTACCGATAATTGTATCAGCAATCATAAATTGATTATCTGTTAGGTCTAACAAATGAAGTTGATCTGTGATTCTTTGTGTAAAAGATTGCTCTCCAGAAAGCGGAATGACCCGTTCTTCATCATCTCTGCTATGATTATTGACTTGTGTTTTATAATCTGCAGAATCTTCATCAAAATATTCAGATAAATCAAAATCTTCTCTTTCATCAGTTGCATCACTTTCGTAATCATCATCTTGATTGATATCTTCTAACTCTTCTCGACCCTCTTCTAATGCTGGATTTTCTTCCAACTCTTGTTTAATGCGTTGGTCCAATTCCATAGTTGGAACCTGCAACAACTTCATCAACTGAATCTGTTGTGGAGAAAGACGTTGCTCTAATTTCTGTGCTAAATATTGTTTTAGTGCCATAACAGTCTAAATATAGCGAAATTTGAAATAGTTTTCAATTCAATTCAAAAAAAAAGAGCTATCACCTTGATAGCTCTATTCAATAATAAATTTTCACTTTTAAAATTCAGCATTTTGAGGTGTTCTAGGGAAAGGGATAACATCTCTAATATTTGTCATACCTGTAACAAACATAACCATTCTTTCAAACCCTAAACCAAAACCAGCATGAGGGACTGTTCCAAATTTACGTGTATCTAAATACCACCACAATTCTTCTTCATGAATATTGAAATCAGCACATTTCTTTTTCAACACATCTAATCTCTCCTCTCTTTGAGAACCTCCTACTATCTCTCCAATTCCTGGAAATAAAACATCCATTGCAGCTACTGTTTTATCGTCATCATTCTGACGCATGTAAAACGCTTTAATTTCAGCTGGATAATCAGTTAAAATTACAGGGCACTTAAATTCTTTTTCAACCAAATATCTTTCGTGTTCTGATTGTAAATCAATTCCCCATTCAACTGGAAACTTAAACTTTTTCTTCTTGTAATGTTTTGAATTCTTTAAAACCTCAATAGCTTCTGTATAAGTCAATCGCTTAAAGTCGTTGTTAACAACAAATTTCAATCGCTCAATCAATCCTAATTCATTTCGCTCGTTTTGAGGTTTTGTATTTTGTTCTTGTTCCTCTCTATCATTCAAGAATTTTAAATCATCTGCACAATTCTCCATCACATAATTAGCAATGTATTTTAAGAAATCTTCTGTCAGATTCATATTATCGTGTAAATCATTGAACGCAACTTCTGGTTCAATCATCCAAAATTCTGCTAAATGACGAGATGTATTTGAGTTTTCAGCTCTAAAAGTTGGTCCAAAAGTATAAACTTGACCTAAAGCTAATGCAGCTAATTCAGCTTCTAATTGTCCAGACACTGTTAAATTAACAGGCTTACCAAAAAAGTCTTCTTTATAATTGACAGTTCCATCCTCGTTTAAAGGTGGATTGATTGGATCCAAATTTGTTACACGGAACATTTCTCCAGCTCCTTCGGCATCAGAACCTGTAACAATAGGTGTATGAATATAATAAAACCCTTGATCGTTAAAATATTTATGAATAGCATATGCCACTGCATGACGAATTCTAAATACTGCACCAAAAGTATTTGTTCTAAAACGTAAATGTGCTTGATCTCTTAAAAACTCTAAACTGTGTTTTTTTGGTTGCATCACTGTTTTTTGAACTTCATCTGGATTAGCATCACCTAAAATTTCGATTGTTTCAACTTGTAATTCAAATACTTGACCTGCACCTTGAGACTCAACCAATTTTCCAGCCAGACTAACCGCTGCACCAGTTGTGATTCTCTTTAATAAATTGTCATCAAAATTCTCAAATTCTACAACAGCTTGTAAATTTTTAATCGTTGAACCATCATTTAATTGGATAAATCGATTACTTCTAAAACCTCTTACCCAACCTTTAACAACAATATCACTTCCCATTGAAGGATTCAAAAACAAGTCTGCTATCTTAATTCTTTTCATTTTTAACGTTTATTGTTGGTCAAAAATAAGTAAAAATTTAAGATTAAATTGAAATCTTTTTGGGCGAATTTGAGTCTGAGCTGACTGATATTTATCTTTATTCTGTTTTCACAAAACGTACATGCTGATTTTTATCTCTTTCAATTATATTTACAAAATATGAGCCTGCTTTTATTTCAGAAAAGTCTAACGGTATATGGTGTTCTTTTGCTGTTAAATTACCTTCAAAAACAACTTTTATAACTGCTCCTGCCATATTTATAACTTCAATTCTCACCGGACCATTTTGTGTTGTGATTTTTAAAGTTGATGTTGAAGATACTGGGTTTGGATAAAGTAATAAATTATCCTGTTCTTGAGCTAATTCATGGATACCTACATTACATGCTCCCAACATTCCATAAAATGTTACTTGATGTTCGAATAAACTTTGGATTTCATTTGTATCAACATTAAACCAATTTTTTAAAATCGTTGCGTATACATCCCTAAAATCTATGTCCATTGCAACTCCTTCTTGCTTTTGAAGTTGATCATTAATCTGTGGGTTTGAACCTACTACCGATTGACCGATACAACTTCCGAATAAAAACATTGGTGCTGCATCTCCATGATCGGTTCCATAACTTGCATTTGAAGCAATTTGTCGCCCAAATTCTGAATACGTCATACCTGCAACTTTTTCCTCTAAGCCTAATAATTTTAAATCATCTTGGAAAGCTTCTATGGCATCAGATAACTTTTTCAATAAGTCTGTATGCGTACCTTGTGTTGCATCAGTTGTTATAACCTGTCCATCATGCGTATCAAATCCATCAATATGTAAAACATAAACTTTTGTTTTTAAACCACCTGAAATCATTTGAGCAACATATTTTAATTGTGTTGCTAAAGAATTGTTTTCATCGTATTTAGTAGATAATGAACTTCCTGAATTTGTTGCTGAATATACCCTAGAACCATATTCATTCGTTTGAGCAATGATAGTAGATAAATAATCTAAATGAGATCCATAATAGGTGCCATCATCAACTACCGTTGATTGTGATAAGTTAAATGTATCATTCGGATTACTTACAGTATGTGAAAAATTCCCCATTAAACCTTGGCAAGTTGCTGAAACTTGAGAACCCATTGCAATTGCAAAAGGGTCTGGATAATCATTACTTGGATAATCATTTGGAAAATTTGGATATTGCTGGTCAAAATTTCGTCCCAACCAACCGGATGTTGTATTTGGATCTAAAATACCTGTATCCCAAATATCAGTTGAACGGAAATGAGATCTGTTCTGATTAGGGTACCCTACGTTTTGAATGATAGCAAGTTTACCTTCATTAAATAAATTTCCCATTCCATTCATACTCGGATGAAATGCAATATTATCATTCAATTTAATCAAGCTAGATTCAGGAAGAATAACATTTGAGCGATGGTTAACTAAAGTATCATACCCATCCAAAGGAATTACTGTGTTTAAACCATCATTACCTCCACCTAAACGAATTACGACCAACACACGATCTTCCATATTCTTTTCAACCTTGAATAAAGGCTTTGTTACCGTCTGAAAGTTGAATTTATTTAAAACAAAAGGTGTGCTTAAAGACGCTAATGATATATTTTTGACAAAATCTCTTCTTTTCATTCTTTTTCTTGTTAGATGGTTAAATCATTTGAAATTCGGGCATTTGAAAAATAGTATATAATACTGTTTCTAAACGAACTCTAATTGGATCTGAATAAGAAGTGTCTCCTTGATTAGCTATAAAATCATTGTATTGTAATGTCCACTCAAAATCAGGTAATCCATTCAATAATATTGTTTTTAAAGTTGTTTTAGCTGAATCTGCTACCTCTTTCGGAAAAAATAATAAACATAAATCATCAATTACGGCAACAGGATCGCTTGGGTCAGAAATCATCGGTAAAAGGTTTAATGCGTTTATTTTAAACTTATTTCCGTTTGCATCAATACCTGTATATAAACTCAAGTAATAACCTACATCAAACCTTGTTTTAATGTAAGTAGAATTTATCCATAATTTTGAATATGATGGTTCTTGGTAATAGGCTGGCCACCCTCCAACATTTGGTGGATCTCCATAATATTGACCTAATTGACCGGACAACCAATAAAGTGTCAATTGAATTTGAACATTCGATTCTAAATCAAAGTTTGGTCGAGAATTTGAAGTGTTTAACATTGAAAAGATAAGTTCCAATGGATTTTTAATGATAGTACCTCGCAATGAAATATCATAAAAATGATCACTCGCAAATAATTCTTCCAAAACAGGTTGAATTTCATAATTATTGGCAATTAATGTTGTTGCCATTTGAGGAATAACATTATCAATAACGTCTGTTGTAATATCGTAATTCACAAAATAGCGGTATAACTTTGTACATATAAATGTAGCTACTGCTGGTTGTTGAAATATTACATCGATATAATTCGAATATTCTTGATTTCCACCATTACTGATTGTTTGATTATTGAAATGATACGATAATTGCTTTGTAGTAGCAGTATGAAATAGCGTATTGAAAACCGCAACCGGTTTTGTTATTGTTGTACTTCTCATTCCATCAACTGTCCAACCTGTAAAAATACGTGAACCAGCTGCAACATCGTCTTCTGTGTAATTAGTATAATCACCTACACCAATCTGAGGACCTTTTCCTATTGTATAAAGTTCTAGAATTTCACGTGCATAATTTTCATTTGGACTAAAAGACTGATTTGAAACCCCATTTAAAAAAAATAACATATTTGGATCTATCGTCATGTCCTTCACCAACTGCTTAAAGTTACCTAAAGCATACGTTCTTAATAAATCATGATAAAAGTAAGTTGCTCTCGCGTCAAAACTTTGTGTTGCAGCAAAATGATTTTGCCAGAATAAACACATTTTTTGAGCAATACTCACATCCTCTTTATTAATCAAATCCATCAACCAAGCACCCAAAGATGCTGATCTCGCATTATCAACACTTTGAGAATCTGTCGTTCCGCTCGGATAAACTTTATCAATCCATGTTTCTCCAAAATTAGCAATTGTTTCATCTGCTGAATGAGTCAAAGGAGGGTTGACAGAAGGAATAGACATTAGCTTTGTTATAGTTGCTGATAAACCATCACTAACAGCATTACGAATTTGATCTAATGTAGCTCCAAACGTTGTTCTTCTCAACAGATGAGCAGCCTCTACCTCTGTCCAAGGTCCCGAATAAGCAGCTAAGCTTAATGAAACGGGTTTATCAATAGTTTGAGTTGGTTTCATCTTCAAAAAATTTACTACAAATTAGTCATTATTTTTAATAATTTAAGTTTTACCGTTGATTATTAATAATAGATAAACAAAAAAAGGGTGCCATAAATGGCACCCCTAAAAGAAGTTTATAATCTTATTTATCCTTTTCTAGTTAATGCATAAATAACTAGACCAAAACCTATTTTATTAATAGCATCAGCAATGTTATAAACAATATCCATTGCATGAGATGCTGCTTCTGGATCTGATACTAATTGAACCCCAAATAATCCTCCTGGTGTTCCTAAAATGTAACCTAAAGGATAGATCGCCCAACCTACTAATACAAACCAAGCTAATATTTTGGTTGCTTTAGCAACATCTGGACCAGCGCTTTGAGATAATTTCGCAACTTCACCAAACCAAATGATGTATACTATGTAAAAGTATGCAGCTCCTGAGATTACACCCCACATTACACTACTATCTCTATCAATTGTTTCTCCGAAATAACCTGTTACCAACATAATTAACGATAAAACAATCAATTTAGATAACAAAGATTTCTTAGCTCCAGCTTTTTTGGTAATTAAATAAAATTCAACACACATTAAAGGAACAGTTAAAATCCAGTCTACATATCTGAAGAAAGTTGGGGATTCTCCTGTTTCTAAATTGTAACCTCTCATGTAATAGTAGTGGATCGCGGCAATAAAAGTAATTAAACCTGAAACCAATACCGAGGTTCTCCATTTTTGATCTGTATTGTTTAATTCAAAGAAGAAGAATACAGACGCAGCCATCATGGCCATTGTTCCGATAAAGAACGTAAATGCAACATAGTTGTCGCTTGCAATTGTTAGATGTTCCATAATACAAAGATTTAATTGTCCTACTCTAAAATGGTTTTCGGAATCCCCATGATGTGAATGGTTAAGTTTTTTAATTATTTGTATTTATAAAACCACTCACTTGTTAAACTTACAAAAAAAAACGTTAAACAAAAAAATTTTTTTCGAAATTTAATAATATGATAATATTAAAATCTATTTCATTATTGTACTTATCTTTGCACTTTCAATTACAATCAAAATGAGCATGGAACTTTCTGAACAAGAAATTCAGCGAAGAGAATCGTTGAGAAAATTAAGAGGTTTAGGGATTGAACCTTACCCAGCAGAATTATATGCTGTGTCTGATTATGCAGCTGACATAAAAGGAAACTTTGAAGATGGTAAAAAGGTTTGCATCGCAGGTAGAATGATGAGTCAACGTGTAATGGGGAAAGCCTCATTTGCTGAAATTCAAGATTCAACTGGCAGAATTCAAGTTTACTTTAACCGTGATGAAATCTGTCCAGGAGAGGATAAAACATTATACAATGACGTATTTAAGAAATTATTAGATTTAGGTGACTTCATCGGAATCAAAGGTTTCTTATTTAAAACGCAAGTGGGTGAAACATCTATCCATGTTGAAGAATTTACATTACTAAGTAAATCTTTAAAACCTCTTCCATTACCAAAAGTGGATTCAGATGGAAAGGTACACGATGCTTTTACTGATCCTGAATTAAGGTACAGAATGCGTTATGCAGATCTTGTTGTAAACCCACAAGTAAAAGACGTTTTTTATAAGCGTACGAAATTATTCAACGCCATGAGAAACTTCTTCAATGATGCTGGATACATGGAAGTTGAAACACCAATTCTACAAGCAATTCCAGGTGGTGCTGCTGCAAAACCATTTGTTACTCATCACAACGCATTGGATATTCCTTTATACATGCGTATTGCGAACGAACTTTACTTAAAAAGATTAATCGTAGGTGGTTTTGATGGGGTTTATGAGTTTTCAAAAAACTTCCGTAATGAAGGAATGGACAGAACTCACAACCCTGAATTCACAGCAATGGAAATCTATGTTGCTTACAAAGATTACAATTGGATGATGGATTTCACAGAGCGATTATTAGAATATTGTGCTATGCAAGTAAATGGAACTACTAAAGCTACATTTGGTGAGCATGAAGTAGATTTCAAAGCTCCTTACCAACGTATTTCAATGACAGATGCCATCAAACAATTTACTGGGTTTGATATCACTGGAAAATCAGAAAATGAATTACGAGAAGCAGCGCGCGGAATGGGTATCGAAGTTAATGATTCAATGGGTAAAGGAAAATTAATTGATGAAATTTTTGGTGAAAAATGCGAAGGAAACTTTATTCAACCTACTTTCATTACTGATTATCCAAAAGAAATGAGTCCATTAACAAAAGTTCACAGAGATAATCCTGAATTAACAGAACGTTTTGAGCTAATGGTTTGTGGAAAAGAAATCGCAAATGCTTATTCAGAGTTAAATGATCCAATTGATCAAAGAGAACGTTTTGAAGCACAAGTTAAATTAATGGAAAGAGGAGATGATGAAGCAATGTTTATCGATCAAGATTTCCTTAGAGCATTAGAATATGGTATGCCACCAACATCTGGATTAGGTATTGGAATGGATCGTTTGATTATGTTCTTGACAAACAACCCTTCTATTCAAGAAGTATTATTCTTCCCACAAATGCGTCCAGAAAAATTTGAAACAGGACCAGATTTAGAATCTTTTAAAAACATTGGAATCCCTGCTAATTGGGCTGAATTTGTTGTTAAAGCCGGTTACTCAAGTGTAGAAGAATTGATGAATGCAAAACCTACAGCAGTTCATCAAAAATTAAATGGATTTAGAAAGAAAAATAAGTTAGAAATAGATGCTCTTCAATTGGATGAAGTTCAAAGTTGGTTTGCTTAATTCTTACTTAATATTTACAACAAAAATGGCTGCTCATGTGAGTAGTCATTTTTGTTTAACCACTTTTGTTTAATCTTTTTACAGTATAATTAAACAATTATTTTCTTTTACGAACATTATTTGTTATATTTATGCTTTTAGAATACTTTTGTAAGTTACATTAAAATTAGTGTGTTATGCAGTATAAAGCAGGTCCGTTTCTTGAAAAAATTGAGTTTCCAAATGATTTGAGAGAGAAATTCAATGTAGATGATTTACCTCAAGTTTCAGAGGAGCTTCGTCAATATATTGTTGATGTGATATCTGAAATTGGAAACAGTCACTTTGGAGCAAGTTTAGGAGTCGTTGAGCTAACTGTTGCCTTACACTATGTTTTCAATACACCATACGACCAATTAGTTTGGGATGTTGGTCACCAAGCATATGGACATAAAATCTTAACAGGAAGACGATCTGTTTTTCACACTAATCGAATTAAAGGTGGAATTTCAGGGTTCCCAAAACGCTCAGAAAGTGAATACGATACTTTTGGTGTGGGACACTCATCAACCTCCATTTCAGCTGCACTTGGTATGGCTGTGGCAAACAACTACAAAGAAGAAAAAGAAAGACAACATATTGCTGTAATCGGAGATGGAGCAATGACTGCTGGTTTAGCATTTGAGGGTTTAAATCATGCTGGATTCGAAAAAGATGCTAATTTATTAGTTGTTCTGAACGATAATTGTATGTCAATAGATCCTAACGTTGGTGCTTTAAAAGAGTATTTAACTGACATTACAACTTCTCATACTTACAATAAGGTTAAGGATGAAGTTTGGAAGTTATTAGGTAAAATTTCAAAATTTGGTCCAGATGCTCAAACTGTTGCTTCAAAGATATCAACTGCTTTGAAAGGTTCAATTTTGAAACAAAGCAACTTATTTGAATCATTTAATTTTAGATACTTTGGTCCAGTTGACGGACATGATGTTGTTGCATTGTCGAAAATTTTAGAGGATTTAAAAGATATTCCTGGTCCAAAATTGTTACACATCGTAACACAAAAAGGTAAAGGTTACAAATATTCAGAAGAAGGAAACCCAACTAAGTGGCATGCTCCTGGTGTTTTCAATAAGGAAACAGGAGAAATCGTTAAGATTGTTCCTAAAACTCCTCAACCTCCAAAATATCAAGATGTTTTCGGTCATACCATCGTAGAATTGGCTGAGAAAAATGATAAAATTATGGGAGTAACTCCTGCTATGCCTACTGGTTGTTCATTAAACATAATGATGCAAGCAATGCCAAATCGAGCATTTGATGTTGGGATTGCTGAACAACATGCAGTAACATTTTCTTCTGGTTTAGCAACACAAGGAATGGTTCCTTTCTGTAACATCTATTCTTCATTTATGCAGCGTGCATTCGATCAAGTTTTACACGATGCTGCTCTTCAAAATTTAAATATTGTATTTTGTTTAGATAGGGGTGGATTAGTTGGTGCTGATGGTGCTACACACCATGGAGCATACGATATGGCATACATGCGTTGTATCCCAAACATGACTGTTGCTGCACCAATGAATGAAGCTGAACTGCGTAACTTAATGTATACTGCACAATTAGAAAATAAAGGTACATTCTCTATTCGTTACCCAAGAGGAACTGGTGTTATGACTGAATGGAAAACGCCTTTTAAAGAGATTAAAGTTGGTACTGGTCGTAAATTAACTAATGGAGATGATATTGCCATTTTAACAATTGGACATCCTGGAAACTTTACTCAAAAAGCGATTGAATCATTGAAAAAAGAAGGTGTTTCTGTAGCTCACTATGACATGCGTTTCGTTAAACCAATTGATGAAGTAATGTTGCATGAAGTTTTTAGTAAGTTCAGTAAAGTAATTACTGTCGAAGATGGTTGTATAATGGGAGGATTTGGTTCAGCAGTTATTGAATTTATGGCTGATCATAAATACCAAGCAGAAGTGAAACGTCTAGGAATACCTGATACTTACATCCATCACGGTAAAGTTGAAGAATTACATGCAGAGTGTGGTTTTGACACGAACGGTATTATCTCAACTGTTAGAGAAATGTTGGGAATCAAAGCAAATTCTAATAAACCAATCGAAAAAGTAGGTTAATCATTTTTTATGGAAAATACCACAGGTGCGAAAACAAATTATAGTGCTTTAGCGACACTCACAACTGTTTTCTTTTTTTGGGGATTTATTGCCGCAGGTAATAGTGTTTTTATACCCTTTTGTAAAAATTACTTCCATCTGGATCAATTTCAGAGTCAATTAATTGATTTTGCTTTCTATTTGGCGTATTACGTTGGAGCATTATTACTTTTTGTCATTGGCTCCAACAAGGGTAAAGATATCGTGGGTTCTTGGGGATACAAAAAAAGTATTGTATACGGATTACTCTTTTCTTCATTAGGGGCAGGTGCTATGATTTTATCTGTATACCTAAACGTTTTTGTAGGTATGCTTATCGGATTATTTATCGTTGCGTTAGGCTTCTCTTTACAACAAACTTCTGCCAATCCATTTATGATTGCATTGGGTGATGAAGCAACAGGTAGTAACCGTATTAATTTAGGTGGAGGAATAAATAGTTTAGGTACCACTATTGGTCCATTGATTGTTGCCTTAGCATTGTTTGGAACTACTGCATCAATAAGTGATGAAATGATTGCTTCTTTAAGTTTATCCAAAGTAATCCTTTTATATATTTTTGTGGGATTACTTTTTATAGCAACGGCTTCCTTATTTGGTTTTTCAAAAAAAGTTCCGAATGGATTCAAAAAAGAACCTATCGAAAAGGCCAGTAAAGCCTTAAAAACATTATTAATTATTACAGGATTATTAGTGATTTGCTTTTCTCCTGTTTTTTCAAGCTACCGCTCAGAAGAAGCAAAAAAGTTAGTTCAGTTAGAGAACGACTTAATACAATTAGAATCAAAGGGACTAGGTGATAAAATCTTACAATCAGAAGTTTCACAACAAGAAACAAAAAAACAAATTCAAACACAGATTTACAAATTAAGAGAACCGCTAGAAAAGAAACGTTTGTATTGGTTATCAGCTGGGTTATTCGTCATAATTGGTGGTCTTATTTTTGCAGATATTAAAAGTAAAAAGAACACACTTGGTTGGGGAGCCATGCAATATCCCCAATTAGTACTTGGAATGATTGCCATTTTTGTTTACGTTGGTGTTGAAGTAGCAGTTGGGAGTAATTTAGGAGAATTATTAAAACAAAAAGATTTTGGTGGTTATGACTCATCTCAAATTGCACCTTTTATCTCAATGTACTGGGGAAGTTTAATGATTGGACGTTGGTCTGGTTCCATAAATGCTTTTGATTTATCAGTTAAAACAAAACAAATCTTACGATTTCTTGTTCCATTAATTGCATTTGGAATTATTCTAGGTGTAACTTCAGTAGTTGGGTATAACGTCAAAACACTTTATTGGTACGTCTTGTGTGTATTAATACAAATTGTAGCTTTTTATATAGCTGGTGATAAACCTATTCGAACTTTATTTATTTTTGGTATACTAGGTGTATTAGCGTTTATTATTGGTCTTACCTCATCAGGTATGACTGCAATATATGCCTTTCTAAGTGTAGGGCTATTTTGTTCAATCATGTGGCCTTGTATATTTTCATTATCACTTGCGGGATTAGGAAAATACCAAGCTCAAGGTTCTGGCTTCCTAGTGATGATGATATTAGGAGGTGCAATTATTCCCCCTATTCAAGGAAAATTATCTGATATCATTGGAATACAAAGTTCTTTCTTCATCGGAATGTTTTGTATGGCTTACATTGTATTCTTTGCATACAGAGTGAAGAAGTTGATAAATATTAACTAAATTAAAAAAGGCTACCTCATTTCTGAAATAGCCTTTAAATCTATTAAGTTCTATCAGATTAAACTTTTAATCCTTTCACAACTCTATCTTTACGCTTCGTTTTGTTTAGTTTTTTCAATACAACCATCAAATAAGCACTTCCACTTTCAGGTGTTGCGTAGTAAGTGTCGCCTCCATAGTTAATTTCTCCTCCTTTACCACTTATCCATTTAGCATCTAAATAAAATTTACCTGAAGCTTGACCTTTTCTTACAGCAAATTTGATAGTTTTACCTGACCCTAGTTCAAAACGAATGATTACTGAACCGTCTTTATCATATGAATCAAAAATACATTTTGCGTTAACTGGAATTATGATTCTTTCTTGTTCACTATTTTTACTTATTACCAATTTTCCATCAACTGCTCCTTGTGAACCTGATGTTTTACTTTTCACAAGAATAATTGTTTGAGAAGAATAAAACTGAACTTTTTTCATGTTATTTTCGTTCAAATCATACTCTTGTTTTAATTGATTAGTCATCGGAACTTTTACTCCACAACTAAAAACAAGTAAACCTAAAAGTAATATAGCAATGTATTTTTTCATCTTTTTAAAATTTATTGTGAATAGACAAAATTTGTGCCGCAAATATAAGTTATTAATGTGAAAATGAATCAATGAAACAATTAATTAATATGGAAGAGATAATTTAGAATACCTTACCCAACAATTTTTTCAACCATACAAGAAGCGCTTTGATTTAATAATTTTTTGTCCGTAAATTAAAATTGAAATTAATAAAACAAAAAAATGAAATCGAGTACAAGTACTGTAATCTTATCGCTTGTAGTCTTGACTCTAAATCCCTAACTTTGCACAAAACAATTCAAAATGACATTAAATATTCAATCCTTTACATTCAATCCTTTTCAAGAAAACACCTATGTGATTTATGATGACAAAAACTGTGTGATTATCGATCCAGGTTGTTATGAAAAAGAAGAAGAAGATGCTTTGGTGAATTTCATTGAAGAAAAAGGTTTGACTCCATTAGCTCTTTTGGGAACCCACGCTCATATAGATCACGTATTAGGAAATCAATTTATATTAGATAAATACGATATCCCTTATTACTTACACAATGATGATTTGGCAACTTTAAACGCTGTTCCAAGTTATGCACATTTATATGGTTTTCCAGGTTATAAAAACTCCCCGCTTCCAACTAATATTTTAAAAGGTGGAGAAAAATTGACTTTCGGAGAAATTTCTTTGGATGTTTTTCACACACCGGGACATGCTCCAGGTCATGTAGTTTATTACAACAAAGAAAACAATTTTGTAATTAATGGTGACGTATTGTTTAAAGGGAGTTATGGTCGTGTTGATTTACCAGGAGGGAGTATGGAGGTGTTGAAAAAGACAATTGCTGAAATTATGTTTGAGTTACCTGATGAAACATCTGTTTTTTGTGGTCATGGTCCTTCAACATCTATTGAAAATGAAAAAAGAAGTAATTATATTTTAATGGAATTGACAAATTAATCGGTGGCAAGAATCGCGGTCAATACTCGTTTTTTACTTCCAAAAAAGATGGAAGGTTTTGGTTGGTATACGTATGAGATTGTTAGTCGTTTAATCCAAAATCACCCGGATCACACATTTGTACTTTTCTTCGATCGACCGATTTCAGAACAATTTAAGTTCCCCCAAAAAAATGTAGAATTGGTTGTTTTGAATCCCCCTGCACGTCATCCAATTTTGTTTATTATTTGGTTTGAATGGGCTGTTTATAAAGCTTTAAAAAAATATAAAATTGACTTGTTTTTTTCACCCGATGGTTACCTTTCTTTACGGTCAAATGTGCCTCAAATCAATGTCATTCATGATATTAATTTCGAACATTTTCCGAAAGACATTCCATGGGTGCCGAGATTATATCTTCGTTATTTCTTTTCAAAATTTGCGAAAAAGAGTAGAAAAATCATTACTGTTTCACAAACATCTAAAGAGGATATAGCAAAAACATATAAGCTAAACAGTGATAAAATTGTTCCTATTTGGAATGGTGTTTCGGATGTTTTCAAGCCCGTTTCAAATGATGAAAAAATAAAAATAGAAAGCCAATTCTCAAATGGAAAAAATTACTTTCTTTTTGTTGGTTCAATTCATCCTCGTAAAAACTTACAGAACCTCATTTTAGCATTTGAACATTACAAAAAACAATTAAATGGAAATTTTGATTTGGTTATTGTAGGAGAAGAAATGTGGTCGAAAAATTCCGTTCAAATTGATGAGAAAATTAAGAATCACATTCATTTTACTGGACATTTACCATTGGAAAACTTAGCAGATGTAATGGCAGGAGCTACCGTATTTTCATTCTTATCTTATTTCGAGGGGTTTGGCATTCCAATAGTTGAAGCAATGCGTTCAGGTGTTCCAATTTTAGCTTCAAATACTTCATGTATTCCTGAAATTGCAGGTGATGCTGCTTTATATGTCAATCCTTTTGATACTAATGCTATTTCCGAGAAAATGTTCCAATTAGAACAAGATCAAAGATTAAGAACTGAGTTAATTGAAAAAGGGTTGAAAAGAGGGGAGTTATTTTCATGGGATGAAGCAGCTAGAAAAGTTGGAGAGGTGATTTATTCAATTGTTTAATGTGAAAATAAAAGTCTAATGTCTATCTAACCTCGGGGTTTCATAGAGTTTAGCACAGTGTAAGACAAAGTTTTGATGAGATTTTGGACGCAGAGTTTTAAAAAAGCTTTACTTTTAATTTTCGAAGGTTCAATCGGTCTCCCTCATTGAGGAGGGATTAAGGGAGGTGACCTTCCTGTAAGTTCAAATTATTCCTTTCCTTAATACAATAAATTATGTGTCGGATAATATTTGAAATATAAAACAAGTCACCCATCTTAATCTTCCCTCAAGGGAAGAGACCTAATCTTACTTCGAATTATAAAAGTTAACCGAAAATTACGCAGAACTACTAAGTCTTAATATCTTCCGTCAGTAGACGGACAAGTTCCTCTTCAAATCTTGAATCTAATTTAACCCAAACATAACATACTACTTAATAACTTAACATAATAATAAATCTCACTTAAAATCGATTCTTTATAGTCAATGTAGCTTTGTTATATACTATTAAACAAAGCAAAATGAATAATGCTTCTAAAAATCATACAATATTACTCATAGACGATGAACGTGATATTTTAGACTTTTTGTCTTACAATCTATCAAAAGAAGGATACAAAGTTTATACGGCTCAAAATGGCGATGAAGGAATTAAAATAGCAAAACAAGTTAACCCTTCTTTGATTTTATTAGATGTTATGATGCCTATAATGGATGGAATTGAAACGTGTCAATTAATTCGTAAAGATTTACAAATTGAACAACCTGTCATTGCTTTCTTAACTTCTCGAGCTGAGGACTATTCTCAAGTAGCGGGTTTTGAATCAGGTGCTGATGATTATATCACAAAGCCTATCCGTCCGAGATTATTGGTTAGTAAAGTAGAGTCTTTATTAAGAAGGTTAAACACAACAGGACCAAAAGAAGAAGGAAATACATTAAAAATTAACCGAGATAAATTCATCGTTGAAATAAACAAAGAGAAAATAATTTTACCTAAAAAAGAGTTTGAATTATTAGAATTATTAGCGAATAGGCCTGGAACTGTTTATACTAGAGAGCAAATTTTATCATTAGTTTGGGGGAATGAAGCGATTGTTGGTGAACGAACGATTGATGTACATATCAGAAAATTACGTGAGAAATTGGGAAATGATTATATTCGTACTATTAAAGGAGTGGGATATACATTTAGCGAATCTTGAGAAACAGGAAACCGATATTTTTATTATTAACAGGAAGTATTACAGTAGGTATTGCTTCTTTTGTTTTTCTATTATTACTTTACCTCTTTTCCGATCAATTTCCAACATATTTATTATTTGTTGGTCCACTAACAATCACCGCGTCTACTTACCTTATTTTCGCTTATTTAATCAATGTTTTTTTACGTGATAGGTTGCAATTAATTTACCGTTCAATTCGAAAAGGAAAGTTTACAAAAGAAAATGAAACTCGTTTTAAATTAACAGATGATGTTATTACAAACGTTGAAGAGGCAACACTTGAGTGGACAGAAGAACGCAATAAAGAAATCTCTAAACTTAAGGAACAAGAAGAGTTTAGACGTGAATTTTTAGGTAACCTTGCACATGAGCTCAAAACACCAATTTTTGCTATTCAAGGTTATATTTTAACTTTATTAGATGGTGCTTTAGAAGACGAAAATGTAAATAAGATGTTCTTAGAACGTGCATCTAAAGCAACCGACCGTATCACACGAATTTTAGAAGATTTAGATCAGATTACTCGTTTAGAAGTCGAAGATTTAAAAGTAGAATTTAAACCTTTCGATATTGTAGAACTTGCGAGAGAAGTTTTTGAATCATTTGAAATAATTGCAAAAGAAAAGAATATAAACCTTAAATGCGATAAAGAATATCCTAACGGAATCTATGTGCTTGGTGATAGAGGTAAGATCGGTCAGGTTTTAACCAATCTTATTGGTAATTCAATCTTTTACGGAAATAATGGTGGTGAAACTGTTGCTCGTTTCTTTTCTATAGATGAAATTGTAACCATTGAAATTTCAGATAATGGTCCTGGTATAGAAGAAAAGTCAATGGCTCGTTTATTTGAACGTTTTTATCGTGTTGAGAAAAGTCGTAACCGAAATGAAGGTGGTTCAGGACTTGGTCTAGCTATTGTAAAACATATTATTGAATCTCACGATCAAACAATCACCGTTCGAAGTACCATTGGAATTGGAAGTACGTTTTCATTCACACTGGATAAGAGTAATAGATAGTTTAATACTATAAATCAACATCTAGTCTCTGCTCAAAAGTTTAGCCACATATTTCCCTATAATATCAAACTCCAAATTCACTTTATCACCAATTTTCAATTGATGAAAATTGGTGTGTTCGTATGTATAAGGAATGATGCATACTGAAAAACCATTGTCTTTGGAATCAACAACTGTTAAACTAACACCATTTACTGTAATTGAACCTTTTTCAACCGTTACTTGATCAGTCGTATATTCAAATGTAAACTTCCAACTTCCGTCTTGTTGTTCAATGGAAACACAAGTTGCTGTTGTATCAACATGACCTTGAACAATATGTCCATCCAAACGTCCATTCATCTGCATACAACGTTCTAAATTTACTTTTGTTCCTGCTTCCCACTGACCTAAACACGTTTTATCCAATGTTTCCTTTATAGCAGTTACAATATAATCCTCACCATTGATTGCAACAACAGTTAAGCAAGTACCATTGTGGGCAACACTTTGATCTACTTTCAACTCATTTGTAAAAGGTGATTTAACCGTATAATGTACATTTTCTCCTTCTTTTCTAATTCCTTGAATTGTTCCTAACTGTTCGATTATTCCTGTAAACATCTTATTTATTTCTTACGTATATTAACTTACTTCTTCCTCTTGTATTTTCCCTTTGCTCAATCTCAAATTTATTAATTGAATGAATCAAAGGTGTTAGTTTTTCAAAACCGTAATTTCTTGAATCAAAATTTGGTTGTTTTTTCATCAATAGACCACCAACATCACCTAAAAACGCCCATCCATCATCATCTGCCACATCTGAGATGGTAGTTGAAATTAACTTGATAACTTTAGGTGTAACTTTATCAACTTGATTTTTGGGTTGTTTCCCCCCTTTATTTTGTGATGGTGTATTTTCAGCTTCTGTATCTTTCTTTAAAATCTCAATGTAAATGAAACGATCACAAGCTACAATGAAAGGTTCAGGTGTTTTCTTTTCTCCGATACCAATTACATACATACTGGCTTCTCTTAATCTTGTGGCCAAACGCGTAAAGTCCGAATCACTTGATACCAAGCAAAACCCGTTAACTTTTCCTGAATACAACAAATCCATTGCATCAATAATCATTGCTGAGTCTGTAGCATTTTTTCCTTGTGTATATCCATATTGTTGAATTGGTGTAATGGCATTTTCTAACAAAACAGCTTTCCACCTTGAAAGACTCGGTTTAGTCCAGTCACCATATATACGCTTGACTGTTGGATTTCCATATTTTGCAATTTCTTGCATCATTTCCTTAACATAGGCTGAAGGAATATTGTCTCCATCTATCAACACTGCTAGTTTAAGGTCTTTTTCCATAGTTTTTGTTTGTTACACAAAGATAGCTATAAAAAAGACGAAAGACTCTTGACTGTAGAATTAAGTATAAAATAGCAAAAAATAAACCTTGATAAAATAAAAAAGGTGTCCGAATCGAACACCTTTTTCTACAATATGAAATTCTAACTACCTTCTAATTCCAGCAGATCTGAATTTTCTATTATCAATGATATCAGCTTTTTTCTTCAACGCATTTCTTGCTTGGTTAAAAGCTCCATTCTTTAGTGTGCTTAACAATTGTTCTTGTTCAATATTATAATTTGCTGTTGTTGGTGCTTTTGTTGTTTTATCAACTCTTACAACAAATACACCTGACTCCCCTTTAACTGGAATTGAAGTTTGTCCATCTTTTAAAGAATAAATAATTCCAACAATTTCTGGTTCGTATCCTGAACCTGTAATTTGGTTATTTCCAAAAGTAACTTCAGCTTTCATCACATCTGTTTTGCTTTCTTTTGCAACTTCTGCTAATGATTTTTTTACCATTTGAGAAGCTAAACGTTTAGCTTTTTCCTCTTTAATCAATTCGTTTTCAATATCCTTTTCAATTGCATCATATGTTGGAACTCCCTTTTCTTTAATCGAAGCTAACATTGCAATCACATACCTATCTTTATCTTTAATAGGTGCTGAACATAAATCACCAACTTTTGCATTATCATTAAAAGCTAAAGTCAACAATTTGTTTTCTGCAAATGGCGTATTCATTCCATAAACAGTAGGCTTATTTTCTTCGATTCTCATTGAACGTGCGAAATAACCTGCTTCAACAACAGTTGTATCAAACTTCTCAAGTTTCTTTCTGTTATCAGCAATCTTAGAGATTTTTGAGTCTAAGTCGTAAAGAATCTTGTAAACCTCATCTTCTGCTTTGTCTATAGTAGTTTGACTTGGAACTAATGTCTTCTCGATTAATGCTAAAACAGGATATTTAATTGGTTTTTTATCTAAAACTTCAATGATATGAATCCCATAATCAGTTTGAACTTTTCCAATTTTTCCAATTGGTTGTTCTACCGCAAAATTTGAAAATTCAGGAACCATTTCATAATCTAAAAAATCCTCATATTTTCCTCCAGTATTTTTAGACCCTGGATCCTCTGAATGTTTCATTACAAACTCCTCAAAGTTATTGCTATTCAACAATGCTAAAATACTGTCAGCTTTCTTTTGAGCAGCGTCCACTTTTGCTTGTTCAGCTTTAGGAGCAGCAATTAAAATATGCCTAACTGTTAATTTCTTTCTATTAAAATCTAAAACTTTAGCAATTCTAGTTGCACCATTATCTTCATACGGCCCAACAATTTGACCTATAGAAGCATTTTTGAAAACTGAATCCATTGTTTCTGGGTAAGTCATTCCTGCCATAGCTTTTTCATCAGAATCAGGACGGAATGTTGCAAAGTGTGTACTAGAGAAAAATCTTGATTCACTATTAGATAATACAAAAATTGAATCATTATCTACAGTAGCAAATTCATTTTTAATTCTTTCAATATTTGAATTAAAAGCTTCAACATCCTCATTTGAAGGATCTAAAGCGATATCAAAATATTTAACTTCTCTAGTTGCTTTTTTAACTTCGTATTTTTTATCGTTCTTGTGTTCTTCGAAATAATTTCTTTTGGCTGCTTCAGAAATTTTAACTTTATCATTAGCAATCTCATTGTATCTTTTAGCGACGTAAGAAACAGATTTAATCTCTTTTTTAGCAAAAAAATCATTTTCAGCTTCTAACTGAGTTACATATACCCCTTGGTTAATCAAAGCCATATATTTTTCTTGCTTCCTTCTATTGATATAGTATGCTTTACTTTCAGCCCAACTGTTTTGCTCCTCTACTTTATCAGAGTTTTGTAAACGGTCGATAGTAGCTTGTAATAATTTAGGATTAAATTGTCCTGTAACCGAATCAGCAAAAGATTGAGCTAAATCTGGCATTACTTCAAATCCATTTGTACCGTATAAAAATGCATCCAATTCAGACTCGCTAACCTCAATTCCTAATTCCGCGAATTCTCTTTCCAAAATCGCCATCTCTGCTCTAAAGTTAAAAGCTTTGTCTGCTGAAACTTGCTGATCTTTGGCTGTGTACTCTCGTTTTTGTTGTTGGAATTCTCTTTTATCATTATTCTCAAAACGGATAAAATCATTTTCTAACATTGTTGGATTAATTGGTTCTCCATAAACTGAACCATATCCTATACCTTCACCAGAACCTTTGGACATTTTTTCATATCCTCCCATGATAAAAGCTAATAATGCTAACCCAATAATAATAACTAATAAAGCAGACTTTTGTCTAATTTTTCCTATGATTGCCATAATCGGTTTGTAAAATTTAAGAGTGCGAATATAATTAAGGGAATTGATTAATAAAAATTTAAACCGTATAAACCAATCAAATAATTAGTTTTTTTGAATGATTTAATATTTATTTTATATTCTGTCGGTGGTTTCTTTTATGTTAA
>CAZOLZ010000021.1:0-4691 GCA_964580965.1 uncultured Flavobacteriales bacterium | reverse complement strand
TTTTGAATGATTTAATATTTATTTTATATTCTGTCGGTGGTTTCTTTTATGTTAATTACCTTGGTGTTCTTGGATTTGTTGGGTTCGGTGTTCTTGGAGGAAATGTTGGTGTTCGAGGGTTTGCCGGTTGATTCGGTTTTCTATGAATAATGGTCGTATTTTTTGAATCAACACCAACTTTATTTGTAGCTGTAATCGTAACTACATTATTTCCATTAGATAAATTAATTGTAGCTTTCAACATTTTAGTATTCATGTTGTAACTAAATTTTGTTAGTGACTGTCCATTAAGATTAAAAATGATTTGATTTTTACTTTCAACATTTTCTACTCTAGCTTGTATCACATATGCAGAAGCTGTCGTCGACATCGGATTTCTAACAGGTGCAGTAATTTTAACAACAGGAGGTAATGCTTCTGGTTTTTCATAGATAATGATAACAGAATCTTGTGCTTTTCCAAATTCATTTAGACCTTGAATATAAATTTTATTCTCCCCTTCAACTAAATTCATATTCCGTGTAACAAATTGATTTCCAAAAGCAAAATCAGTTAGAGCAATTCCGTTGTGTTTAAGGACAACATTTTGATTGGAACGAACATCTTTAACTAATGCTTTTAATGGAAATTGAGGTTTTTTTACAACTGTTCTATATTGTCCAGGGTTGGTAATATCTACAAATGGTGGCTGATTTCGAACCGTCTCCATGTAAACTGGCTTGTCAGTTGTTGAATGAGTTGGTTCATCATCGTCGTATCTTTTTGAACGAATTTGAAAACGGAAATAACAACTTGTGTAATGATAAATATCTTGAGGATATTTACTGTCCAGAACTTTAGCATCAAACTCATCCCATTGCGTAAAAGTAGTTTTATGTTCTACCCCGATTGAGAATCTTGGTGCGACTTGATAACCTAATCCAATCCCTATACTTGGCATTAAGTGTGCTTTAAAGTCTGGATCCCCATAATCAAGCTCTGTATCATATTTACCATTAACCAAATTTGATATCCCTATTGCCGAATAATCTTTTGTGTCATCATATGCATACATTTGTCCTAAGGTATCCAACAAACTTCCACGTGTTTTCGTCCATGTATAACCAATTCCACCAAAAATATATGGATCTATACCTGTAGATTCCCTCAATGCATTAACATGAATTACTAACTCCAAACTCAATCGGTTGATTCTTGTTTGAAAATTTTCAACTACATAACCGTATTGCTGTTGGTAGTCATGGTAAATAGAAGCGTAAATACTGTTGTCATAGGTTGAATCTAAGTAAGTAACTGACTTATTCAGTCCTGTCCAATCTCCAGCTAAAAATCTACCCCTGATATCAAAAGAAACTTTTTTTCCATAATTATAATTGAAAGATCTACCAACTGTAAATCCCCATCCATTATCAACTTTTGTTCGAATATCTGAAGTATGCCACGTCCCTCCAAAATTAACACCCCAATACCATTTTGAATCATGGTCATAATCTAATTTAAATTGGGCTTTGGTATAAAAAGTAAAGCTACAGATGATTAAAAGTATAAAAGATCTTATTCGCATAGTTGTTAATTTTTGTATCAAAAAACGATAATCGTGCCAAAAATGATAATAATTCTAAATATATTCGTTATTAATTCAGGAATTTAATTTATAAATATAACTTGAAACAATTAGTTAAATATCTTTTTTTCGTTTGTTTTATACTAAACTCAACCAGGGTTGATGCTCAAGCTTTGTACAATAATTGTAATCAAGCTTTAGAAGTTTGTGCCAATAACAGTTTTACAATCAATAATATTAATGCAAATAAAACATTTTGTACAGATTGTGAAGATGACTTTTCAAATTGCTTTACTCCACAAAATACCATTTGGTTAAAATTCAAAACAAACAATTTAGGAGGAAATGGTCTGATTCAGTTTACAAACCTGATTTTTCAAAACAGTGTTGGGCAAGATAATGATTTAAATGCATTTGTTTTAGAAGCTATTCAACCATGTGCATCAAATACTTATTCGCAAATTGGCTCTTGTATTACTAACCAGACAAATGATTTTGATATTAATCTTACAGGTTTGATAGCCAATACAGTATATTACATTGTTTTGAGTGGAGATCTCAACGGAACAGGTGTTACCAAAGCAGCTGAATTTACAAGTGATGTAATGATATATGGAAGTGGTATAGATTTACCAACCCCTTCATTGGCACTATTTACAGATTCGTTGAATGTTTGCCAAGATCAAGTTGTATCTTTTTATGCTGGCATCACAAATTGTCCCGATAGTACTGCGTATCAATGGTTCATTAATGATAGCTTAATAACTACAATAGACACTAATTACTTTGAAACCAGCACCATAGATTCTGGTGATGTTGTTTCTGTGAGTACAACTTGTTATCAAGACTGCATTGTTACTATTAAAGATAGTACAAACCCTTTTATCATAAATTCGTTTAAAGTGGATGCAGGAAAAGATAGAACGATTGATAAAGCAATGACAATTCAATTAAACGGTCAGGGTAACGCTTCTATTTATGAATGGCAACCTCAAGACTTAGTAACTAATAACTTAATTCTTCAACCAATCGCTTTTCCTAATGAAACAACTACTTTTACATTAATGGGAGAAAAAAATGGTTGTAAAAGATACGATTATGTTACAATTACAATCGAATCTGAATTAATAATTCCATCGAGTTTTTCTCCAAATTTTGATGGTGTAAATGATGTTTTCGAAATTGTAGGTATAGAACAATATCCGAATTGTTTTATTCGAATATACGATCGCTGGGGAGAAGAAGTTTTTCAAAAAATTGCCTATTCATACGAAAGTGCGTGGGATGGTAAATTACTTGGTAAAGTGATTCCTGGGGTATATTTTTATGTTTTAGAACTTAGAGATAGTGAAAAACAAGTCAAAAAAGGAAGTGTAACTGTTTTAAAATGAAAAAACTTCTATCAATCATACCCATTCTATTTTTTTACAGTTCAATCACTTTTGGACAACAATTACCTCAATATACCCAATGGACATCTCATCAATTCTCTATGAACCCAGCGCATGCAGGTATCAAAAACTGCTTAGATATTCATTCTTTATACCGAACTCAATGGATAGGATTTGATGGTGCTCCTAAAAGTGGTTTTTTAACATTCAGTGCACCTATGAATAGTTTAAGAAGACATGCTTTAAGTGAACGTCATGGTGTGGGACTAAAATTCGAATATGATAATATAGGCCCTTTTTCATCAAATAAACTTAATTTGGCCTATTCATCACACTTTAATTTTACTGCTGACAATCGATTATCATTAGGTATATATGCTGGTTTTGTTCAATTTAATTATGCAGGAAATCAACTTACCACTATTGAACCTGATCCTACAATCTCAAATGACATTAGTTTTACCAAACCAGATGCTACATTTGGAGCTTGGTGGAATACTGAAAATTATTACTTAGGATTAACTGTTCAAAATATTTTCAGATCAAAGTGGGATAATATTGGAAACAACAACCGTTTTCAATTACATACTAATATTAATGGAGGAGCGAGATTAATTTTAAAAAAGTATTATACATTCATTCCTTGCTTTTTAATGAAAATTCCACCAACAGGTAAAGTTTCTGTTGACTTAAACTTGATATTTAATTACAGAAACAAATTTGGTTTAGGGGCTGGTTTCAGAAATACAAACGCTTTTTTATGCTTGATTAATTTTAAAGTTAACTCTCAATTTAGTATACATTATTCCTTTGATTACACCATGACATCCATTAACCCTGGAACGAGAAATAGCCATGAACTATCAATTAACTATAACACTTGTAAAAACCGTGAAGTAGGTACAAGAAAGTGTCCTCTGTTTGAATAATGAAGTAAACTCAAGAAATATCACACTAGATTTAGATTAGACAAAAAACAAACCTAAACTAATTCACTTGTAGAAAATTATAAGATAGTTACATTAACTGCAACCCAACCTTTAGGTCCTTTTTCCTTTTCAAAAGTTACTTTTTGCCCTTTAGCTGGTTGAGATCCTTTGATGTTATTTTGATGCACAAAAAATGATTCATCATCTTCACCCTTAATAAAGCCATAACCTTTTGTGTCGTCAAAATAATTAATATATCCTTTTAAAGTTGGATCGTAATCCTCATGATCTCTTTTTGGAACACCTAACTCAATTTGACTTGCTTTTACCTCCTTCTTTGCTGTTGGATCTGGTGGTGTATCAACTATATTTCCAAATTCGTCTACATAAGCCATCATGCTATCTAAACTTCCATCAGTTGTATTGTCTTTGCGATTTTCTTTACGCATCAATTTTTCCTTGCGCTTTTGTTCTCTTTTCTTTTCTCTTTCTTTTTTGTTAAATGTATCTGCCATAAATCAATTTTATATTAACCTCTTCCTAAAGCTTTCAATATTTTAATATGCCCTGAAAGCGCTGATAAAAACGATTTATTGACATGATAAGGAACTGAAAAATCCTTTGCTGTTTGTGCTACTATTTTACTTAATTTCGGATAATGAACATGACATATTTTAGGAAATAAATGATGTTCAACTTGATTGGTTAAACCTCCTAGATACCAAAATAAAAGCTTGTTGTTTGGTGAAAAGTTACTTGTTGTTTGTAACTGGTGTATAAACCAATTTTCATCCATCTTATCGTCTC
>CAZOLZ010000020.1:18692-31783 GCA_964580965.1 uncultured Flavobacteriales bacterium | reverse complement strand
TTGAATTTTGGGGTACATTTTCAGTAAAAACTAAAAAATCATAAACTCCAGCTCCATGTTTTGCTGAAGAATATACTTTAATTCCTAACTTCTTTTTTAGTAGTTCAATATCGACACCCTGGTAAGTTTGTGAATCTCCCCAAATGTATAGCGCATTTCCATCATTTTTATCATTGTAAAACCGATTTAAATATTGAATTATTGTAGAGGTTAATATACTAAATGAAATTAAAATAAGAACTGTTTTTAATATAAATTTTAGTTTCACTTACAAATAATTAAAATTGAAAATAAATAAAATCTTCTTCACCACCTTTCATAATTACAATTAGGTAAAAAAGTAAAAAATAAAAACTTAGTCTAAGAATTTTATTTGACCGAATAAAAATCTTAGAAATAGCAAATAACTCATTTCTACCAAACCATTCAATGATAATAAAAAACAATAATACAAATGATAATTTTATACCAAATACAGTTAAATAAAATTCAATACTACTTTTTATAGAATCAAATTTAAATAAACCTTCTACAGAAGAAATAATAAAACTAATTGCATCTCCTATATTCTCAGCCCTAAAAAATATCCAAGCAATCACAATCAAACTAAACGTTGATAAAATAGCAATTCCCTCCTTAAAGGAAGGAAATAATCGTTTAGGAGCAATTTCATCAATATTTTTTCTGTTTTTATTCAATAGTAATAATGGTAAAAAATACAGCGCATTTAATCCTCCCCAAGCTAAGAAAGTCCAATTCGCTCCATGCCAAAAGCCACTTAACAAGAAAATTATAACAACATTACGTATTCTTTTCCATTTTGAGCCTCTACTTCCTCCTAATGGAATATATACATAATCACGAAACCAAGTAGACAGTGAAATGTGCCACCTGCGCCAAAATTCTGCAATATCCCGAGAAAAATATGGAAATCTAAAGTTTTGCATCAAGTCAAACCCAAACAAACGTGATGTTCCTATGGCAATATCCGAATAACCTGAAAAATCACCATAAATTTGAAACGTAAACGCAATCGCACCTATTAGTAAGGTTAAACCTGAATACTGTTCCGAATGGTTAAATACTTGATTTGCTATTTCTGCACAGTTATCAGCAATGACAACTTTTTTAAACAATCCCCATAAAATTTGACGCATACCATCAACTGCTTTTGCATATTCAAATTTACGTTTACGATAAAATTGAGGCAATAAATGAGTTGCTCGCTCGATAGGTCCTGCAACTAATTGCGGAAAAAAACTAACAAATGCCGAAAAAGCAATGAAATCTTTAGTGGACTCTAATTTTCGTCTGTACACATCGATGGTATAACTCATCGTTTGGAAAGTATAAAAACTGATTCCAACAGGAAGAATGATATTTAAATGGCTTCCGTTTATTTTTACTCCTAAAAAAGAAAAAGCTTCTATAAAATTATCCAAAAAGAAATTATAGTATTTGAAAAAGAACAATAATCCCAAATTCACGGTGACACTTATCCAAAGAAGAATCTTTCTTGTTTTTTGTCTTTCTTCATTTTTTAATTTAACTCCAACCGAATAATCAACAAGAGTACTAAACAGTATCAAAAATAGGAACCGCCAATCCCACCAACCGTAAAAGACATAACTTGCAACTACAATCAATAAATTCTGTCCTTTCAATTTATTCTTGAAAACAAACCAATACAGAATAAATACTATTGGCAAAAAAATCGCAAAATCTATGGAATTAAATAACATTATTTAAATTTTGAAAGGCTAAATTAAAAATAAATTTACGTACGGGCGAATTGCTTTTAAATAAAAAAATCAATACTTAAATCACTTATAAAACAATGAAAATTTGAAAATGAGAAAATGGGGAAATGAACTTTCTAAGGTTGATTAATTCTTGTATCTAATCATTATGTCACCCATCTTAATCTTCCCTCGAGGGAAGAGACCTAATATCGCTTCGAAAACTAAAAAAGTATGTCATTTTCCGCAGATCGAGCGGAGTCGAGAGCAAGGAAGATCTATTTTTGCTCCTTCTTTCCAAAAGCCCTAACCATGATCCAGCCACCTATCAATACAAAAGGTATACTCAATAATTGCCCTGTATTCAAGAATAAATAATCATCACGTTCTGCTTGACCAATTTTCACAAACTCAATTAAAAAACGTGCAACGAAGGTAAAAACTAAATAAAACCCAAAAATAAAACCTTGTTTACGCCACATTTGTTTCTTCCAAAACAAGAAGATCAAAAGTGCAAACAAAATAAAATAACTTACAGACTCGTACAATTGAGCAGGATGACGTACTGGAATATCTGCCCAAGAACAATCAAATGGTGGATAACAATCATTTCGCATAAAGCGGAAACCCCAACCTGAAGTTACATTTCCTACAATTTCAGAGTTTGCTAGATTTCCTAAACGTATAAAAGCAGCACCAACAGCTAAAGAAGCTGCAATTCGATCTAACATCCACAAATAGGGTTTTTGGATAACTTTTTTAGCAAACAACCATAAAGCAACTGCAATAACAATCGCAGCACCATGACTAGCTAATCCTCCCTCCCATATCTTAACGATATCTAAAGGGTGAGAAAAGTAACCTCTTTCAACAACTAAGCCCTCTGCTGTAATTTTATCAAAATAAGGACCGTAAAACAATACATGACCTAAACGTGCCCCTACAACAGTGGCTATAACCATATACAAGACAAGCTTATCAAGGAGTTCATCTTTGACACCTTCTTTTTTAAATACTTTTTTAATGAAGAAATAACCTAAAATTAGACCTGAAACGAATAATAACCCATACCAGTTCGGTGTTTTATATCCTTCAAAAATTTGTGGATCTACATCCCAGTTTACAGCTAAGTTGAACATGATTATTTTACAGTTTATTGATTGTTTTTCTTAAAAACCAACTTCTCTGACCTCCCCTTCTTAAATATTTTATTGCTCTTATTTTGACCTTTCCTTAACGCCCTCTGCTCTTCTTCTGGTAAATGAATAATAGAGACACATTCTTCCGAGCAACAATTTTCATACTTCTCCTTACATTCATCACATTGAATAAATAATAAATGACAAGCTTCATTTGCGCAATTAGTATGAACATCTGCAGGCTTTCCACATTGATGACAAACAGCAATCACATCATCTGTAATTCTTTCAGCTCTTCGTTCATCAAAAACAAAATTCTTCCCGATAAATCGATTTTCTAACCCTTCGTTTTTACAATCATTGGCATACTTAATAATTCCACCTTCTAATTGATGAACATTATTAAAACCTTTGTGTTTAAACCATGCAGAAGCTTTTTCACACCGAATACCACCTGTACAATACATCACAATATTCTTATCTTCATTCCCTTTCAAGTATTTATCTTCAATTAAAGGTAAAGACTCCCTAAAAGTATCTACATCAGGTAAAATAGCGCCTTCGAAGTAACCTACTTCTGTTTCATAATGATTTCTGAAATCAATCAAGATCGTATCATCTTTGCTCGTAAGCTCGTTGAATTCCTCAGCTGTTAAATGTTTTCCTTTGTTGGTAACATCAAACGTTTCATCATTCAAACCATCTGCTAAAATCTTGTCCCTAACCTTAATTTTTAACTTCAAAAAAGGAAACTCAGCTTCTGAATTATCAACAGCAATATTTAAACGAATTTCATTTAAAAAATCTATTTCGTAAAGTTCATTTTTGAATTGTTCAAAGTTGTGAGAAGGAATTGCGATTTGGGAATTAATACCTTCTTTAGCGACGTATGTTCTTCCAACAACATCTAATTTAGACCACATCATAAATAAATGATCTCTAAACAAACGAGGGTTTTCAATGTGAGCGTATTGATAAAAAGAAACGGTTACATATTCATAACCTAGTTCCCTCAATTTCGCTTCTAACTCCTCTTTACTTAATGTATTCCACAGTTGCATGCTATGTATATATTTAATTTGTAAATAATTGAGTACTGCAAAAGTAAGGTATTTTTTTGATAGTATAACAAGTTGTCACCTCCCTTATTCCCTACTCAAGGAGGGAGACCTATGCTAAACATATTAATTTGAGAGCTAAACCAACTCTCCCCTTGAGGGGAGATACAGAGGGGTGACAAATAAAACTTAAAAACAAGCTAAAACTCACCTCCCTTAATCCCTCCTCAAGGAGGGAGACCTAAACTCAACTTATTAATTCGAAGTGAGAATAAGTCTCTTCCCTTGAGGGAAGATTAAGATGGGTGACATAATACAACTTAAAAAAAGTAAAAAACCACCTCCCTTATTCCCTACTAGGGAGGGAGACCTATAAAAGCTTAGAGAATTTCAGATTATTTTCTACATTTACAATAGCTATGGAAGACTTACTAAAACATATCAATCAAAGAATAAAATCAGGTTTACCTGGTGAGTCAGCTCATCAAAAAATGGCTCCAATAAATAGACCCATTTCAAGTTTAGCTATCCAAAATAAAAACGATTACAAAGAAAGTGCTGTTGCAGTTATTATACATAACCATAACAATCAACCCCACATCATCTTAACTGAAAGACAAACATACAAAGGTGCTCACAGTGGCCAAATCTCTTTCCCTGGTGGAAAAAAAGAAGGTCATGATGCCACTTTATTATACACTGCAATTAGAGAGACAAATGAAGAAATTGGGTTAATTCTTCCTGATGAACATTTTATAAGCCAATTAACTCAAGTGTATATCCCTGTAAGTAACTTCCTCGTAAAACCTTACCTTTTTGTTTCTGAACTTAATCAAAATTTAACTCCCGATATTCGTGAAGTTAAAGAAGTTATCCATTTTCCATTAAAAAAACTAATTGACCCTAACACAATCTCTACAATGGAAGTGAAATTTCCTAATGGAATGATTCAAAAAAATATCCCATGCTTCAAATATGGTAACAAAAAAATTTGGGGAGCAACTGCATTAATTTTAAATGAACTTAAAGAACTAAGCTCATAAAGAACTTAATTTTAAACTTTTTTGTGACTTCCAAATAAATTGTTTTGATTATTTTTACACCCTACAAAATCTTTAAAATTAACATAAAAAATATTCAAATGAGTCAAGTTGAAACAGTAGACTGCTTAATCATAGGTTCAGGACCAGCTGGTTATACAGCCGCAATATATGCAGCAAGAGCGGATATGAAACCCGTTTTATACCAAGGAATGCAACCCGGAGGACAATTAACAACTACGAATGAAGTTGAAAACTTTCCAGGTTACCCTCAAGGAATCACAGGACCTGAAATGATGGTTGAGTTAGAGGCTCAAGCTAAAAGATTTGAAGCTGACATCCGATTTGGATTCATCAATAAAGTTGATTTTTCAGGATCAATTCACAAATGTTGGACTGAAGATGGTCATGAAATTCAAGCGAAAACAGTTATCATATCGACTGGTGCATCGGCAAAATATTTAGGATTACCAAGTGAACAAAAATTCTTAAACAGCGGTGGAGGTGTATCTGCTTGTGCTGTTTGTGACGGTTTTTTCTACAGAGGTCAAGAAACTGTTATCGTGGGAGCTGGAGATTCAGCTTGTGAAGAAGCACATTACTTATCTAAACTTTGCACGAAAGTAACGATGTTAGTAAGACGTGATGAATTTAGAGCTTCTAAAATCATGGCTGAAAGAGTAATGAAAACTCCAAATATTGAAATATTATTCAATACTGAAACTGTTGAGGTTTTGGGAGATGATGTAGTAGAAGGTGTAAAAGTTAAAAACAACAAAACAGGTGAAGAAAAAACAATTCCTGCCACAGGATTTTTTGTTGCCATTGGACACCAACCAAATACGGAAATCTTCAAAAATCACTTAGAGTTAGATGAAACAGGATATATCAAATATGAACAACCTGGAACTTCAAAAACAAATGTAGCTGGAGTATTTGTTGCTGGAGATGCTGCTGATAAAAATTACCGTCAAGCAATAACAGCAGCAGGAACAGGATGTATGGCAGCTTTGGATGCTGAAAGATATTTATCTAGTTTAGAACATTAGCTAAACTTTAGATTTTGAATCAAAATGAGCTAATACATTTTATTTTTGATTCATTTCTTATCAAGAATTTTAGAGGGTGTGTCGAATTTTCGAGCACCCTCTTTTTATTTTAAACAATAAAAAGATTGATTAAACGTTTTTGAAATTACACACTCAAAGGTAAACTTTACATGGAAAAAGAAAATTCAAGTAAACAAATTACAATAGTTTGTCCTAAATGTAAACAACAGATACTATGGGATTCAAACTTCGATCTTGAAGATGATGATGGAACCCATCACGGAGTTCAATCAACGTATCACTGTAGAAATAAAAACTGCGATGTTCAAGGAGTTTATATTCACACGAATAGTTACTATGATGAAGATTAATACCAAACATACATGAGACCAGTAAGAAAATACATTCTAATACAAATTACACTAGCCGCTTCAATCCTAATAGGCCTGAGTCTTTTGGGATATTTTATTTTTATCGGATTAAAAACGTTCAGCGATAAAGACAGAATCGTTACCGTAAAAGGTTTAGCAGAAATGAACATGAAGGCTACATCTTCATCAATTGGTATTAGCTTTTCATTTTCAGGAGATACACTTCAAAATGTGATTGAAAAATGTGAATCCAAAAAACAAGTAATTATCGATTACCTTAATTCTTCAAAAATCCAATTTGATGAAATACAAATTCAAAACATTGATGTTACTGATAAACAAAAATATTACAAAACTAAATGGGAAAATGGAAAACAAGTCAAGGTTAAAATTAATCGTTACATTACAAACCAAAAACTCACCATTTCAATAAATAACGTTGAAACAACAGAGGATATATCATCCAAAATTGAGTTGGATTTAATTAGCAAAGATCTAACATCAAAGATTCAAACGAATTATCGCTTCCCTCCATTAAATACAATAAAACCTAAATTAATTGCCGAGAGTACAAAAAATGCAAGAATTTCAGGGGAACAATTTGCCAATGACTCTAAAGCGAAATTAGGAAAAATCAAAACTGCTTCTCAAGGTCAAATATCGATAGCAGGAAGATATTATTATGACAACGGTATAACTGAAACACCAAAAGAACCATACTTTCAAAAAGCTCGAGTTGTTAGTACGATTGTATTTTTCCTTGAATAAAAAAATCCTCTACTAAGTGCTCAAAACTTTACCTTCATTGTTTTGAGCATCTATACTCCAACTTTCTGTTTCATTTATAGGTATCCAAAGACTTCCGGACTGCCGAAAAACTTTAATTGTCAAACGAAATAAAGATTGAATCTTTAAATCTAATTCATTTACAGACATTGAAGGTAAAATAGTTAAATTTACATCGTTTGAACCATCTTTGGCAAAATCACCAATAGACCTATCCAACTCTTCAACTTGCTTCAAAAGAAAACCATTTCGTTGATTAGCCGACTTTGAAAAAAAAGTAATTTTCAAAAATGGATATTCCTGATTAAACAACTCTTGAACCACTTTTAAAGTCGTTCGCATGTTAAATAAAATTATTTTATCAGAAGTAATCATCATTTACATACGTTTATAAAAACAAAAGTACAACTAAAGTGATGCTGTTATTTATGATTTTGGTCATGTAAACTAATGATTATAATCATTTTAGTGAAAAATCAATCAAAAAAAAAGAGTGTCCGAAACATCGAGACACTCTTTAAATAAAATCTTTATGACCAAAAGTTTACATCAACATACCACCACAAACATTAATTGTCTGTCCTGTAACATAAGTTGACATATCAGAAGCTAAAAAGATAGTTAAATCAGCCACATCCTTAGGAGTACCTCCTCTCTTTAAAGGAATAGACTTTCTCCATTCTTCAACAACCTTTTGATCTAACGCATCTGTCATTTCTGTTTCAATAAAACCTGGTGCTATTGCATTACATCGAATATTCCTTGACCCTAATTCTTGTGCAATTGACTTCGTAAAACCAATTAAACCTGCTTTAGATGCAGCATAATTAGATTGACCTGCGTTACCACTAACACCAACAACTGACGACATATTAACAATAGAACCTTTCTTGGCCTTTAACATTGGGCGTTGAACAGCTTTAGTTAAGTTAAACGCTGACTTTAAATTCGTATTGATCACTTCGTCCCATTGTTCTTCAGTCATTCTCATTAATAATGTATCACGAGTAATACCTGCGTTATTTACTAATACATCAACAGTTCCAAACTCAGATACAACATCATCAACTAATTTTTGAGCTTCATCAAATTTAGCAGCGTTCGATTTAAAACCTTTGGCTACACCTCCATTTGCTGATAATTCATTTTCTAATGCTTTCGCTTTTTCTTCAGACGATAAATAAGTAAAAGCAACTTTAGCTCCTTGCTGAACACATTCTTCGGCAATTGATTTACCAATCCCTCTTGAAGCACCCGTAATCAAAACTACTTTATCTTGTAATAATCCCATATTGTTATTTTATTTTTGTTGTAAATCCAAAATGCTATATAATGACATTTCGATGGCAAACTTACGTATTTTTTTTGAAAACTCTTACGCCCATATTTTCAGTTAAACTGATTGAATTATAAAGTTAATATGTAAATTTGTTTACCATGAATAAAACAACAATAGATAGAAGGAAAACAACATTCTTTTCAAACTTAAGTAATGATCTTGTTTACAATCAGCTAGATTTGTTGGATTTCATCAACCAACCCTTTTCAACAGAAGCCTTTGACATCCAAATTGAGCAAAAAAGCAAAAACTTCCCGACAGAGAATAGATCTACACTTGTAGCTGAACTATTAAAAAAATACCAATCTGTTGAAAATAACAAGCAAACAATTAACAATATTAATCGACTCAAAGAAAGTTCAACCTACTCTATAACAACAGGACACCAATTAAACATATTAACTGGACCTATATACTTCATTTATAAAATCTTAAATGCTATTAAATTAAGTAAAGAATTAAATAAAAAACATCCAAAAAATCATTTTGTACCTGTATTTTGGATGGCAACAGAAGATCATGATTTTGAAGAAATTCGAGAAACTGTAATCTTCAATAATTCTTTTAAATGGGAAACAAAACAAAAAGGAGCAGTAGGTAGAATACTCCCTGAAAACATCGATTCAATTCGTCAAGAGTTCAATAGTTTATTTGAAAATAATTACTCAAATGAAATTGAAAGAATCATTGATTCACTTAAAGGTAAAAATCTTAGTGAACTTACTTTTAACATAGTTCACGAACTCTTTCATGAATTTGGTCTTATCATTATTGATGCTGATTCACATCAATTCAAGAAACTATTTCAATCAAGCTTAATAAAAGAAGTTAAAGAACAATTTGCACATACAGCAGTAAACAAAACAAATGAGGAGCTTAGCTTAAAAGGTTATAAAAATCAAGCTCATGCAAGAGCTATCAATTTATTCTATTTGACTTCAAACAATCGAATAAAAATAGAAAAAACAAATACTGATACATTTTCGATTGAAGGTGTTGGTAAATTTAGCGAGTCTGAACTTATTACGCTAATAAAAAATACACCTGAAAACTTTTCTCCAAATGTAATTCTACGACCATTGTATCAAGAAACAATTCTTCCAAACTTATGCTATATTGGAGGCGGAGGTGAAATCGCCTATTGGATGCAATTAAAAGGAGTATTTGAAAAAGCTAACATAACGTTTCCTATGATTCAGGTTAGAAACTCTATCCAGATCATAGAGAAAGGTACTTTCAAAAAAATCTCTAAATTAAATCTTCAATTTGAAGATTTCTTGAAAGATGTTCATGCATTAAAAAAAGAAATTTTAAGTCATTCATCTCAAAACGACCTCGAATTTACAGCATTAAATAAAAAACTAATCGAATTAGCTAGTTTTATGAAAGAAGCTTCTTCAACCATTAGTTCACAGCTAGAAAGTTATACAGAAGCAGAAACAACTAGGCTAATTAAACAAATTGAAGGTTTTAAAAAGAAGTTAGTCAAAACTGAAAAAGAGAAATATGACATTCAATTGAATGCAATATCAGCTATTTACGAAAAATTATTTCCTAACAATAGTTTACAAGAACGCAGTTATAATTTTTTTAACTTGTGTAAAGATGGTGCTGTAAAAAAACACATCGATAAACTTTATGACTTTATCGATACTAGAGCTAATGATTTAATCGTTTTAACAGACAATAATTAACATTTACAATCGTTTTTGAGAATTATGAAATGTAAGCTTTTATTTTTATCGTTAATTATTAGCATTTTTAGTTACACACAAACAGTTGTTAAAGGGAAATGTTTTGATAAAAATAAAAGGCCACTTGAATTCGTAGAAATTTATTGTTCTAAAGCAAACCCTACCGTTGTTTTTTCTGAATCGAATGGTGAATTTCAATTATTTTTTGATTCTAAAATTGATACCGCTACTCTCATCGGTAAAATAGGAGAATACCAATTAAAACAAACTATTTGGGTAAAACAAAAAAACAGATTAAATCTTACTTTTGATTTTGCACAAACACAAACTGTTACAATTGCATCAAAAAAAGAAAATTACTTTGAAATTGATGAGTTAGGTAAAATTGATTATCAAAAAATACCTTTAGGAAACTTAGAACGATCATTAGCATACACAACTGCTGCTTCTTCAAATAATGAATTAACTTCAAACTATAATGTTAGAGGTGGTAGTTATGATGAAAATTTAATCTACGTTAATGGTTTTAGCATTTACAGACCTCTACTTACTCGTTCTGGACAACAAGAAGGAATGAGTTTCATCAATTCAGCTTTAGTAGAAAATGTAAGGTTTTCAGCCGGAGGGTTTGATGTTCAGTATGGCGATAAACTTTCTTCTGTTTTGGATGTTAAATATAGAACCCCAGATAGTTTAAGAGCAAGTATGATGGCTTCGCTTTTAGGTGCTGAGTTATCATTTGAGAACAAAATAAATGAACGATTGAGCATTATATTGGGAGGAAGATATCGAAACAATGGGTACTTACTAAGTTCACTCCCCTCAAAAGGTTCTTATAAACCAATTTTTGCTGATGCACAAACTTTAATTAAGTTTCAAATCAATGAAAAAATCACTTGGTCTTTTTTAGGACATTTAGCATCAAATAGATATCGATACGAACCTCAAACTTCACAAACTGATTTCGGTATTGCTAATGAGGCTTATAGATTTAACATCTATTTTGATGGAAAAGAAGATTCATACTTTAATATTTACACTATTGGAAGCTCTCTTAATTACAAACCTTCAAATAAAACTGATCTTAATTTTTATGTTATGCAATTCGCTAGTGATGAAAACATGCGTTACACGATTCAAGGACAATATTTCATCAATCAATTGGAAACAGACCCTTCAAAAGAGAATTATGGCGACTCGGTAGAAGTTTTAGGAATTGGTACTTTTTTAGACCACACTAGAGATCGCTTAAATGCTTCTGTAATTAGCTTTAGACACGATGGAAGTTTTAAACTTTCAACAAAAACTAACGATAAAAAACAATCTTCCAGTATACATAATCTAAAATGGGGGATTAGTGCTGAACAACATAAGTTCACAGATATCATTAACGAATGGAAAAACATTGATTCAGCTGGTTATACCATCTCCCCAAACACAGATGGCAACTTAAATCTTTACAATGTGATTCAAAGTGATTTAAACCTATTAAATCATAAGCTTACTTCATTCATTCAGTTCAATTCCTTATGGTCAAACACTAAAAAAAATCTTCCTGTTTCATTTAGAATTAAAGAGAAATTAGAAAAAGAAAAACGTAAATATTACAAGTATGATACAATTAAAGAATCAAGCAACAAAATAATTTTAAATTATGGCCTTAGAAGTGGATACACTTCTGTAAATAATGATTTTTATGTTACACCAAGAATTTCTTTAACCTATCAACCAAGAAAATACATGGTCGAAAAAGGAGAGGTTAGACGTAGAAATATGCAATATAGAATTGCAACAGGGCTTTATTATCAACCTCCATTTTATCGAGAGTTTCGAACATTTGAAGGAGAATTAAACACATCTGTTAAATCTCAAAAATCTATCCATTTAATTGGTGGAACTGATATATATTTGAATCTTTTTGATCGTGAATCTCCTTTTAAATTCACTGCTGAAGTATTTTACAAAAGAATGTGGGACTTAAATGTGTTTGAGATTCAAAATGTAAGAACCTTATACTATGCGAATAATGATGCAAGAGCCTTCGCATATGGTCTTGATTTAAATATCCATGGTGAATTCATCAAAGGAACAGAGTCATTCTTTAAAATAGGTTTATTAAACACTAAAGAAGACTTATTATACGATTCCTACTATCAATATTACAATACAGATAATGAAGCCATAAAGCCAAGCACAACTAATCAAAACGTTGCAGATAGTATTATAGTTTATCCAGGCTACATCCCAAGACCAACAGATCAATTATTAAATTTTGGCGCTCTTATTCAGGATCAAATGCCTGGTTACGAAAGTTTAACTGTACAAATGGGAGTTCAATTTGGTTCACCTCTACCCTATGGTCCTCCAGATAACTTACACTATAAAGATACTTTAAGAAATGCTTCTCCATATTTTAGAGTTGATTTAGGTTTATCATATAACGTATTCGCTAAAGAAAAAGATAATTTTAAAATTTTACGTAAAAATTTCACTGATGCTGTTTTCTCTTTAGAAGTATTTAATTTACTGGGGATAAATAATATTTTAGATAAACAATGGATTCAGGATGTAAACGGTAGGTTTTATTCAATCCCCAATTATTTAACACAAAGAAGATTTAATTTTAAATTGATTTTAAAATATTAAAGTGAGATTAAGACTCTTCCTTTGAGAGCATGTCCTACAAATGACAGAAAAGATTAAGATGGTTGACATTCATTAAGATACAAGACCATAAAGTGCATAGACGAAAGACACAAGATTTTATTTTAAAAATATAAACCTACTCTCCCATCGAGGGGAGATACAGAAGGGTGACTACTACAACTAAAAAAAGTATAAAATCACCTTCCTTAATCCTTCCTCAAGGAAGGAGA
>CAZOLZ010000020.1:0-18592 GCA_964580965.1 uncultured Flavobacteriales bacterium | reverse complement strand
TACAACTAAAAAAAGTATAAAATCACCTTCCTTAATCCTTCCTCAAGGAAGGAGACATATTCACAACTCAATAATTCGATATAAGAATCAACCCTCCCTTGAGAGCATGTCCGTCAACTGAAAGAAATGTAACTTTGTTCTAATCAACTACAAATTATCTCCAGCAAATAAGAACTTATTCGGTGAAACCAAGTTAGTTTTTACGGCATACATCACAATACCCGCTGTATTCTTAACTCCTAACTTAGCCATAATATTTTTACGATGTGTATTTACTGTATGTGTACTCAAAAATAATTGATCAGCAATTTGAACATTCGTGTTCCCTTCTGCAATTAGAGTAATGATTCCAAGTTCTCTTTCTGATAGAACGATAGGTTCACATGAGAAAGATTCAAAATCAATATCGTTTATATCAATCGAAGCTTTTTGAATGGTTTCTAAAATCTGACCACAAAAGAACTTGTTTCCTCTGCCTGTTTCTTTAACAGCATTCATAATTTCACCTACATCACAATCTTTTTTGACATAACTCATCACTCCAGACCTTAGAGCATCTACTAGTGTTTGACCTGATTGTTCAGGTGTAATTGCAATGAATTTTAATTGACTGTGAGTTGAGAGTATAGTAGGTATAACATCAATATCAAAACCTAGGGATGTATAGTCTATAATAACTAAATCAATCGGAAAACTTTTAACTTGCTCAATTAGTTCTTCTTTATTTCTTGCTTCTCCAACAATATCCAAATTGTCTTTAGCCGATAAAATTGTTCTTAAACCAATTCTGACTAAGTCATTACTATCTGCTAAAACTACTCGCATACTTATTTAGACTAATTATAAACAAGACAAATATAGGAATGAAATTGATAACATCAAAAAACTAGGTATTAAAATTGAATGTAAAAATTAGGGTCCGGTTTTAAAAGTTCAACTTCAAAATTTACAGGTATATCTATGGATTGAAATTCCATAGTAGGATGTAATAAATCTTTTGATAACAATCGAATGGGCATTTCAAAATTTGAAACACAATTTTGCCACCTATAGTAATATTTATTGTCTTTAATATATGTGTCAAATTTTGGCACATCGACTGTCCTCAAATATTGATCAAATACTTTACTAAGATCTAACTTAGTATATGCTGAAATAAATTCTTCAATTTCTTGAGATGTTACAATCTTATGATAAAATGTTTTGTTCAATTCGATTAATAATAATCTAAATTTTTCATCATCATTTATCAGTTGTCGAATAATGTGAATCATATTGCTTCCTTTGTAATACATATCACCACTACCCTCTTGATTTACACCATAAGGACCAATAATTGGCTTATCATTTTTGATGTTATGCCTTAAACCAATAGCATATTCATTACCTGCCTGAGTTCCATATTGACAATCTACATATAATACTTCCGAATAATTTGTAAAAGCTTCATGAATCCACATATCAGCTATGTCATAAGATGTTATGCTATTTCCAAACCATTCATGGCCCGACTCATGTATAACTATAAAATCCCATTTTAACCCCCATCCACTCAAAGATAAGTCTCTCCCTTTATAACCTAGTTGATAGTTATTCCCATAAGCAATGTTACTTTGATGTTCCATTCCTAAAAAAGGAGTTTCGACTAATTTATAACCATCTTCATAAAAAGGATAAGGTCCAAACCAATGTTCAAAGCAAGTTAACATGGAATCTGTTACTTGAAAGTGTTGTTTTGCTTGTTCGATATTTTCATCAATGACCCAATACGAACAATTAAGATTTCCGTTTAGTCCTTCATAATCAGTTTCAAATGATTCATAATAACCAAAGCTTGGAACAATATTATAGAGATTAATAGGATTTTCTACCTTCCATTTAACGATACGATTAGCCCCCTCTAAAGTATCCAAAATTAAATTTCCGTTAGCCACTCCCATCATTTTTGGGGGAAGAATCAATTCTAAATCCATACCATTCTCGGGTTCATCACTTTGGTGATCTTTACAAGGCAACCAGACACTAGCACCCAACCCCTGACAAGCAACAGAAACCCAAGGTCTACCTTTCATGTCTTTTTTCCAAACCCAACCACCATCCCATGGAGCGTATTTAGCTTCTTTAGGTTTTCCTGAAAAAAACAATTCGATTTCTGATTTTAAATTTTCTCCTTTATTGGGGTACTCAATGAAAAAAACTGATTTGGAGTGTTTAAAAAACTTCAACTTTGAACCTTTTAAAAAAACGGAATCTAAATGCATTGGTGATTGTAAATCAATCTGCATGTATTGAGTTGGTTTTTTTATAATATTGTATTTAATTCTGCAAACCCCAGTAATTGATTGATTTTCAAAATCTGGCTTTACTTGAATTGAATAAAATTTAGTATCCCACCAAGCTCTTTCTCTTGTTATTGTTCCTCTTAACGAATCATCATTAGCAGCTAAAATCTGTACATGAACAGAAATCAACATTAATAAAAAATAAAACAAAAAGTATTTCCTCATTTAAATCACTGTAAATCAAATAATTGATCAACACCTACAACTCTTGAAACTGTAAAGCCTTCACCATATGATGCGCCTATTGCTCTCCCATATTCTGAAGCTCTTCCTCTAAGAAAATCTAAAAAGTCTTTCCCAGAAATTGGAGTTTTTGGTTCTTTGGAATCTGGGTTATAAAACTGAGTTTTATATGCTAAAACAGCTTTCATTTTTTGTTGAAACTGTTGTTCTGATAACTTAACTACAAAATCAGGTTTTATATACCTATCTTGTATGTAATTATATAAAACCTTTGGTCGATAAGCCTCTTGCTCTATGGAATCCCTGTGTGTTACTACTTTTCTTAAACCTGCTAAAAAAAATGAATCTTCTATTAATTTTGATGCTCTTCCATGATCTGGGTGTCTATCTAATATTGAATTCGCTAAAACTATTTCTGGTCTAAATCTTCTTATTTGTTCGATTACTTTTAATTTATTTTCTTCGTTGATTTCAAAAAAACCATCCCTCAACCTTAAATTTTCTCGAATTGTTAGACCTAGTATTCTAGATGCATTTTCAGCTTCCTCGTATCTTGATGCTACAGAACCTCTTGACCCCAACTCACCTTCTGTTAAATCAATAATTCCAACTTTTTTACCAGATTCAACTAATTTAATAATAGTGCCTCCGCATGATAATTCAACGTCATCTGGGTGAGCTGCAAAAGCCAAAACATCTAACTTCATACTATTATATTTTATCAAATAACTCCGAATCAAAAGGAGAAACTGAAGATTTAAAACTAAAAACATCAGCTCCATTATTTAAAACCAGGTATTTATGAAAATTCCATTCTACCTTTTGATTTGTCTGTGCATACAACCATTTGTATAAAGGGTGTATGTCTTGACTATTAATTTTTACCTTTTCCATCATAGGAAAGGTTACTCCATAATTTGACTGACAAAATTCTAAAATTTCACTTTCTGAACCAGGTTCTTGTCCACCAAAATCATTACAAGGTATACCTAAAATAATTAATCCTTCTGATTTTTTATTTTGATACAATTCTTGAAGCATTTCAAATTGAGGTGTAAAACCACATTCAGAAGCTGTATTTACAATAAGTATAGATTTACCTTTCAATTGATTAAAATCAAAAGGTATGCCATTGATATCATTAATTTTAAAATCAAAAAAACTATTCATGACTTATTTTTTTGTATTTCTTATTTCGAATAGCAGCAACAACATTCAATAGAATAAAGACTGCTACTGCAATATACAAACCATTTGGTATTTTACCTAATCCTTCTCCTTGAGCATAAGAATGTAAACCAACCAAATAAAAGTTCACACCAAAGAATGTAAAAATTATAGCAGAATATGACCACATCGAAACAGAGTTAAATAAAAACTTACCTCCCAAACCTGGCACATACCTCAAATGTAACAAGACTGCATAAACTAATACAGAAACTAAAGCCCAAACCTCTTTCGGATCCCAAGCCCAATACCTACCCCAAGATTCATTTGCCCATATACCACCAAGAAATGTTCCAATAGTCAACATAAAAATCCCTACAGTTGTTGTCATTTCAGCAACATAAGTCAATTCTGAAATATTTAATGAAACAAAAGATCCATTTTTTTTATTTCTGAAAATGTAAAGAATAAGATTTAAAATGGATAAAATACATCCTAATCCTAGAAAACCATAACTTCCAGTAATTATGGCAACGTGAATCATCAACCAATAAGATTTCAATACAGGCTGTATAGGTGTAATTTCAGGATCCATTAAATTTAATTCTGAAACAAATATCATTAAAGCAGCTAAAATTGCAGTACTAGCGATTATAACTGGATTTTTCTTTGCAAAAAGAAAACCTGCTAACATCGTAACCCAAGCAATAAATACAATTGCACCATATCCATTAGACCAAGGTGCATGACCTGTAATAAACCATCTAAAACTTAAACCTACAGCATGATATACAAACGTAACAATCAAGAAAAAAAGGAAAGTTCTACTTATAACTTTAAATCTTTTCTCAATTTGACCAGTTGGTCTTACAAAAATTCGAATGAAATAAATAATTAATAGAATAAAACCAAATGTTAAATATGAATACCATGTATTCTTGAAAATTTGCATTTTATTGTAACTTACTTCAATATTTATTTTTGACTCGGATGGAACTACCTCCTCTCCTTCTTCACGTTGAAACTCTTTTAATCCATTCAAGAGATCTTCCGCTTCACCATATTTATTTTCACGACATGCCTTATCTAAAGCACTTAAATATTGTAAAGCTTTGACAGATGAAGTAGAATCTTTTTGAACTAAATTCATACTCAAAGGAACAAACCATGAGTTATTAGACTCTCCTTTTAATGGGATTATTTTCATATACTGCCACGAAAAAACAGCTTGTAATACCTGAAACTTTTCAACTAGCTTAATTAACTTTTTATCGAATTCATCACGAAATTTTTCTAATTTTTGATGTGCTTTTTGGTAATCAGACATCCATTTAAAATCACCATTTTCGTCAGATAAATGAGTATAACTTGCGTATTTTTCTACTTTAAAACGTTCTCGTAGATTACTACTAACATAAATAATATTTTGCTTCATCCAATACTGTGGATACATATGCATACTCATTACAACTTGAACCGGGTTGTAATCTTTGTATTTATTTGAACGATAAACCTTTCTTAAAATTTGATCTGCTACAGTATGTAAAGGAACAATTCTTCCATTATAATCTTGAACTAACAGGGTTGAAAGTGATTCAGAATGAGCTTCAATCATTACTTGATAGTAATCTTTTTGAGGACCTTCAGAATGATGTTCATGATTATGACTTTCTTCTGCTCTTGAGTTAAAACTTAATAGTAAAATTAATGGCAAAAGTAAACTTCCTAGCATATTAGCTTTACGTTCACTTAATTTTTTAAGCTTTTCATTTAATTCTCTAAACCTACTTGCTTTTGCAAACAGTGCCATAATCATCCCTACAGACATCAATAAATACCCTAAGTATGAAATATTTGTACCCCACCAATCATGATTAACACTTAAACGTGTACCTTCTTCATTTTCTGGTGTTTGAGGATTATCTAGATCGTAAGAAGATTGAAAAAAGCGGTACCCTCTGTAATCCATAACATTATTCATAAAAATACGTTGTTGGTGTTGATGGTTAAGCTCCGAATCAACAACTGTAACTTCACTTGCAAAAGATGAAGGCGCTTCTGATCCTGGATATTTTTCTAATTGAAAATCGTTACATGCAATACTAAAAGGTAAATCTATTTTTTTAGATCCATATTGCATTTCATATGTCAAACCATTTAATGTAAAAACAGTATTCGTTGGGATAGCGGCCATTCCACCTTCCAATTCGACAATTTTAGACTCATTACCATCTGTGACTTTTACAGTTAAATAGTCAGATCCTCGATTTTTACTTCCTGAGGGTAATTTCATCACTTTAGCATTCGGAAGTGTTTGTTTAAACACGAACTGCTGATTATTAACAATATACAACGTTGTTGTTTTGAATTCAACTAGAGAGTCTTTATTGATATAAACATACTTTTCTTCTGAAACACCCTCACCTGATTGTCTTGCCTTTTGCATCTCTGCCATTGGTAAATACTTAAAGGCAACATCAGATTTGATCATGTATTTATCATCATCTAAACTTATGTGTACCCCTGGCATTGCATCTCTTTTATTCATAGAAATTGCAACATCACCAACCATTACAAAACCATTGTCTCCAAGGTAATTTGATTTCATCCCATCTGTTTTGATATCTAATAACGTTGATTGAATAGTATCATTTATCACCAATGAATCAACAACTTTTTTTTGAAAATCAACATATTCAATTTTGATTTCAGATTTATGGTTAGGAAACTCTAAGTCAATCTCAAAATCATTATTAGTTACCTCAGACATAAAAGCTTTACGATCGGCAGTGTATTGTAATTTACCATCATTGATTCGGAACCAAAGGTAAGGATCTGAAGAGTAGATAAAATTTGATTCAGTCCCCTCTCTAATAATCATTAAACCATCATAACTCATATAACGAGTTACCCAAGCTCCAATTAAAATAAAAATAAAAGCAAAATGAAAAGCTAAAGTTGAAGCCTTTTCTCTTCGAAACATTCGTTGTTCAAAGATATTGATAATTAATCCTATTCCGAGGTATATAAGTAAAACCTCAAACCAAAGCGCATTATATATCAGTAATCTTGCCGTTTGAATATCGTATATTGACTCGAAAAATGTTGCAGCACCAATAGCTACTAAAAAGACAATTAAGCCTATGGTCATCATCTTCATCGAGAAAAATACTTTTAAAAAATTATCCATATTTAATTATTTGTTGCAAAAATAATGATTGTATACTTACACCTTGTTAAAATGTAGATAAGTATTGACAAAATTTCATAAAAAAAGGAGCGAAAGCTCCTTTTTTAATTAATCTTATTTTTTATTACCTCATCAATAAAACTGTTCCTGTTACAACATGAACATCGTCAGTCACAGAATTTTTGAATGTCATCCTATAAGAATACACTCCATCTTGAGACATTGGGCCTGATTCTCCGAATAACCCTTTCCAGCCTTTATCAGTGTCATATGTTTCAAAAACAAGTTGACCATACCTATTAAAAATTAACATCGAATAAGAGTATAAATCTACCCCCGAATAAAACACTGGTTTAAATTCATTATTGAACTTATCACCATCTGGTGTAAATGAATTTGGAATGTAATAAATCATTTCCTCTTTAACATTTACAGTTTTTATAATCGTATCATTACAATTATCGATATTGTATGCTATTAAAACTACATTATAAGAACCTTGACCATCTACTTCATATTCATTCTCAGGATTCACATCTGTTGAAATATTTCCATCTCCAAAATCCCATTCATAAGTCGTTGAATTTGATGATAAATTTGTAAACGAACAAATTGGATTTAAACTTGTAACCTCTGAAGGTGTAAAACTAAAATCCGCAATTGAGGGAACACAGTTATCAGAATAACAAGTATGTGAACTAATAGCATAACATTCTGTTCCATTTGTACTGATTGTAATATCAACTTGATCACTAACTTGTAAGCCTGTTACAGTATATGAATTTGATGCTTGATTCCCTCCACTTGCACTTACTCCTCCATTTATAGAGTATGTAACATCAAAATCTGTAGCACCTGTTGGAATTGTCCAGTCAAAAGTTACAGAATACTTAGTTGAAGCTCCACAACTAATAGTAGGTGTCAATAATGGTTTCGAGACCACAATCACATTGGATGAAGCAGGACATGTCCCAGAGGTAGTATAAGTTACATCATAAGATGTTGAAGGGCTACCTCCTGAAATTGTCCCTGTAGTAGCATCGATTACTGCGGCGTCTGACGGTGATGTTGTAAAAGAAAAAGTTCCGCCTGGTGTTCCTGTAACTGTTGCTGTACCTCCATCACAAGTTGGTGTCATTGAAAATGTTGCATCATCTGATGTAATCACAGTAACTACTTGATTAGATGAAACTGAACACGTACCAGATGTAGTGTAAGTTATATCGTATGTAACTCCAGATGAACCTGATGAAACTGTACCTGTCGATGCATCGATTACTGCGGCATCTAATGGTGGTGTTGTAAAAGAAAAAGCACCTCCTGGTGTACCTGTAACTGTTGCTGTAGCTCCATCACATGTTGCTGTCATTGTAAAAGTAGCATCATCTACTGTAATTACTGTCACTGTCTGACTTGATGATGCTGAACATGCACCACCTGTTGTATAAGTTATATCATATGTTGAACCACTTGTACCTCCTGTCACTGCTCCTGAAGTTGCATCTATAACAGCTGCATCTGCGGGTGGTGTTGTAAAAGAAAAAGTACCTCCTGTTACACCCGAAACTGTAGCTGTCCCCCCATCACATGTTGCAGTCATTGTAAAAGTTGCATCATCTAATGAATTAGCTGTTACAGTTTGAGTAGATGTTGCTGAACATGATCCTGATGTTGTATATGTAACATCGTAAGTTGTACCACTTGTTCCTCCCGTAACGGATCCTGTAGTAGCATCGATTACTGCGGCATCTGATGGTGGTGTTGTAAAACTAAACGTCCCTCCTGGTGTTCCAGAAACTGTTGCTGTACCTCCATCACATGTTGCTGTCATTGTAAAAGTTGCATCATCTAATGTATTAGCTGTTACAGTTTGAGTAGATGTTGCTGAACATGATCCTGATGTTGTATATGTAACATCGTAAGTTGTACCACTTGTTCCTCCCGTAACGGATCCTGTAGTAGCATCGATTACTGCGGCATCTGATGGTGGTGTTGTAAAACTAAATGTCCCCCCTGGTGTTCCAGAAACTGTTGCTGTACCTCCATCACAAGTTGCAGTCATTGAAAAAGTTGCATCATCACTACTTGTAGCAGTAACAGTTTGATTTGACGAGGCTGAACACGCACCAACTGTTGTGTATGTAACATCATATAATGTACCATTAGTACCTCCTGTGATTGTTCCTGTAGTCGCATCAATTACTGCGGCATCTGATGGTGGTGTTGTAAAACTAAATGTCCCCCCTGGTGTTCCAGAAACTGTTGCTGTACCTCCATCACAAGTTGCAGTCATTGAAAAAGTTGCATCATCACTACTTGTAGCAGTAACGGTTTGATTTGATGAGGCAGAGCACGCGCCAACTGTTGTGTAAGTAACATCATATAATGTACCACTAGTACCTCCTGTGATTGTTCCTGTAGTCGCATCGATTACTGCGGCATCTGATGGTGGTGTTGTAAAACTAAACGTCCCTCCTAGTGTACCTGAGACTGTTGCTGTACCTCCATCACATGTTGCAGTCATTGTAAAAGTTGGATTATCTGAAGATGTCGCTGTAACAGTTTGATTTGAAGAGGCTGAACATGCGCCAATTGTTGTGTAAGTAACATCATATAATGTACCACTAGTACCTCCTGTGATTGTTCCTGTAGCTGCATCGATTACTGCAGCATCTGATGGTGGTGTTGTAAAACTAAATGTTCCACCTAGCGTTCCTGTAATTGTTGCTGTACCTCCATCACAAGTTCCTGTCATTGTAAAACTTGCATCATCACTACTTGTAGCTGTAACCGTTTGATTTGACGTTGCTGAACATGTTCCTGATGTTGTGTAAGTGACATCATATAATGTACCACTTGTTCCTCCTGAAATTGTACCTGTAGTAGCATCAATTACTGCAGCATCTGATGGTGGTGTTGTAAAACTAAATGTTCCTCCTGGTGTACCTGTAACCGTTGCTGTACCTCCGTCACAAGTTCCTGTCATAGTAAAAGTTGCATCATCTGCCGTTGTTACTGTAACTGTCTGATTTGAAGTTGCAGAACAAGCTCCCGAAGTTGTATAAGTAACATCGTATGTTGTTCCACTAGTTCCTCCTGTGATTGTTCCTGTAGTCGCATCAATAACTGCAGCATCTGATGGTGGTGTTGTAAAAGTAAATGTTCCTCCAACTGTCCCTGTTATTGTTGCTGTACCTCCATCACAAGTAGGTGACAAAGTAAATGAAGGGTCATCACTAGAAACATTTGATCCTATTGTGAAATTTTGGGAGGATTGACAACTACTGTTATTTGTAATTTCCATTACATAATCACCAGCAGATAAACTTCCAACTGTAAAACTTGCTCCCAAAGCATAACTACTACCTGTAAATACAGTTCCACCCAAATCGTCTTTTACGACAACATCAAAAGGACCTGAACCATAATCTATCGTTACGTCATAAGCACCGTCATTACCGGTACAACTTTCATCTGTAATAGCAGTTGTGTAAAAGGTTTGACAATTATTATCGTTAACAACTAAAGAAAAATTACAAGTTGTCCCACCATATCCGTCAATATTAATCAAGTAACAACTTCCTGGAGTTGGTGTCCACGAATAACTCTGATCAGACGTACAAACACAGTTAAAAGATGCTATAGTTTGAGATGAAGTACCTCCAGAACAAATAATTGCAGCACAATTTATGTTTGCATCAAAAACAGACATTTGTAAACCTGAAGAAGTACTACAATTTTGATCATATAAATTTATGAAAGAATCACCTGTCCAGTCACTAGGAGCACACCATTCAAACCACACATTATTATCTGTTGAACCTGAACCTAAACATAGGTCTGCTGTAGCAGCAATGTTAGAAGAGTTATAAATTACTCCATCATCCATTTGAATAGCATTTGTACAATCATCAGCGCCATAGACTATTTCAGAAATATCAATATCAAAAGGTGTACATTGTGGACTTGGGTAAGTTGAAATAATTATATAATAAGTTACTCCTCCTGTTAATGCTGCTACTAAAGATGGATTGGAAGAAACCTGTGTATCTGAAGAAATACATGAACCAACATCAGGACATCCCTGAGTTACAAAAAGACCTACCCAACTACCTACATTAGCTAATTGAATACTTAAAGACTGATTGATTGAAGGAGTATACTCAAATACATAATCATCACCATTCATATAATTACTTCCACAAGCACTTGACGAAGAATAATCATCACCTGCACCACAAGTTGTTAAACCGGTTTGGTTGTATGGAATTGAACCTATAACAATTGCATCAGCACAAGTATTTTGAGCATTTGAAATAAATGAAACAAAAACTAGAAGCAATAATAAAACTTTTCTCATAACTTATAACTTATAATTTTTTCTTTTCAGATTCTAAATTGGAAATTCTTTGATTCAAGAACTCTTTTTCTTGAGCAACAATGTTTAATTTATCTTTAATTACAAGTTGCTCATCAGATGAAGCATTTGAAAATGATGCTTTTAAAGCATTTTCAATTTGATTTAACTTATCAAGACTTTCGTGGCACTTAGTAATTTCTTGATTTGTTCTTTCTACCAAATTTACTCTTTCAGACTCTTGTCCGAATGCTGCACTAAAAATAAATAGTATTAGTATTGTAAAATATGCTCTTAACATAAGAATTAATTTAAATTTTCAACTTAAAGACGATTAATTAAGCCTAAAGTTGCTTCTAAAAATAAATATTTTATAAAAAAGAAACTAAAGTTTTAGCTTTACTTTCAGTCTCTTCCCATTCATTTTCTATTAATGATTCAGGAGTAAAGCCTCCACCCAAATACAAATAAGCACTTTTTTCAAAGATTTGAGCGCACCTTAAATTTACATATAGACTTGTATGCTGTTCAGAAACATAACCTAAAAAACCTGTGTATAGATCTCTCTGATGAATTTCTTCTTTATGAATTAAATCTGTTGCTTGTTGAACTGGTAAACCTGCAACTGCTGGAGTTGGATGTAATTCGTTTAATAAATCTTTTAAATTTTTATTTTCAACATCAAAGTTTACATTAGTTCGTAAATGAAAGACGGGACCTGCTTCATAGGTATAAGTTGGAGATACATCAACATATGTTTTCTTAAACTTATTTGCTACTTCAACAATCCTTTGAGTAACATAAGCCTGTTCATCAATTTCCTTTTTTGTCCAATTTTCAGTTTTACTTTTTTTCGTTCCCGCTAATGACATCGTCTGAACCTCACCTGCTTTAAAATTTAATAAGGTTTCAGGAGTGGCTCCTATCCAAGTCCCAAATTGAGAAGAGGACATTAAATAAACCAGCGTATTTGGATAAGCTTCACTAAGATTATCGAAAATAGATTCTAAATTAAAATTGGTTAAAGGTGTAGACTTAACTCGTGATAAAATTGCTTTATCTATTTTGGAATCAACAATAGAATCTTTGAATTTTTTAGCAACTAACAGGTATTGATCTTTAGTAATTACATAAGGCTTTTCTTTAGAATAGGAAAATTGAATTTCATTTATATTTTTTTCACTCTCATGAAAATGATACACTTTTCTGGAGTCAAAAGATGACACTACAAAACCATTAATTTCATCCAAATCTTTTAATGAAATTTGTTTAAAATCACCAGTTTTAAAAACTTTATTTTGATTAGGAAACCTGTAATATAAAATCCCCATTTTTATTTTTGAATAATCATAACTGTTAACCTTCCAGTACAGACAAGCTTATCGGTTGCTTCATCATATATATCAACCTGCCATAAATGAGTACGTTTTCCTGCATGAATTATTTTCCCAATAGCCTTCACAAAGCCAGACTTAATTCCTGAAACATGATTCGCATTAACCTCTAAACCTACTGGCACCTCTTTAGATAAATCAATTAGTAAAGTTGACCCCATTGAACCGATACTTTCTATTAAGGCAGCACTAGCTCCTCCATGAAGTAATCCCATAGGTTGATGTGTACGATTATCTACGGGCATCCTTGAAACAATATAATCATCACCTAACTCAACACATTCAATACCTAAAACCTCCATCAATGTGTTTTTATTGAATTTATTTATCTCATCAATAGGAATTTTTCTAATTTTTCTATTCATTTCAATGTTCAATAATATTTAAAATGACCTATAACAAAAATACAAAACTGAATCTACTATAACAATTCATCGAACTTAAAGCTTCATTTTAACCTTAAATCACTTTTAATAATCAATCAACTAAATCCATTTTTTTTAGTAAAAATGATGCATTCATATTTTTACAAACACCTTTATTAATTTTATAATCAAAAGATATTTCTGAACCTGAAATAACTGAATCAAAATACCAATTTTGAAATGAATTTGAATGAATAGCTAAATCACATAATGATAAGTCATGTGTTGCTATAATTCCTTTAGCCCCCATTTTTTCAAGTTTTTCTAAAAACTTTGCAGAACCTGTAGCTTTATCCTGACTATTTGTACCTTTCAAAATTTCATCTAAAATTATAAACACTTGTTCACCACTTTCAATGGCATCCATTATAAACCTTAGCCTTTTCAATTCTGCAAAGAAATATGAACTTTCAATATTTAAATCATCAGAGGTTCGCATGCTAGAGTATAGTTTTACTGGAGGTATATTAACTTTTTTTGCTACGATAGGAAAACCAGCATTCGCTAAAACAATTGATAAACCAACACCTCTCAAATACGTACTTTTACCCGCCATATTTGGTCCAGTAGTAACAACAAATGAATCTGACTGAAGCAACTTAAAATCATTAACAACCCTTTTCGAAACAGGAACAAATGGGTGTCCTAAACCAACAATTTCTATTTCATTTTTACTTCCGTCAAACTTATTAAATACCAATTCTGGATTATTAAATTTAAAAACAGCACCAGATATCCAACATTCAATTTCCCCCATATTGTTTTCCCAGCTGGCTAAATAGGCGCGATTTTCATTTAACCAAATTTTCAATTTTAGTTGTAACTGAAAATCCCATGCTAGGAAATAATTCAAAATAACTCCAACCAAAACGTTCATTCTAAACTCAAATCTTTTATTCATGCGTTTTAAGCTCTTTAGCGCTTCCAGAACATTTGTTTGATCATTCAATATTTCTTCAATCTTTTGATTAAATAATTTATCGCCTGATTTAATCTCTTTCAATAATTGAAGTTGAGCAAGTAATGCATCTATCCTTTCTGAAACTAATGCTAATTCTTTTGCTAAACCATTACTCGTCTTCAAGTCGTTAATAATTAAAACCAAAGGGGTAACCAAGAATATTGTAAATACAAAACCATTAATTATTGAAAAAGCATACAACGCAACGTTTAAAAATGCTGTAAATGGAATAACCCATCTTAAAGTTGCCTTCAATTTTGACCAATCAATTTCAACTCCTGTTAAATCATCTAAACTAACTTCATTTACCAGAGATTCATTTCTAACTTGTGATTCAATTGTGAAATTTTGACACCATTCAATATTTTCAGACAATACTTGAATGCAAGCTTCATTAACCTTTGGATTCTTTGTTCCAAACTTCAATAATTTGGAAAGTGCTTTTTTTCCTGCTAAAGAACTTGTTCTATTTAATAATTGAAAGATACTTTTTGGTCCAAACAAATCAATATCGTAACTGTAAGGGTGAGCCCCATCAATATATTCCATTCCATTTTCATAGTTGGACCAATCTCCATCCAACACTGATAATTCATTCTGGTTAAATAAAATTAAAAAGTTAAGCTTATCTCTTTGCAATTTAGCATCTATAGATTTACCAACTAACCATAAAAACAGACCGAACAAAATGATCGTAATTGGCATTAACAGAATCATTCCCCAGAACTTAAAAAAAATCAAGCAAATCAAAATAAAAACAAACAATCTTAATAACGAAAAGTTACGATAAACTTGTTTTTGCTTCTTAAACTGATCAGTTAAAAATAAAATTCGATTAGAGTAATATTTTTGTTGCTCTTTCATTTCCAAATACGATTTCAAACAAAAATAAAGTTATTTTTGACTTTGTATTATATGTCGAACTTAGGTTTTTGTTAATTTTAGATAATGAATCAGAAAATTGATAAGTTAAAACTTCCAACATTTGGGAATTTAGAACTTTTAGCTAAACAAATTGTTGAAGGATTTTTAACAGGTCTTCACAAAAGTCCTTTTCACGGCTTTTCAGTTGAATTTTCTGAACACAGAACTTATAATCAAGGTGAATCTACACGACACATTGACTGGAAGCTTTTTGCCAAGACAGATAAGTACTACACGAAACGTTATGAAGCAGAAACAAATCTAAGATGTCAACTTGTTATCGATGTCTCTGGCTCAATGTTTTTCCCAAAAGATGAAGATATAAACAAAATAAACTTCTCAATTATCGCTTCAGCTGCATTAGTTGAACTTTTAAAAAAACAACGCGACGCCGTTGGATTATCTCTTTTTTCTGATGAACTTAAACTTCATACAGAAGCAAAACTTTCGATTGAACATTTACATCGGATTTACAATGAATTAGAAACCTATTTACATGAATATGATTCTAAAAAAAATCAAGAAAAAACCAACTTAATCGATACTCTTCATACAATAGCTGAAATAACTCACAAAAGAAGTCTGATTATTATCTTTTCAGATTTTTATCAATTTTATCAAAATGAAGAAAAACTTTCAGAAGTCTTACAACATTTAAAACATAACAACCATGAAGTTGTACTGTTTCATACCACACATAAAAACAAAGAGTTAGACTTCAATTTTTCAAAAAACAAACATACTTTCATCGATATGGAAACAGGAGAGGAACTGAAAATTTCTCCCAATGAATTAAAAGAAGAATATCAAAAAACCACATTAGATTTTTACTCAAAAGTTAAAGAATCATGTAATCAATTAGCTATTGATTACATCCCTGTCAATATAGAAAATGGAGTTGAACCAATTCTTTTTCACTACCTGACTAAAAGAAAAAAGTAAGTTCAAGGTTAATCGTTATCATCACGAATCTATTGCAAATTAAAATCATTTATTTTTATTTATCTTTGAAACAAGATACATAAATCATGTTTTATGAATTATACACTACATCAACTTCAGGTATTTTTAAAAGTTTCACAAAACGAAAGTATAACTAAAGCTGCTGAAGAATTACACTTAACTCAACCAGCAGTTTCAATTCAATTGAAAAATTTTCAAAATCAATTTGATATTCCATTATATGAAGTTATTGGACGAAAAATCTACATCACTGATTTTGGTAAAGATGTTGCTAATGCTGCCGATAAAATTTTAAATGAAGTTCATGCAATCGACTATAAAAAGTCTGCTTTTAAGGGGGAATTAGCTGGAAAGCTAAATGTTTCAATTGTATCAACAGGCAAATATGTAATGCCTTATTTCCTAAAAGATTTTCTTTCAATGCATCAATCTGTTGAATTGATTATGGATGTTACAAATAAATCAACAGTTATAGAACATTTAGAAAAAAATATTGTTGACTTTGCACTTGTCTCTGTTCTTCCTGACAATATGAATATTGAGGCGATTCCACTTTTAGAAAACAAACTTTATTTAATTGATGACTACAATAAAACATACAAGAAAAAAGAACAAAACCACTCTCTTTTAGAAAAGACCCCAATGATTTTTAGAGAACAAGGTTCTGGAACTCGTTTAGTCATGGAACGATTTTTTAAAAAGAAAAACTTAAGTGTAAACAACAAACTGGAACTTACATCTAATGAAGCTGTAAAACAAGCTGTTATAGCTGGATTAGGGGCTTCAATCATGCCAATTATTGGTGTTAAAAATGAATTATTAAGTAAAGAGTTACAAATTGTTCCGATTAAAGACTTCCCAATTGAGTCAACTTGGTATTTGATTTATCTAAAGAACAAAAACTTAACCAATATCGCTCAAAGGTATGTTGAATTCATCAACATGGAAAAAAATAGAATCATTAAGGATTATTTTAAATGGTATAAAGATTATTAAATCCTTTTGAGACCACTTCGCTTAAAGAATTAAGACCTTAGACTTATATTCAAATGAAATTATGAATTTCATAAACTTTAAGCAAGATTCATTTACAAATTGGCTTCAAACCATTTCCAAAGTTTATCATCTGGAACTGGAGCTACAACTGTAATTGATTCTTTGGATGTTGGATGACTAAAAGTTATGCTTCTAGCATGCAAAGAAATTGAGCCATCTCGATTAGAACGTTTTGCACCATATTTTAAATCACCTTTGATTATACTTCCAATTGAAGCTAATTGTACTCTAATTTGATGATGGCGACCTGTCTCTAATTCAACTTCCAATAAAGAATAACGCTCAGATTTAAGTAACAATTTATACCTTAAAATCGCTTTCTTAGTTCCTGGAGATTCATTTAATGAAGCATATGACTTATTTTGTTTTTCATTCTTTTTTAGATAATGAATCAATGTCCCCTCTTCATTGTCAGGGCTTCCTTCAACAATTGCCCAATATATTTTTTTAGTTGATTTATCTCTAAACTGTTCATTCAAGCGAGATAATCCTTTACTTGTCCTTGCAAAAACTAAAGCACCACTTGTAGGTCTGTCTAAACGATGAACAACACCACAAAAAACATTCCCCGGCTTTTGGTACTTTATTTTGAGGTAAGCCTTTATTTTATCTGCTAAAGTTTCATCACCTGTTTTATCTCCCTGAACAATATCTGAAGATTTTTTATTGACTACAATTACGTGATTATCTTCATGAAGAACTTCTAACATAAAATCATGAATTAATACTGTTCCTTTTCATTTGGGAAATCGCCAGACTTTACATCTGAGATGTAATTTTGGAATGCATTCGTCATTTGTTCATGCAAGTTAGCATACTTTCTCAAGAAACGTGGGTTAAACTCATTGTTAATACCCAACATATCATGAACAACTAAAACTTGTCCATCTACACCATTACCTGCCCCAATACCGATAATTGGAATTGAAACTTCCTTTGCAACTTTAGCTGCTAAATCTGCTGGGATTTTTTCTAAAACAATAGCAAAACAACCTGCTGCTTCTAAAGCCTTTGCATCTTCTATCAACATTGCTGCTTCATCCTGCTCTTTTGCACGAACAACATAGGTACCAAACTTATATATTGATTGAGGAGTCAAACCTAAATGTCCCATTACAGGAATACCTGCAGTTAAAATTCTTCCGATAGATTCGATAATTTCCCTACCACCTTCTAACTTTACAGCATGTCCACCAGACTCTTTCATTATACGAATTGCATTTGATAAAGCTTCTTTTGAATTTCCTTGATAAGTTCCAAAAGGCATATCAACAACTATTAAAGCTCTATCGACAGCTCTTACAACAGAAGAGGCATGATAAATCATTTGATCCAATGTAATTGGGAGTGTTGTTTCATGTCCAGCCATTACATTTGAAGCTGAATCACCAACTAAAATCACATCAATTCCAGCTTGATCAATAATTCTTGCCATAGAGAAATCATACCCAGTTAACATAGATATTTTTTCTCCCGCATTTTTCATTTCTTGCAAAGTATGCGTAGTAACTTTCTTTACGTTTTTATGAACAGACATTTCTAATCTTTAATTTTGAATGACAAATTTAGTCAGAAATAAAGAAAACTGATGCATTTTCCATTTGTAATTCTTAACCAATATGAAAGATAA
>CAZOLZ010000019.1:0-32691 GCA_964580965.1 uncultured Flavobacteriales bacterium | reverse complement strand
AAAATGACTGATTTACATATCTACAATAGTTTAACTGGACAAAAAGAAAAGTTTGAACCGATTCACGCCAACAAAGTTGGAATGTATGTTTGTGGTCCGACGTTGTATAGTGAACCTCACATGGGGAATATGCGTACGTTCATTAATTTTGATTTGATCTATCGTTATTTATTGAAACTTGGTTTTCAAGTGAAGTATGTTAGAAACATTACAGATGCAGGTCACATTACAAACAGTGCAGGTGAAGATGTTGATAGCATTGGAAAGGTTGCTAAATTGGAGCAAGTTCAATCGTTAGAGATTGTGTATAAATACAACGTGAAGTTTCAAGAATTACAACGTATTTATAATATGTTATCACCAAGCATTGAACCTACAGCTACAGGTCACATTCAAGAACAGATAGAAATCATTGAGAAAATTATCAATAACGGTTTAGCTTATGTTGTAAATGGTTCAGTTTATTTTGACGTTCGTGCTTACAGTGAAAAATACGAATATGGAGTTTTAAGCGGGCGTAAAGTTGATGAGTTAGCTGAAGAAACACGTACACTGAATGCGCAAGAAGAAAAACGTTTCTTTGCGGATTTTGCTCTATGGAAAAAAGCAAACCCTGAAGATATGCAAATTTGGCGTTCACCTTGGGGAGATGGAAATCCAGGGTGGCATATTGAATGCACGGCAATGAGTACAAAATATTTAGGGAACCATTTTGATATTCATGGTGGAGGAATGGATTTAAAATTCCCACATCATGAAGACGAAATTGCTCAAAATTGTGGTGCTTTAGGTTGTAATCCGGCTAAATATTGGATGCACGCAAATATGCTAAATGTTAATGGTCAGAAAATGAGTAAATCGTTCAATAACTATTTTTTACCAAAAGAAATTATTGAAGGTACAACTAATGTTTTCGAGAAACCTTACAGTGCTAATGTGATACGATTCTGCATGATGCAAGCACATTATAGAAGCACGCTAGATTTATCTTCAGACTCATTAAATGCGGCGGAAAAAGGTTTAAGTCGTTTGAGCGAAGCAATGAAGAAATTGGATAAATTACCAACTGAAGAGAGCTCTTCAACGGATGTTAAAGCTTTGGTTGATAGTTTTTATACAGCAATGAATGATGATTTCAATGCGCCTATTTTATTAGCACAATTATTCGAAAGTGTGAAGTATGTGAATTCCATTTCAGACAGAAAAGCAACAATTACTGCTGATGATTTAAAACTTTTGAGCACGGAACTTAAAAGTTTCTCAATGGATGTGCTTGGTTTAACATTTGATAGTGAAGCAAACGATCAAGGAAAATTAAACGCAGTAATGGACCTAGTCATTGATATGCGTAAAACAGCCCGTGAACAAAAAGATTGGACAACTTCAGATAAAATCAGAGACATGTTGGCTGCAGCAGGTATTGTGATTAAAGATGGTAAGGAAGGGACAAGTTGGAGCTAGTTCTTCATACTTTTTGAAATCGATTCCCTGGTATTGATTGAATCAACCCTTTCATTTCCATTTGAAACAATAACACATTGATTTTTGAAACTGGCTGTTCAAGCGTTGAAGCCATTACATCTATGTGTTCATTTTTTTGATTCAATAAGTCAATGATTTTTTCTTCGTCATCAGATAAATCTGTAAACAGTTGGCGTTGAACTGTTGACTTTTTTTCATCATCATTCCACTGCATCCACTCTAAAAAATGAGATGAGCCCAATAACAAATGTGCTTTTTGTTTTAGAATTAAGTTGTTACAGCCTTCGGAAAACTGTTGACCGATATTTCCGGGGTAAGCAAAAACATCTCGGTTGTATTCATTGGCTAATTCAGCAGTAATAAGAGAACCGCCAGAAATTTTACTTTCTATTACAATTGTAGCATCTACCATTCCTGCAACAATCCGATTGCGCATTGGAAAATTTTCTCTATCAGGATTAGTTCCTGGAGTAAATTCAGTCAATAAACCACCACTTTCAAACATTCGTTTTGCTGTGGATTTATGTGTTGAAGGATACAGCCTGTCTAAACCGTGACCTAGTACTCCAATGGTTGGTATATTATATTTTAAACACAATTGATGTACACATATGTCTATTCCATAAGCCATACCGCTTATAACTAATATGTTTTTATTTGCTATTCCCTGAATAAGTTCTTCGCAAATTTGTCTGCCATAATTGGTTGCATTTCTTGTTCCAACAACAGCAATAACACGATCGAAATTAAAATTGCAATTACCTTTACTGAAAAGTACTAGAGGTGCATCAGCACATTCTCTGAGTCTTCTTGGATATGATTTATCAGTTATAAAATGAGTTTCAATTTTATTTCTCTTGTGATATCCATAATGTTTTTTACCATACAATAATGCTTCATTGCGTTGCATACTTTGTAATACTTTTTGAGGAATACTTGTTAAAACTGACAATTCCGGTATAGGCAAATCGAATATGAGTTCAATGTTTTTTACTTTGTTTAATAATTGACGAGATTTGACAGGCCCAAAACCTTTAAGAGCGGTTAAGGCAATTTGATAGACTTCCTCAGGTGTTTTCACGGTTATGATTTTAAGATTAGTTATTTGAATTTAAGTAAAATTATCTTTTAAATAAAATTTTAAACCTTTAATTATTGATATTTTTGTTCAAAAAAGACCCATGAATTTGAAAGTTGTTGGAATTATTCCTGCTCGATATGCATCATCTCGTTTTCCTGCAAAACCATTGATAGACTTGAAAGGAAAAACGATGATTCAACGTGTTTATGAAGGTGCAAAAAAGTCAGCATTATTGACAGATGTAATTGTTGCTACAGATAATCAAGAAATTTATGAAACTGTAATATCTTTTGGAGGAAAAGTCATGATGACGAATGAAAATCACCCATCGGGTACAGATCGTTGCGGTGAAGTTGCTCAATTTCTTAAGGATATTGATGTAATTGTTAATATTCAAGGAGATGAACCTTTAGTAGATTACAGACAATTAGATCAATTAATAACAGCTTTTAAAGATGAAAAAGTGACAATAGCAACTCTTGGAATTAAAGATGTATCGATTGAAGATATTAAAAACACGAACCGTATTAAAATAGTGGTAAATCATAAAGATGAAGCTTTATATTTTTCCAGAAGTGCTGTTCCAAATTCTGCTAATTATTCAGGAGATGCATTGAATTTTTATCCTTATTATAGACATATTGGTTTGTACGCGTATCGTTTGAATACGTTAAAAGAGTTGATCCAATTGGAACCAACTAAATTGGAAAAAGTAGAATCGTTGGAACAATTAAGATGGTTGTACTACGGTTATAAAATTAAAGTTGTTGAAACAAACATAGAAACGCCAAATATAGACGTTCCAGAGGATGTTGAAAAAGTGCTTAAGTTTTTGTAACTTAATGTAAAATCTTTCGTAAGAAAGTATAAGAACACTTAGAAATTAATACTTTTGTATTATGTTTACAGTTGAGGAATTAATAGGAGATTTATTGTTACGCCATAATTGCGTTGTGGTTCCTTCTTTTGGTGGTTTTGTTGCCAAAAAGACTTCAGCTACAATTGATTACAAGAATGGTGTGATGTATCCGCCTAAGAAGTCTTTAATGTTTAACCGCCAATTAGTAAACAACGATGGTTTGCTAATATCAGAGTATGCGTTATTGAACAAAGTAGATTATACTGCAGCTCAAGAGGTGGTTTTAGCTAAAGTTCAAGAATGGAATGAGCAATTGAATAATGGTGTTCGTATTACGTTAGATAAAGTAGGTTATATCTTTTTTGATCAAGAAAAGAATTTATGTTTTGAACAAGATCGTTTCTTCAATTTATTGATGGAATCATATGGACTTGGTAAAGTACATTTCCTTTCTGAAGAAGATATTGAACTTTCAAATAGTATCAAGGCTAAAAAAGAACTTGAGGAAATTCAAAGAGTTAAAGAAGAACCTGTTAAAGAAGATTCTTTTAAACTGGTCGATTTACCTTCTGAAGTTGAATCTGAAAAATCAAACGAACCAATTGAGATTTCTTTACCAAAAAAACATTCTAGATCTAAACTTTGGAGGTATGCAGCGGCGGTCATATTAGCTCCAGTAGCTTTCTATTCATTTTGGATTCCGATGAATTCAAATGTGTTGGAGTCTGGAATTATTTCATTTAAAGATTTCAATTTAAATTATAAATCAACTGACGGAATTTATGTTCCATCTGAAGAGAATGTACAACCTTTGACATTCAAATCAGATGTTACATTTAAAGAATCAGTTTCTACGTTACCGAATGATGTATATGTATATGCTTATCCTTTCGATGATGAGACTTATATCGCAGTAAAATTAAAAGACGGTCAACCGGAAAATGAAATTCAACCTGAAGTTGTAATATCTGAAAATGAAGAAGTCGTTGAGGCTCCTGTTGAAAAAGCAACACCTGTTGAAGTTCCTAAACCTGTAATTAAGAAAGAGCAAAAAAAGGAATCATCAGCTAAATTTAACTTTATAGTAGGAAGTTTTTCAACTCGTGAGAATGCTCAATTATTAGTAGATGAAATGCACAATAAAGGGTTTAAAGCTCTAGTTTTACCAAATGGAAAGTCGTTTCGTGTAAGTGCAGGAACAACAAATTCTAAATCAGAAATTAAAAAGATTGCCAATAAAGCTAAAGCAAAAGGATATAATGGGTGGATGTTAAGATAATCGACTTTTTCATTTTAAAAATTTACTTACCTTTTAATAAATGTTCAAAAACCTAATCACTACCTTTTTTTTATCGGCTTTATTTTTTCAACATTTAGATTGTCAAGTGAACGAAACTTTTGCGGATGGTGAATTTAGTTCTAATCCGAGTTGGATAGGTACTGCGGTAACTTTCAAGGTGAATAACAATAATCAATTACAAACGAATGATAATCAAGCAGGTTTATCATACTTAGTCACCGAACATCAATTCACAGATTTAATTGATAAAGAATGGTCATTATGGGTTAAATTAGCTTTTTCACCTTCTTCAAACAATAATGCAAGAATTTATTTAACAGCAGATAATACCGATTTATCTATTCAGCCAGAAGGTTATTATTTACAATTGGGAGAAACTGGATCTAATGATGCTGTTCATTTAATGAGAAGGTTAAACAATCAAGATTCAATCATTTGTTCGGGTGAACTTGCTCAAATAGCTAGTTCTTTTGCAATATCAATTAAAGTTACAAGAGACAGTTTAGGTATTTGGAAATTGTTTGTTGACCCCTCTGGGTTGTCAAATTTTAATCAATTTACCACAGGTGTTGATACATCAGCTATAGTGGGTACTGTTTTTGGAGTACTTTCAAAATATACGATTACCAATGCAACAAAATTTTACTTAGACGATATTTATGTTGGAGAAATCCGTAAGGATTTAACGCCTCCAAAATTGGTAGAAATACAAACAATTAATAGTCACCAAATAGATTGTTATTTTGATGAACAATTGGACCAAAACCAATTAACCAATTCATCTGTTTGGACAATTAATTCAGGAGCATATCCTATCAGTCAGATTGTGCCAGATGATGATATTGTTCATTTGTTATTGGATCAACCACTTGAAAATGGTGAAGCTTATGAATTACAAGTTCAAAATGTCATTGATTTAGAAGGGAATCAATTAAATGATACAACCATAACCTTTGATTTTTTGTCTGACGAAGCAACGGTTTATGGAGATGTTATAATTACAGAATTAATGGCTGACCCCTCACCGAGTGTAGGATTACCAGAAATTGAATACATTGAACTGTATAATCGGAGCACGAAGTTTTTTAATTTAAAAGATTGGGAAATAAGCGATAAATCAACTAATGGGAAGTTGCCCGAATATTGGTTGCGACCCAATGAATATGTTGTTTTATGTGCTAATAATCAAAATGATGAATTAATAAATTCGATTCATGTTTCAAGTTTTCCAAGTTTAAATAATACCTCAGATTTGTTAAAATTATACGATGATCATGGAAGATTAATTGAACAAGTGAATTATGAATCAGCTTGGTACAATGACGATGAAAAAAGTAAAGGTGGTTATGCTTTAGAGCGAATAGATTTGACTTTGAAATGTAATCGAAAAGAAAACTGGAAAGCATCAAAATCAATTTATGGAGGAACTCCGGGGACATTAAATTCAGTCGCAGGTAATTTTCAAGATTATCAAAAGCCATATGTTCATCAAATAATAGCTTCAGATACTCTGGTATTCATTTTTAATGAACCAATTGATTCTACTTCAATCTGGAATACTTCCATTCAATTTAATCCAGATCTAAATTATGATGGAATTAACATTTCTTCAGCATATGCTGATACAGTAAAAGTTTTTTTATCTGAATCATTAAAGCACAATCAGACATATCAATTAACTATTCAACAGGTTTCAGATTGTTCATTGAACAAATCTAACATACAGACAAATTTTGTATTAGCAGAAAAACCAATTGTGGGAGATTTAGTGATTAATGAAGTTTTATTTAATCCATTGGATGGAGGTTCTGACTATATAGAATTATATAATAAATCGCCTAAAAATTTAGAACTAAATGGAATCACCTTTGCACGATTTAAAGATGGAATGTCTGATCAAATTAGATTTGAACAAAATCATACAGTTTTAGCTTATGATTATGTTACATTTTCTGTAGATACTAATTTTATAAATCAAAACTATTCTCAAATCAATGGGAAAAAAGTTCAAATGCAATTACCAAATTTAAATAACGATTCGAGTACGATTTACTTAATATACGATCAAGTAGTTTGGGATAAACTGAGTTATAAAGAAGATTGGCATATTGATTTAGTAGAAGAATACTCAGGGAAATCATTAGAACGGATTAGCGCTTCTGAACCCTCACAATCAAGACAAAATTGGAGAACAGCAGCTTCAGGTGTAAATTATGGGACACCATCTGCAATAAATTCTCAAAATTGGAATACTGATATTTCAGGAACATTTGAATTGAATGCAACTACAATCACACCAAATAACGATGGTGATCGGGATAATCTTTTGATTAAATACAGTCTTGATAAACCATCTATGATGGGTACATTTTCAGTTTATGATGCAAATGGAATCCTTGTGAAACAGGTTTTTCAAAATCAAATTATGGCAACTGAAGGGATGTTGAATTGGGAATGTACCAATGAATCAGCGCAATTGGTTCCTGCTGGAATATATATTGCTTTGTTTGAATTTTTTGATTTGGAAGGTGAAATTCACAATGCTTTTAAGAAAACATTTGTTCTTTATCGATAATTATAACTAGAGGTTCCGTATTAAAATCCAAATAAAAAAAGATTTTTACATTGAGATTATATTCATTTTTTAAATTTGTACAACAAATTTAGTTGAATGATATCGCCAGGAGCAAAAGGGTGGATTAATAAATATTTTGATTTAATTGAGAAAGATAATTTTTCGCTTAAAATCAATCGACCTTCCGATATGGATCTTGACCACTTTCTGCATTTAACTTTTTCACACTCTGGGATTGTATTTGGTTATCCATCAGAATTATTATTTGCCACACACTTTGACGATTCAAAATGGACAATCGAGGAAAAGTTGAAGTTGCTTTTATTTGAGTCTCATTTGTTTGTTTACAAAATGCTTAAACAAAAAGAAAGTGTAAAAAAAGAGGAATTTATTGCATCAATGTTGGCATTTTACGGGAGACATAATTCATATTCAATCACTAAAATCTTTACTTTTTTTCTTAAAGAATCAAATGAGGAGAAGTTAGAAAATATTTTCACGAAAAGAATTGAAATAAAGACAAACATACTAGACACCAATACATGGCTAAACTACCTAACGAATGTTTTTGTCTATTTAGATGTCATTTTGTATTATGAGTTTTTAAAGAATGAAGAACAATCTACATTTTCAAATTACTCAGAACTAGCAAAGGATGCATTAACAGCCATTTCAATGTCAGCATTTTCGAATGGATATATTGAGGAAAAAGAGAAATCTTTATTTAAAATCTTTTTAGCCTCTGCAAGTTTACAAGAAGAAAAGAAAGAATTGGCATTGAAACAATTTAAAGAAGGGACTTACTATTCTGACTTTTCACCATCGATTAAAGAAAAATGGTTGTTTAAACGTTTTATTTTAGAGTTATCAGCCCTCACAGTTCTTTCAGATCAGAGAGTTGCTCCAACAGAAAAGACATTTCTGCTTGAACTCGCAGGTTTTCTTGAGGTCTCCAAAATGGAATTAGAAGAAATTAGAGTTTTGGTAGGGAATTTTGTTTTAAATAATAATAAAAGAGTCGCTTTTCTGAATTCATCTTCTTCCTATGAAAAGATGTTTTCAAGTTTGTCGAGAAGGTGGATAAAGGTGCTTGGAAGAAATAAAGATAAGTTAGCTGCTGAGTTAAATCAAAGTAAAGAATTGATTCAACTGATCAAAAAATCAACAACTCAAGAATTAACAAAAGAAGAAAAAGAGTTAGTCAAAATACAATTTTTAGATATTTTAAAATCAATGCCTTCTTTGGCTATTTTCATGTTGCCAGGAGGAGCTTTATTGTTACCTTTATTGCTAAAAATCATTCCAGATTTAATTCCTTCCGCTTTCAGAGAGAATGAAATTGATAAATAAATTTTATTTCTTTTAATTCTGCCGTAAATTTGTACCATGACAAATGAAAGACCTTTAACGGATTGGTTACCGTTAACAAAAAAAGAAGTTGAAAAACGCGGATGGGATGAATTGGATGTCATCCTAATTTCGGGAGATGCTTATGTTGATCATCCTGCTTTTGGAACAGCTGTTATTGGTCGTATTATTGAAGATGAAGGTTTTAAAATAGGAATTGTAGCCCAGCCAAACTGGAAAGACGATTTACGGGATTTTAAAAAGTTAGGTAAACCTAAATATTTCTTCGGTGTTACAGCCGGCTGTATGGACTCTATGGTCAATCATTACACAGCAAACAAACGTTTACGTTCAACTGATGCATACACACCAGGAGGTCAAGCTGGTTTCAGGCCAGACTATGCAACAATTGTTTATTCTAGGATTTTAAAAGAGTTGTATCCTGATGTACCAGTAATGATAGGAGGAATCGAGGCCTCTTTGAGAAGAGTAACACACTACGATTATTGGAAAGATGAATTGATGCCTTCAATTTTGGTTGATTCGCAAGCAGATTTGTTGGTTTATGGAATGGGAGATCAGCCATTGCGTGAAATGTTACGTTTACTGAAAAAAGGTGTACCCTTTGAAAACCTAAAAACAATCAAACAAGTAGCTTTTTTACAAAATAAATCAGAGGGATTACCTAAGAATAAAAACTGGGAAACAGTTGAGTTAGCATGTCATGAAGACTGTTTGACAGATAAAATAAAATATGCAGCTAACTTTAAAATTGTTGAAGTTGAGTCTAATAAATGGCAAGCAAATCGGATTATTCAGCATGTAGGGCAACAAACATTAGTTATCAATCCTCCATATAAAACAATGGAAGAAAAAGAGATTGACCAATCGTTTGATATGTCATACACACGTTTACCACACCCTAAATACAACAAAAGAGGAGCAATTCCAGCATATGATATGATTAAATTTTCGGTCAATATGCATAGAGGTTGTTTTGGAGGTTGTAGTTTCTGTACAATTTCAGCTCATCAGGGGAAGTTTATTGCTTCAAGAAGTGAGAAATCGATATTAAAAGAAGTAGAAGAAGTTGTTGAACATCCAGAATTTAGAGGATATATTTCAGATTTGGGTGGCCCATCGGCTAACATGTATAAAATGAAAGGGAAAGATGAGGCTATTTGCGCTAGATGTACTAGTCCAAGCTGTATTCATCCAGTTATTTGTAACAATTTAGATACTTCTCACAAAGCAATGACAGATCTTTATCGTAAAGTAGATGAAAATCCGAAAGTTAAAAAGGCATTTATAGGTTCAGGAATTCGTTATGATTTATTGGTTGATGATTTCAATAAAAATAATGAAGATGGGAATCATGATGAATATATAGAGCAAGTTGTTACAAGACATGTAAGCGGAAGATTAAAAGTAGCTCCTGAACACACTTCAGATGCAACATTGAAAGTGATGCGTAAACCCTCATTTAAATATTTTCATAAGTTTAAAGAGAAATACGATAAAATTTGTGAAAAGCATAATTTGAAACAACAGCTGATTCCTTACTTTATATCTTCTCATCCTGGCTGTGAAGAAGTTGACATGGCAAATTTAGCTGCTGAGACAAAAGATATGGGATTCCAATTGGAGCAGGTTCAAGACTTTACACCAACTCCTATGACTGTTGCTGAGGTCATCTATTATACAGGTGTTCATCCATACACTTTAAAACCTGTAAAAACGGTAAAAACAAAAGAACAAAAGCAAAATCAGAATAAGTATTTCTTTTGGTACAAACGTGAAAATAAACAATGGATCAGTAATCGTTTGAACAAATTGAATCGAAAAGATTTAGCAGAGAAATTAGTTGGAGAAGTTAAAGAAGAAAAAAAGATGCCAAATTGGTTGGCAGAACAACGTAAAAAGGGTAAAAAAGGAAGGAAATAAATTCATTTCTCCAATTTAATAGTAGTTTTTTGTTTAAAAAAACAGCCTCTTTTTTTCAGCAATCAAACAAAAAGTTTTTTCATTATTAAATATTTGCTTATTTTTGCACCAAATTTTAAGATTTTTTTACAATTCATATTATAACATGAACAAAGTAAGTAAGCTATTTGCAATTTTTATCGGGTTTATCTTATTGACTTTTAATTCATTGGCAAATGAATCTCACGGTCATGAAGCTCATCAAGAGGGAGAACATACGGAAAGTCATTCAGAGCATGGACCGATTAATACTCCTGAAAAAATCAATGCTTACATCAAGCATCACTTGCAAGATGCACACCATTTTATCTTTTTTACAGACGGAGAGACAGGGAAGCACTATGGTTTTTCATTACCAGTAATTTTATGGGATGGTGGAATTCATATGTTCTCAGCTTCAAAATTCGAACATGAGATAGAAGTTGTCGAAAGTAATGGGAACTTTTACGTTTTGTATCACGATAAAATTTATAAAACAGATAGTGAAGGAAAAATTGAGTTAGATCACCATGGTCATCCTACAAATGCTAAGCCTTTAGATATTTCGATCACTAAAAGTGTTGTAGGGATGTTACTAGCAGGTTTGCTAATGGTTTGGTTCTTTGGTTCTTTAGCTAAAAGTTACAAAAAAGGACCAGTTCCTACAGGATTGGGAAGAGCATTAGAGCCATTAGTAATATATGTTAGAGATGAAATCGCAAGACCTAATATAGGTGAGCATAAGTACAAAAAATTTATGCCTTACTTACTGACAGTGTTTTTCTTTATTTGGATTTTGAACCTATTAGGTATGACGCCATTAGGATTTAACGTAACAGGTCAAATTGCGGTTACATTTGGTTTGGCGATATTCACTTTTATCATCGTTCAATTTTCAGCTAACAAATCTTATTGGGGACATATTTTCTGGATGCCAGGAGTGCCAGTACCAATGAAGATTATTTTAGCGCCAATTGAGGTTTTAGGTATGTTTACTAAGCCGTTCTCTTTAATGATTCGTTTGTTTGCGAACATTACTGCGGGTCACTTTGTAATGATGAGTTTAATTGCTTTAATGATTGTTTTGAAAAATTCATTTGGACCAGTTGGTTCAACAGGTATGTCATTAGTGCTATCATTGTTTATCATGTTGATAGAAGTGTTGGTAGCGTTCTTACAAGCATTTATTTTTACGATGTTATCATCATTATTCATCGGAATGGCGGTGGCTGATCATGATCATCATTAATTAGAATTTAGTTTTTTTGTTTAATATAAATCAGTAGTTATGTACAATTTAATTGGAGCTGGATTAATCGTTATCGGAGGTGGTATCGGTTTAGGTCAAATTGGTGGAAAAGCAATGGAAGGTATTGCTAGACAACCAGAAGCAGCAGGTAAAATCCAAACAGCGATGATTATCATCGGAGCTTTATTGGAAGGTCTTGCATTTGGTGCTTTGATCTTAGGAAAATAATCCAAGAACATTTAAACCTTTCTGTAACGGTTGGTTGCAGAAAGGTTTATTTTAAACACTGAATTTAATTTTTAAATTATCAATATAGAATGGAACAATTATTAAATGATTTTTCACCGGGTCTGTTTATCATGCAGACAGTTATCTTAATAATTTTAATATTATTAATGAGAAAATTTGCTTGGAAACCAATTCTAAGCGCTTTAGATCAACGTGAGCAAGGGATTGAAGATGCTTTGAATATGGCTGAAGAAGCGAGAAAAGAGATTGAATCATTAAAGTCATCCAACGAAAACTTGTTAAAAGAAGCAAGAGCTGAAAGAGATGCAATTGTTAAAGACGCGAGAGAAACAGCTAACAAAATGATTGAAGAAGCAAAAGATAGCGCAAAAGCTGATGCTGAAAAAATCATAACTTCAGCTAAGGAAGCAATTGATGCTGAAAAAGCTGCAGCTTTAGCTGATATAAAATCGCAAATTGCTGATTTTTCAATTCAAATTGCTGAGAAAGTTGTTGGAGTTGAGTTAGCTTCTGATGAAAAACAAAAAGCATTAGCTGGTAAATTAGCTTCTGATTTTAATTTGAATTAATAAAATGAAAGGAACAAAAGCAGCAGGACGTTACGCTAAAGCACTTTTGGAGCTTGCACTAGAGCAAAATAAGCTTGAGCAAGTGTTGGCTGATATGAAGTATTTGTTAGAAATATATAATCAGTCTCATGATTTTCAAATGCTTTTAAACAGTCCAATTGTTAAGTCAGAGAAAAAAGTTTCGATTTTTAATGAATTATTTGGACAATTTGAAGTGTTAACTTCAGATTTTGTTAAGATGATCATTAACAATAGAAGAGAAGATAGTTTAGCTCAAATAGCTTTTGCATTTGATGAAATAGTAAAAGAGCACAAAGGAATTGTTCCAATTACATTAACTACAGCTATAAAATTAGATGAAGCTACTAAGGCAACTATTTTAGAGAAAGTTGAAAAAAATGTAAGCGGTCAATTAGAAGTTACTGAAAACATTGATCCAGCATTAATAGGTGGGTTTATCGTTCGTATGGGAGATAAGCAAATAGATGCTTCAGTATCAAACCAATTTAGAGAATTAAAACAACGTTTAACAAGATAATTTGACAACGTCAAACTAGTGTAAAACAACAGAACATGGCAGATGTAAAACCAGCAGAAGTTTCTGCAATTTTAAGAGAACAGTTATCAGGTTTCAGATCTGAGACAGAACTTCAAGAAGTAGGTACAGTATTATCAATTGGTGATGGTATTGCACGTATTTATGGATTAAATGGAGTTCAATATGGAGAATTAATTGAATTCGAAGGAGGATTACAAGGTATAGCACTTAACTTGGAAGAAGATAATGTTGGTGCAGTACTATTAGGACGATCTTCAAGTGTAAACGAAGGAGATACTGCAAAAAGATTGCATAGAATTGCTTCTATCAATGTTGGTCACGGTATGTTAGGTCGTGTTGTGAATACATTAGGAGAGCCTATAGATGGTAAAGGACCAATCACAGGTGAAGTATTTGAAATGCCAATCGAGCGTAAAGCTCCAGGAGTTATTTATCGTGAGCCAGTAACTGAGCCAATGCAGACAGGTATCAAGTCTGTTGATTCTATGATTCCAATCGGACGTGGACAACGTGAGTTAATCATTGGTGACCGTCAAACAGGTAAAACTACGATTGCAATTGATACAATTATTAATCAAAAAGAATTCCACGATAGAGGAGAAACAGTTTTCTGTATCTATGTCGCTGTAGGTCAGAAAGGATCAACTGTTGCTGGTATTGTTAAAAAATTACAAGATGCTGGTGCAATGGACTATACGGTAGTTGTTGCTGCTAACGCATCTGACCCTGCAGCAATGCAGTTCTATGCTCCAATGGCAGGTGCTGCAATAGGAGAGTACTTTAGAGATTTAGGTAACCCTGCATTAATTGTTTATGATGATTTATCAAAACAAGCTGTTGCTTACCGTGAGGTATCTTTATTATTAAGAAGACCACCAGGTCGTGAGGCATACCCAGGAGACGTTTTCTACTTACACTCAAGATTATTGGAAAGAGCTGCAAAAATCATCAACAGTGATGAAATTGCTGCTAAAATGAATGATTTACCAGAATCTTTAAAAGGAAAAGTTAAAGGTGGAGGTTCATTAACAGCTTTACCGATTATTGAAACTCAAGCTGGTGACGTTTCAGCATATATTCCTACAAACGTAATTTCAATTACAGACGGACAAATCTTCTTAGATTCAGACTTATTTAACTCTGGTATTCGTCCAGCAATTAACGTTGGTATTTCTGTATCACGTGTAGGGGGTAATGCTCAAATTAAGTCAATGAAGAAAGTATCTGGTACTTTAAAATTAGATCAAGCTCAATACAGAGAATTAGAGGCATTCGCTAAATTTGGTTCAGATTTAGATAAAGCAACTAAGAGTGTTTTAGATAAAGGTGCAAGAAACGTTGAGATTTTAAAACAAAGAGAAGGTAACCCTTATCCAGTTGAAAAGCAAATAGCAATTATTTATGCTGGAACTAAAGGATTATTACAAAATGTTCCTGTTGAAAAAGTGAAAGAATTTGAAACAGAATTTTTGAACTATTTAGATGCAAAGCATGCAGATGTTTTAGCTGAGTTAAAGACAGGTAAGTATACTGATAATGCTACAAGTGTATTATCAAAAGTAGCGAAAGAAATCGCAGATAAATATTAATTAGAATAAAGATTCAAGATAGAGGTTTTAATACAACCTCTATCTTAAATTTCGACTGTTGAAATGGCAAACTTAAAAGAAATACGTAATCGAATTGCTTCAGTAGGTTCTACAATGCAAATCACTTCAGCAATGAAGATGGTTTCTGCAGCTAAGTTAAAAAGAGCTCAAGACGCAATCACACAAATGCGTCCTTATGCTGAAAAATTACAAGATATTCTTGAAAACATCAGTGCTACTTTAGATTTAACCGAGAATGCTTATTCAGAAGTAAGAGATGAAAAAAATGTATTAATAGTTGGTGTAACTTCAAACAGAGGTTTGTGTGGTGCTTTTAACAATAACATCATCAAAAAAGTTAACCAAATGTTAGCGAATGAGTATCCGAATGCTAAGGTTTTATGTCTTGGTAAAAAAATTAAAGATACTCTCAAAAAAACAGATCGTTATTACATCAATGATTCAATTAAAGATGTTGAGGATATCTTCAATAATTTAAGCTTTGCAAATTCAGCAATCATTACTGAATCATTAATGAACTTGTTTACTTCAGGAGAATTTGACAAAGTAGTTGTTGTATACAACAGCTTTGTAAATGCTGCGATTCAAGAAGTGAAGGCAGAGCAATTATTACCTATTCAATCTGTTGAAACAACAGAAGAGGTTACAACGAATGTTGATTACAGCTTTGAACCTTCTAAACAAGAAATTGTTCAGGATTTAATTCCTAAATCTTTAAAAATTCAATTGTTTAAAGCAATATTAGATTCACATGCTTCAGAACATGGAGCTCGTATGACTGCAATGCATAAAGCAACAGATAACGCAAAAGAATTGAAGAGAACATTAACGATTAGTTACAATAAAGCACGTCAAGCTGCAATTACTAACGAAATTTTAGAGATTGTTGGTGGGGCTGAAGCGTTAAATAGCTAAAAGATTTTATTCTATATAGTTGAAAGCTGTTCATTTTGGACAGCTTTTTTTGTTTTTAATAATTTTGTTAGAGTTAGTATTCTTTTTTTAATGGTCCATTATCTTTCAACTCATAAATCTAAAAAAATGGATTTTTAAAAAATAAAAAGGTGTATTTTCCGTTTTTAATTGAATTCAAGCTAAAAACTCTCTACATTGAAAACCTTTATACTTAGTTTTTTTATTTTGATGCTTTTTTCTAATGGAAATGCACAAGAAACAATAACAATAACAGGACAACTAAAAGATCAGAAGACGGGGGAAGCATTACTTTTTACAAAAGTGGTTGTTCCAGAGTATAAAACGGGGGCAGTTACAAACGAATTTGGTTTTTTCTCTTTCGATGTACCAAAAGGAGATTCTGTTCTTTTGATGGTCATCGGTTTTGCAAATCAACCACCTTATGAATTAATGGTACAAACAACAAAGGATGTGATTTTAGATGTTGAAGTTCCATCGGAATCACAAGAGCTTTCTGAAGTTGTTGTTTTAGCAAATAAAAGTGCGGGAGAACAAAATGTTAAGAATACAGAGATTAGTGTTGTTCGGCTAGATATTAAAGAAGCTAAAAAGTTACCAGCTCTTGGGGGAGAAACGGATGTTATAAAAGTAGCGCAATTATTGCCAGGGATTAACAGAAGTACAGAGGGTGGTACAGATTTCTTTGTTCGTGGTGGGGATGGAGATCAGAATTTAATTTTAGTAGATGAAGCGACAGTATATAATCCCGGCCATTTGTTTGGTTTTTTCTCTATATTTAATCCGGATGTCATTAAACAAATGACCATTTATAAAGGTGGATTTCCAGCAAATTATGGCGGTCGATTAAGCTCCATCACAGATATTCGAGTTAAAGAAGGAAATAAAAAACGTATTGAAGGTGAGGGGGGAATTGGATTATTGTCATCACGTTTAACAGTTCAAATGCCAATATGGAAAGATAAAATGTCATTAATGCTTTCAGGAAGAAGAACATATATAGATCAGGTGTTTAAGGCGGTTGGTCAAAATTTACCTTATTTTTTCTATGATTTAAACGGGAAGTTTCATTACCGAATTAGTGAAAAGGACAAGTTGATGGTCAGCTCTTATTATGGGAATGATGTTCTTCGATATGGAGAAAATGAGTCTGATTCAAGTGATGTATTTGGTTTTGGTTTTCAGTTGGGTAATTACACACAGACGGTACAATGGTCGCATTTATTTAACGGGAAATTGTTTTCGAATCTATCGATAGTACACTCACGGTTTCGCTACGATATTAATGGACAATATGGAACAAATAACATTTTGATCCAGAGCGCAATTCGAGATTTAGCATCGAATTATGATTTTACTTACTTTAAAGACAATGAGACGAAAATAAAATTTGGATTACAAGGTGTACTTCATGGATTTCGTCCGAACATAATAAGTACAGCTGGAGAAATTTCAGAATTTCTTACCAGTAAACAGGGAGAGTTAATATCAACAGGAGAGTTAGCTACTTATGCTAATTATTATAAAGAGTTAAATCAGAAGTGGAAAATAGACGGAGGGCTTCGATTGTCTTCTGGGATTATTTCTAGCAAAATGTATGGAGGAATAGAACCAAGAATCAATGCAACAAGAATCTTAAATGATAAAATGTCCTTGAAAGCATCTGCTTCTCGAATGATGCAATACATGCACCGTGTATCAAGTTCTGCTATTTCGTTACCAACAGATCTTTGGTATCCAGTGACTGAAAATGTAAAGCCACAAATTTCAGATCAGATTGCAACATCTTATAATTTATATTTTCCCAAGTTAAAATCTTCATTTGTTATTGAAGGGTATTATAAGTACATGCAAAACTTGACTGAATATCGCGAGGGAAGTAATTTGATACTCAATGATAACTTTGAAAGTATTCTCTTACAAGGAAGAGGATGGAGTAGTGGATCAGAATTTTTATTTCGTAAAGAGGAGGGGAAATTGACTGGATGGATTGGTTATACAATCTCATGGACAAAGCGGAAGTTTGATGAATTGAATAACGGTGAAGCATTTTGGGCAAAATATGATCGTAGGCATTATTTGACGGCAGTGGGAGTGTATGATTTATCTCCAAGGGTTTCGTTTTCTGCGATATTTGAATTAGCTACAGGGGCTAGATTTACGCCTATAATTGGTCAATATTTACAACCAAATGCAGGTTTGACATCTGTAGAGATTATCAATGTTTATGCTGAAAGAAATTCGTATAAGATGTCTACTTCTCATCGCTTAGATATAAATTTTGTAATTAAATCGAAACCGGAAAAAAAATATGCTTGGGAATGGCATTTCGGAGGATATAATGTTTATAATCGTGCAACGCCATTCAGAATAGGAATAGATTTTGATGAAAATGGGACCATGAAGTATACACAACCAGGACTATTTGGATTCATCCCCTCTATAGCGTTTAATTTTAAATTTTAATGATGAGATATAGTGTATTAATTATTATTCTTTTTACATTTTTGATTATAGGATGCACTCCTAAACCAATAGATATTCAAGTCGATTCAGCACCATCAAAAATGGTAGTTTTTTCGCATGCGATTCCAAATAATATTATAATTGTTTCACTTACGAAGTCCTTTTCAGCTTTAGATGGTATTAAAGAAGATAACTATGAAACAATGTTATTGAGTGGAGCAACAGTTCAGGTTACAGTAGATGGTCAAGTTTATGATTTTTACGAATTAAACCCAGGATTTTATGCAAGTTATACTTCTGTTATTGGGAATGCAAATTCTTTTGAGCTTCAAGCTATTCATCAAGGTGACACTATAACTTCTAAAACGTCGACATCAAAACCTGTATATTTTGACAATATCATTCCAATTGTAGATAAAGGAGTATCTGATACAACAGTTTCTTTAAAGTTAAACTTTACAGATGATCTTAGTGAAGAGAATTTTTATATGATAAATGTTTATAGAAAGAATGAATCGAATGATTCAGAGTTTGATAATGTAAACTACTTTGGAAATGGTAGTAACCTTTTAGAACGTACAATTTTGTTATCAGATTTGGAGTTTAACTCGAAATATGATGAAAAGATTGTTTTTGATGGATTAAAACATGATGATAGTATTGCTGTTACGTTATCTAATATATCTAAGAATTACTATAATTATCTAGTGTTAAGAAACGAATCAGGAAGCTTGTATAATCAATTGAATCTTGAACCACTTAATTATCCTACAAATGTTGTTAATGGTTATGGCTTTTTTAATGCTCATATTCCAGATATATATTTTGATGATTTAAGTTTGTATTAGAAGGATTATCATCATCAAGCATTGTATACTCGTTTAAATTGTTGAAAGTAATGTTTAAATTAATAAAATGATAGAAAATTTACCAATTTGGATTGACTTTACTTTTATTTTCACATGTATATTGACGATAAGTCTATTTCATTTATCTAATGGGAAACCAAAAAAGTTAACGCTATTTATTATTAGCTGGTCAATTATACAATCCATTTTGGCGTATTTCGGATTTTACCAAATTACAGACTCTATTCCTCCAAGATTTGGAATCGTACTAATTCCAATAACAATTTTGATTATTTATGGATTACTGCCAAAACAATTGAAATGGGTTTTAGAAACAAGAGAAACAAAAATGAGTACTTTCATTCATTCAGTAAGGTTACCTGTTGAGATTGTTCTTTTTGGATTGTTTACCCAAAAATGATACCTGAATTAATGACATTTGAGGGAAGAAACTACGATGTTTTAATGGGAGTTACAGCTCCAATTATTGGTTGGTTATTTGTAAAAAACAAGTTAAATAAGAAGTTTCTATTGGGATGGAATATCACAGGTTTGATACTTGTGTCATTCATTCTTTTTATCGGAATATTATCAGCTGATTTACCATTTCAACAATTTGGTTTTGAACAACCAAATCGTGGGATTAATTATTTTCCATTTGTTTTATTACCAGCGACTATCGTTCCAATAGTAATATGGACACATTTATCTGATATAATCAAGTTAATAAAAGAAATAAAAAAGACACCATAACTTGAGGGGTATAGTATACACCCGTCGGGATTCGCAATACAAACAGAATTAGATGAAAAATATTCTAATAACATATTTGACCATGATTTTGTCCTATTCTTATTCACAGGACAAATTGGAAGTAGAAATAAAAGATTCAACATTATATGATATTGGATTTATTAATTATTGGATTCATCTTAAACCTTACTCATTGAAAATCACAAATGATTCTATAATTCTCAATAAGGAATATCATGCCCCTATTCTAATTCCAACAGATTTGCCATTGAATCAGGAAAGTTATTATGAATTCAAATCGAATGACACTCTTTATCAATTAACTGTAAAAAGGGTTAGTTACACGAATATTAAATACTTAATTCAAGGAAAGATGAAAAACGAGGTTTTCTTTTCTAGAGAAGGAAAGGCAATTTTAGAATCGTCATTTTACTTGGGCTCAGAAGGAGCATATGAAAAGGGCGAAGATGAAATATATCATATGAATAAATACAATATCGAAAACAATGAATTAGGAGAGGTGAAACTTTTAATTCCTGTGGGAACAGATGAAGTCATCGACTATATTGAAAGACAAGGTCAAAACAAGTTTTGCTTGTCATTTAATAAAATTGAAAAATAAAAAGCGTTTAATAAAAGCCATAATGAAAAATATTTTAATCATATTTTTAACAGTACTCATTTCATCATTCAGCGATGATAAAAACATAATAATTGATAAAGAAGAAGCATACAAAGCGTTTGATATCTTGAATAAGATTAGAAGTAATCCAAAAGAATATGAAGATATTTTTCCATTCTTAAAGCGTGTAAAAGTTGAAAATGAAAAGTTGATATGGAATGATACGTTGGCTAAAGTAGCTGAACAAAAAGCATTTGACATGGCAAATAAAAACTATTTTGGTCATGTTGATCCTTCAGGATATGGAATTAATTATTACATCAATAAAAGTGGGTATGAGTTGAACCCTAGTTGGGTTAAAGAAAAAAAAGCAAACTATTTTGAATCAATATCAGCAGAGGTTCCCGATGCGTTTTCTGCTATATCAGCATTTATAATTGATAAAGAAGTTCCCTCGAAAGGACATAGAAAACACTTATTGGGACTTGATGAATGGAATTCATCCTTGAAGGATATTGGAATCGGATTCATAAGACGTAAAACAGGAAGTGAATATACAACTTATGTGTGCTTGATAATTGCGAAACACGATTGGTAAAAACTAATTACTTCGGATTTGAATAAAATTAAACCTACTCGCAATGCAAACACAATCGTTTAGCTAAATTGAAATAATAGTGAATAGTGATTATTTAAGGTTGTTTTGAATCACTTTTTCAACTTCTAGAGGGAAAAATTGATGTTCTAATAATTGGATTTTTTGTTGTAATGAGCTTAAATCTTCAGTTGTTTTTAAAGTACATTTATGTTGAGCAATAATTTTACCTTCATCAAATTCTTCATTTACAAAATGAATTGAAATCCCACTTTCAATTTCTTGATTCGCTAAAACAGCTTCATGAACATATTTACCGTACATTCCTTTACCACCAAATTTTGGTAACAAAGAAGGATGAACATTGATGATTTTGTTAGGAAATGCTTTGGTGAAACTTTCCGGAATTTTTCTGAGGTATCCTGCTAAAATGATATAGTCAATATTTTGAACAGAACAGATGTCTTTTAGTTTTTCACCGTCAGCAACAATATTATTATTAAAAATTAAAACAGGTATATTTGAAATAGCTTTGACTTTTTCAATCACTGGAGCATCATTTTTGTTTGTTAATACAAAAGAAACTTCAATTGAGGAGTGATTTTTGAAATACTCAATGAAACGAATCACGTTACTACCAGTGCCTGATGCAAATAGCGCAAGTTTAATTTTAGTCATGTTACAAAATTATAAAAAAGTATAATTGAACTTATATTTTATTTAACCTCAATTTGTTAGGGCTTAATTTAGTATAAATCACAATAAACTCATTTATAGGTTTAAACCCTTGTTTAACAGATGTTAACGCGGATATTTTGTCTATTTTTAATATTAAGTTTTGTAATAAAATGTTTAATTATTTTGTTTTTAAATTCTAAATTTTTTTCTTTGCATCTTGTAATTAAAAAAATATTAGAAATGTCTGAAATCAAATCGAAAGTAGTATCTATTATAGTAGATAAATTAGGAGTTGACGAGAGTGAAGTAACAAACGAAGCGAGCTTCACAAATGACTTAGGAGCAGATTCACTTGACACAGTTGAGTTAATCATGGAATTTGAAAAAGAATTCAACATTGCAATTCCTGATGATCAAGCTGAAAAAATCCAAACAGTAGGAGACGCTATTTCTTACATCGAGGAGAACAAATAATTAAAACATTTTTGAACAAAGAACTTCTGTATGGAATTAAAAAGAGTTGTTATAACAGGTTTAGGTGCACTTACTCCAATTGGAAATAACGTTTCTGATTATTGGAATGCTTTAATAGCAGGAAAGAGTGGTGCAGCAATCATTAAACAATTTGATGCATCTTTGTTCAAGACTCAATTTGCGTGTGAAGTAAAAGATTTCAATGCGGAAGATTTTATTAATCGCAAAGAGGTTAGAAAATTAGATCAATTTTCTCAGTATGCCATAGTTTCAGCTAGTGAAGCTATGGCAGACTCTGGGTTGTTAGAGTCTAATCCTAACCAAGACAGAATTGGGGTTATTTGGGGTTCAGGTATTGGAGGTTTAAAAACGTTCCAAGATGAAGCTGAAAATTTCTTTTCAGGTGATGGTACACCGCGTTTTAATCCGTTCTTTATCCCGAAAATGATCGCAGATATTGCTGCTGGTCATATTTCTATCAAATACGGTTTAAGAGGTCCAAATTATGTGACCGTATCTGCATGTGCTTCTGCAACAAATGCAATAATCGATGCTTTTAACTACATTCGTTTAGGAAAAGCTGACGCATTTGTAACAGGTGGTTCTGAAGCAGGTGTTAACCAAATGGGATTGGGTGGATTTAACGGCCTTAAAGCTTTATCAACAAGAAATGATTCACCAGAAACTGCTTCAAGACCATTTGATGTAGATCGAGATGGTTTTGTTTTAGGTGAAGGTGCAGGAGCATTAATCCTTGAGGAATACGAACACGCAGTAAAAAGAGGCGCTAAAATTTACGCTGAAGTTATTGGTGGTGGTATGTCAGGTGATGCTTACCATATTACAGCTCCACATCCTGAAGGATTAGGAGCAAAAAACACAATGTTAGCAGCTTTAGAAGATGCTAATATTGATCCAAAAGAAGTTGACTACATCAACGTACATGGAACATCAACTCCATTAGGAGATATTGCTGAAGTAAAGGCAATTCAACAAGTTTTTGGAGATCATGCTTATAATTTAAATATCAGTTCAACGAAATCAATGACAGGTCACCTTCTGGGTGCTGCTGGTGCAATTGAAGCAGTTGCAGCTGTGTTGTCAGTTAAAAATGACGTTGTTCCTCCAACAATAAACCATTTCACAGATGATCCTGCTATTGATAGCAAATTAAACCTCACATTTAACAAAGCTCAAGAAAGAAAAGTAGATGTTGCTTTATCTAACACTTTCGGTTTTGGAGGACATAATACAACGATTATCGTAAAGAAATTTAAAGGTTAAATTCCCTTGCTTAGGCTAAAATCATTCATTACGGGTAATAAAGATGAATTGATTTTGTATGATTTCATCTTAAAAAGGTTCAATTACCGTCCTAAGAGTTTACAGCATTTTAAAATTGCAGTGACACATAAATCTTTGAGCCACAGAAAAGATTTTAAAGCATCAAATGAACGTTTAGAATTTTTAGGAGATGCTATTTTAGATGCTGCGATTGCTGAGTTTATTTACAAGAAGTTCCCAACAGACGATGAAGGGTATTTAACACAAATTAAATCTAAATTAGTCAGTCGAAAAACACTTTCTATGATTGCTGAAGAGATGCAGATTAGAGATGTGCTAAAGTATCAAAAGGGGCGATCTATCAATATTAATTCTCTGGAGGGTAATGCTTTCGAAGCAATTATTGGTGCAATATTTTTAGATAGTAATTATAAAAAAGTACAAAACAGCCTATATAATCACATATTAATCAACTATCTAGACTTAAATAAGATTCTAGAAGAAGAAATAGATTTTAAATCAAAACTATTTATTTGGAGTCAAAAAAATCAACATCATCTTGACTTTTTAGTCATCAAAGAACAAAACAAAGGAAATTATTGGGATTATGGTGTTCAGGTTACTGTTAATGGAATTGAATACGGTAAAGGAAATGGTGGTTCAAAAAAAATAGCCGAACAAGCTGCAGCTAAAGAAACCTTAGAATTATTGGGTGAAATATAATTTTTTTCATCTGTGTAACAAATGTGACTTTGAAACCTGTTCTTTCTTTACATCTTTGTAGTATTAAATTAAATTTGAATGGAAATAATAGGCTATATACTATCAATATTAATAGGAGTTTCATTGGGGCTGATAGGAGGTGGAGGTAGTATTTTAACTATTCCAGTTTTGATCTACTTATTCAAAGTAGAGCCAGTAATTGCTACAAGTTATTCGCTATTTGTTGTTGGATTAACGAGTTCAATAGGTTCAGTTGAGTATTTCAAAAAAGGTTTGATTCATTTAAAAACAGCTTTAGCTTTTGGTGTTCCAACAATCTTTACTGTTTTTATTACTAGAGCTTATATTCTTCCTTCAATCCCATCTGAAGTAATGACGTTTGGAACTTTAATAATTACAAAAAGAATTTTAATAATGATTCTTTTTGCGATATTAATGATTTTGGCATCATACTCTATGATAAAGGGCAGAAAAGAACAAGTAAATACTGGAAGTCTGGAGAAAAAAATAAATTATCTAATTCTTTTTATAGAAGGAATTGCTGTTGGTTTTTTGACAGGAATAGTAGGTGCTGGTGGTGGTTTTTTAATCATACCTTCTCTTGTGTTAATTAGTAAATTGAAAATGAAAGAAGCAGTAGGGACATCTTTAGTCATTATTTCTTTAAATTCTTTAATCGGTTTTTTTGGTGAAATGATTGTAAGAGGTACTTTTTTTGAAACATCGTGGATATTTCTTCTTTCTATTACATTATTTGCAATAGCAGGTATTTTTATAGGGCTTCAACTTTCTAGAAAGATTGAAGGAAGTAAGTTAAAACCCACATTTGGATGGTTTGTTTTGGTAATGGGAATCTATATTCTTATTAGAGAAACATTATTTAACTGAAAAATTATTAATGAAAATCTATCCAATACATAGATTAAATTGAAAAGTTGTAAATTTACAATTCAAAATAAATTCGTTATGAATATAGAACAAATATATACAGGATGTTTAGCGCAAGGTGCTTATTACGTTGTTAGTGAAGGTGAGGCTGCAATTGTAGATCCATTAAGAGAAATTCAACCTTATTTAGATCGTTTGGAAAAAGATAATGTGAAATTAAAATACATTTTTGAAACACATTTTCACGCAGATTTTGTTTCAGGGCATTTAGATTTGGCTAAAAAGACTGGAGCAACTATTGTTTACGGACCGAAGGCAAATTGCGAGTTTGATGCTCTTATTGCTTCAGATGAGCAAGCTTTTGAAATTGGTAAAATTCAAATTAAGGCTCTACATACTCCTGGGCATACATTGGAAAGTACGACTTATTTAGTGAAAGATGAGATAGGTACAGATCATGCTATTTTTTCAGGAGACACATTGTTTTTAGGTGATGTTGGACGACCAGACTTAGCGCAAAAAGCGGTTGATATGACACAAGAACAATTAGCAGGTATGTTGTACGATAGCTTGATGAATAAAATTATACCGCTAGCTGATGATGTAATTGTTTACCCTGCTCATGGTGCGGGAAGTGCATGTGGTAAAAACATGATGAAGGAAACGGTAGACACTTTGGGAAATCAAAAGAAGATGAACTATGCGTTAAATCAACCAAATAAAGAGGCGTTTATAGCTGCAGTAACAGATGGGTTAACATCGCCACCTGCATATTTTGGTGCGAATGTAGCCATGAATAAAAAGGGTTACACCAGTTTCGAAGAAGTGAAATCGAAAGGGTTAACGCCTTTAAAGCCTGAAGAATTTGAAACAGTTGCAGAATCTACAGAAGCATTAGTTTTAGATTCAAGATCTCCTGGTGTATTTAGTAAAGGGTTTATTCCAAATGCCATTAATATCGGTATTAAAGGAGATTTTGCGCCATGGGTTGGTGCATTGATTGCTGATGTAAATCAAAAATTATTAATTGTTACAGAGCCTGGAAATGAAGAAGAAGTAATTACTCGTTTAAGTCGAGTAGGTTTTGATCAAGTTGTTGGCTATTTAGATGGAGGATTTGAATCTTGGAAATCAGCAGGAAAAGAGGTTGATACTGTTGATAGAATTTCAACGAATGAATTTGCTTCAAAATACCAACATGGAAAAGATATGGTGATAGATGTTCGTAAAGATGGAGAATATGCTGCAGAACATATTGAAGATGCATATAGTAAACCTTTAGCATATATTAATGAATGGACAAAAGATATTCAACCAGATCAACATTTCTTTTTACATTGTCAAGGAGGATATAGAAGTATGATCGCTGCAAGTATTTTACAAGCAAGAGGATATAGAAACTTTACCGAAGTTGATGGAGGATTTGGAGCGATTTCAAAGACAGAAGTTCCAAAGACTAATTACGTTTGTCAAAGTAAGTTATTGAAAATGTAATTAGAAGATTCTAAATATTAAAGTATTTATGGCTGTCATTTTTGACAGCCATTTTTGTTTATAAAACACACTAATTTATTTTAAATTTAATTAAAACTATTTTTTGTAACTTTATTTTAAAATTTTAAATTATGAGAGAATTTATAATGAATCCCTGGCCATGGTGGTTTTCAGGTCTATTGATTTCATTGGTAATGTTGTTTTTACTGTTTTTTGGTAAATCATTTGGTGTATCGAGTAATTTAAGAACGATTTGTTCAATTGCTGGTGCAGGAAAGAAAGTTGATTTTTTTCGTTTTGATTGGAAAAACCAAGTATGGAATTTAGTTTTCTTAACAGGTGCAGTTATTGGTGGTTATATCGCACATCATTTTTTGACAATAGACTCTACGGTTGAATTATCTCCAAAAACAGTTTCTGAATTGAAAGAATTAGGTTTTGAAAAGCCAACGTCCAATCAACCATCAGAATTGTTTGCGTTAGAGGCTTTATTTACAGCCAAAGGATTTGCTATATTGGCATTAGGAGGTTTGTTGGTAGGTTTTGGAACAAGATATGCAGGTGGGTGTACTTCTGGTCATGCTATTAGTGGTTTGTCTAACCTACAAGTTCCATCTTTGATTGCAGTCATTGGTTTTTTTATTGGAGGCTTGCTAATGACATATATCTTATTTCCTTTTATTTTTTAATCTGTTGATGTATGAAATTTATTAAGTTTTTATTCGTTGGAATGATATTCGGAATTGTAATGGTGAAGTCAGAGGCAGTTTCTTGGTACCGTATTCAAGAAATGTTTCGTTTTCATTCGATTCATATGTACGGCATCATTGGTTCGGCTGTTGTTTCAGGAATGCTAGGTGTTTTTATCATTAAGAAATTTCAATTAAAAGACTATAAAGGTGAGTTAATAGTGATTCAACCTAAAAATAGAGGTTATAAAAAATATTTATTTGGAGGGATTATCTTTGGATTGGGTTGGGCTTTAAATGGTGCTTGCCCTGGTCCAATGGTTGTGAATATTGGGGATGGTTATTTAACTTTTATCGTCGTGGTTGTTTTTGCAGTGATTGGTACGTATCTATATGGGGTTTTAAAGGATAAATTACCGCATTGATTGAGAGGTTTTAAATAATAAATAACTCCGAAGCGATGTAGTCGGCTTTCAACAAACCTTCTTTGGTGAGTTTTAATTGACCATTTTCTTCAATCATCCAACCACTTTTTATAAATTCACTTTTTGTTTGGTCAAATTCTTTTGTAAATGGAAGTGTTTCTGCTAATTGACTGATTTTTAAACCATCTGTTGTTCTCAAACCTGTAAGTAACAACTCGTTGAATCTATCTTTATGTGAAAGCACTTCTGTTTCTATCCAATCTTGCTTTTGTTCTTTAACTAATTGAATATATTTGGAGTTGTTGGCAATGTTCCAACTTCTGCTTTTACCATTAAACGAATGAGCGGAAGGTCCAATTCCTAGATAATATTCTCCCTTCCAATAATTTCCATTATGAACGGATCGAAAGCCTTTTAGGGCAAAGTTTGACACTTCGTATTGCTCATAGCCATGTTTTTGTAATAAGTTAACCAATAGAGTAAATTGTTCACTTTGTTGATCTTCGCTGGCAGGTTTAATTTTATTTGTTTTGACTAACTTGTGTAATGATGTTTTTTCTTCCACAGTTAAACAATAAGCAGAGATATGCGGTACTTTTTGATTTATAACCCATTGAACAGCATTCTCCCAATCTTCTAAAGTTAAATTTGGAAGTCCATAAATTAAGTCGATGGTTAAATTATCAAACCCATTTCTTCGTGCTAAGGGAATACATTTTAATGCTTCTTCAACAGTGTGGGCACGATTCATCCATTTTAGGTCATCTGATTTGAGTGATTGTAAACCAATACTTAAACGATTTACACCACCTTCTTTCCACTCAATCAAACTTGTTTTATTGATATCATCAGGATTAGCTTCTAATGTAATTTCTTTTAATTGAATGTCAGGAAATGACGTTTTCACTTTTTTTATTATGCGACTTAATTCATTGAAAGTTAACAAGCTTGGAGTTCCACCACCAAAATAAAGTGTTTCAATTTTTTGGTCAACAAGGTAATCCTTTCTTACTTCAATTTCGTTTATTATTGCTTCAATCATATCCGAACGGTAATTTTCAAAAGTTGTGCTAAAGTGAAAATCACAATAAGAGCATTTCTGCTTACAAAAAGGGATATGAATGTAAATACCTGCCATTTCAAGCAAAGGTAGTTTATTATTTTCTTTTGACTTGACACTAAAGAAATAAAAGTATGGATATGATTTTTAAAAAAAATCTAACCTTTTTTCAACACGCTGAATTGAGATAAATGAATTACTTGGATTGTTAAGATTTTATCACGGAACTTTGTTTATATTTTATTAACAACCTTATAATTAACAATAAACAATAGTTAATTTTATTTAAAAAATGACTTATTAGAAATAAAAGAAAGAGTTTTTCTTTTTTATAATTCTATTTTTTTATTACCTTGTTATTGTATTTTAACTAACAATCAAATGGGTTTAGATCAAAGCAAAAATCGAATTGAAGAAGAATTAAACTTGTTTATTTCACAATTAAATGATTTACTTCCACGATATGAATATTTGGTTCGGAAAAAAGAATTATCGAATCAAGAATTGAAAGAATTGGGAGAAGTTGAATACCTTTTGTTAGATTTAAACGCTAAAATTTCAGCGATTAAAAATGATTTAGATCATCAACTTTTCGGCAATTTCTTGGATAGTTATTATCGTCTAAAACAAAAAGTTAAATCTGGAGATATTAAATCGGATAAAAAATTAATGCAATTGAAAACTTTATATGGTGATATATTAAATTCAAATGACTATTTAATTTGGAATTAATTTTAAATACACTCATTTTCATTTCCTTAAAATCCTTAATTTCGTTTTGTGGTAAAGTTATTTATAAGTAATCGTTCAATTGTTCAATTCTTGCTGCCTCCAGTAGTGTTGACTTATGTCCTATTCAATAATCACAGTAACTATTTTGTGCATGCTAATTTATTGTCTTTTGGATTTTGGGGTAATCTTGAAATTAATTCAATTATCTCACAACTTTTAGCAGGTTTATTAGTGATCATAAATGCAATTGGTTTAAATGCAATTTTTAACTGGAATCAATTTCTTGAAAGAAATAGTTTTATGCCTTCTTTATTGTATGTTGTTTTAATGAGTTTTTATCACTCTTTTTATGACATCGACGGTTTATTAGTCGCTCATACCTTTTTAATCTTAAGTTTATACCAAGTTTACTTTTTAAGACAAAATGAAGATGGAAGAAGAGCAACTTTTAATGCTACTTTTTTTGGTGGTGTAGCTGCAACTTTTCATCCTCCCTTAATTGGATATCTACCTTTTTATTTTGTGATGATTTGGACAATTAGACCTTTCATCTTAAGAGAAATTTTATTGTCAATAGCTGGGTTTTTAGTTCCATTACTGTATGCTAGTTTTTATTTGTATTATTCTGGAAACAGTTTGGATATGTCAATATTCAAACAATCGACTAATTTTCAGAGACAACAGTTTGACTTTTTAGTGACTCTTGTAATCTTTTTATTATCCCTTATACTAAGTTTTTTAAGTATTCAAGCCCATATTCGAAAGAGTTCAATTCGATTAAAAAAATTAACGCGTGTACTATGGTTTATGGTTGTAGCGGGTTTATTAATGGGTTTAATTGATTTTATTTCACATAATCAGATTCAACGTTTTAGTTTAATTATGATTCCTCTAAGTTTCTTTTTAACGTTCTCATATTTTCATAAAACTTTGAGTTCTTTGGCAATCGGGTTGTTTTACATTACGTTGAGTTATTCTGTTATCAAGTTCTTTTTATAAGAATAGGTGTCCTGTCAAACACTTCGGAATCTGTAAAATTTATACTTGAATACTAACTTTCTTTTCGTTAAAAACATTTTTAATATCTTTTATCACAACCTATTTTTTTGAAATCAATTCTCTTTATTTTCGCAATAATTAATTAAATTCAGATAAAATAAACAATAGATTTAATTTAAATTTTGTGTTTTATTTGTCTAAATAAGCAGGTAAACAGATGGAAATGACAATTGAAAGAATGATACCAAGAACTCAATATAAACAGTTAAAAGAAAAGATTTTAGCCAATAAATTATTATTAGTTAATGGTCCAAGAGCTGTTGGAAAAGCAAGTTTAATTCAAGAAGTATTTGAATCTTCGGGATTACCATTTGTTTCATTTTCTGCAAATGATAAAAAGGTAAAAAAACAATTCGAGGCCGTGTCTGAAAGTAGTTTATTGGAACTGTTTGCAAACAAACGTTTTGTGGTTATTGAGGAAGCTCAATATTTAGAAAAGTTACAAAATATTATTGAAATTGTTTTATCATCTGATTTCAACCTCACATTGGTTTTAGTTTGTTCGTACGAACCTTTGATAGATGATTTATTAAGAGAAGTATTGCAAATTCAAGGTTTAGAATTAACTCTTTTGCCTCCGGCTTTTTATGAGCTAGCTCAATATAATGGTTTACCAGAAGAAGAAAAATTATTAGAACAACGTTTAATTTATGGTAACTTTCCAAAAGTTGTAGCGGATTTAGAAAATGCGGAAACAACTTTAAAAGAGTTGGTTGATGAAGTTGTCTTTACAAATTTAGGTGTTACAGATCGAATCAATAAAGGAGAAAAATTGTATAGAATGCTGCAATTATTGGCTTTCGAAGTTGGTAATGCGATTTCTTATAACGATATCGGTGAACGTTGTGGTTTAGATAATGAAACGGTTGAACGTTATATTGATTTATTAGTTAAGTCATTTGTTTTAATTAAGTTACCTTCTTATTTCAATAACCACCGATATGAATTAAAAAAAGGTAATACTATTTATTTTGTAGACAACGGAATTAGAAACGTTCTAATTAACAATTTCAACCCAATGTTATTACGAAATGATTGGGATCAAATTTGGAAAAATTGGTTAATTGCGGAACGTGTTAAATGGAACAAAATGAATAGCAAAGAGGTGAGTTATTATTTTTGGAAGACTCACACAAAACAAATCATGGATTTCATTGAAATTGAAAATGGAAATGTAAATGCGTATAAAACATCATGGGAAAAACGAAAGAACATCAAATTCCCTTTATCATTCACAGAAGCATACCCTTTTGCTAAAACTTTTTCCCTGAATCGTTCGACTTATTGGGGGTTTTTAACGAAGAAGTAGGTTTAAAATGTCTGATTTGAATGCACAATATTTTTTTGGTTAAGAAACAAATAATAAAGGGTGTCACGACTTTTCGGACACCCTTCATTATTTGAAATCTAAATATTTGATTATGCTATATTCGTAAATACTTGTTGAATATCATCATCATCTTCAATTTTATCCAACATTTTTTCAATATCTACTAATTGTTCTTCTGTAAATTCAACAGGTGAAGTTGGTATACGTTGAAGGGTAGCTTTCAATACATTTAAGTTCATTTTTTCAATACCTTCACCCAAACTTCCAAAAGCGGTATAATCTCCATAAATGAATATCTTATCTTCTTGCTCCTCAATTGATTCACATCCTGCATCAATTAACTCTAATTCTAATTCTTCAAGATCTAATCCTTCTGTTTTCTCAATTTCGAAAACACACTTACGATTAAACATAAATTCTAATGAACCATTTGGAACAACACCTCCACCAGCTTTATTGAAATACATTTTAACGTTAGCAACAGTTCGTGTTGAGTTGTCAGTAGCACATTCAACATAAACTAAAACTCCATGAGGACCTTTTCCCTCGTAATTTATTTCAGTGAATGCAGCTAAATCTTTTTGAGTCGCTCTTTTAATTGCCGAGTCAATGTTGTCTTTAGGCATATTTTGAGCTTTCGCATTTTGAATAGCAGTTCTTAATTTACTATTCATATCTGGGTCTGGTCCACCTTCTTTGGCAGCCATTGTAATTGCTTTACCTAATTTTGGGAATAATTTTGACATTTTATCCCATCTTTTCTCTTTTGCAGCTCTTCTATATTCAAACGCTCTTC
>CAZOLZ010000018.1:0-34728 GCA_964580965.1 uncultured Flavobacteriales bacterium | reverse complement strand
ACCGTTTGGGTCGAAGTTTTCCATGTATCTTTCTTCAATAAAGTTTTTACAAAATTAGGTGTTGCGAAACTTCCTCTGTGAACATCTGCATTATAATATTTTAAACCTTTTTCCTCAACAAAATCATTTATTAAATCATCGTTGTTAACTGTTTTAAGATTTAAGTCACCTTTAATTCCATATTGGAAACTCCACATACCTGTAGGGTAAGTTGGGACAAAGAATAATGAAACAGGTGCTTTGTCAGTACCAAAAATATCTTGTAATGTAAGGTTCAGTTCAGCAAAAGCTTTGTCATTGAATTTAGGGGATTCACCTTGAGCAACTAAAATCCCATCTTTTTTCAAGGCATTGTAGCAGTTTGTGTAAAATTCAACTGAAAACAAACCTTCTGCTGGTCCTACTGGATCAGAACCATCTACAATAATAATATCATAAGATTCAACTTTTGCATTTTTGATGTATTCAATCCCGTCGGTAACTAATAGTTCTAATTTTGGATTATCAAATTGAGCTGCAATTTGAGGTAGATGTTCTTTACAAGCTTTAATAACTTCTCCATCAATTTCAACCATTGTTACTTTTTCAACAGAATCATGTCTTAAAATCTCACGAATAGTTCCACCATCACCACCACCAATAACTAAGATATTTTTAGCATTGTTATGAGTAAACATAGCAGGGTGAGCAATCATTTCGTGGTAATGAAACTCATCTTCGATAGTAGTCATAACCATATCATCCAATGCTAACATTTTTCCGTATTTGTATGACTCTATAATTCTTACACGTTGAAAAGGCGATTGAACATCGTAGAAGACTTCACCTGTAAAGCGTAATGATAATGCTTGATTTTCATCTTTATCTGTAAACCAAACATTTCTTGTATAAAAGCCCGGATTAACCCATTCATTGGCTTTTTGTCTCATTGAAGACATATCAAAATTGTTACGAGTTAATAAATTAACTGTACCTCTTTTCATTTCAATAGCAGAGTATGATTTAGCCCCAAATGCTTCTTTCAGGAAATCAAAAGAAGTCCAAGCATTCATTTCTCCGCAAGTAAATAAGTCAACAGCAGCATAACCATACTCTGGCCATGTATGAATCGCTAAATGACTTTCTTGAATAACAACAACACCTGAAACACCATAAGGAGAAAAATGGTGAAAAGTAGAGTTTATGACAGTTGCTCCCGCATTTTGAGCTGCTGCTACCATATCCCTTTCAATTGCAGCAACATCGTTCATAATATGCGGCTCACAATTCATGAACTCAACTAGAATGTGATTCCCTAAAGCTGTACTCATTTTTTTAAAAATAATGTTAAATAATCGCTACAAAAATAGGTTATTTTCGTTTCACTTATATCAATTTGAAAAAAAATATAATTAGTTGTTCAAACCTTGAATTGAAGTTAAAAATGAATAACAAGTTAAAACACAATCTTATTTCACAAAAGCCTTAATTTTAAGTGTGTTAATCTTAGGGTTTGTATTAGATGTAACTGTAACCGTTTTATGTTGTTCACCTTTTTGACCAGGTTTAGATTTAAAAACAACTTTAATCTTATCTGACTTTCCGGGAAGGATTGGAGCCTCTGGTTTTTCAGGAGTAGTACAACCACAACTTGCTTCAACTTTTTCAATGATTAAAGGTTTTTTACCTTCATTTTTTACTTCAAAATAAGTTATGTTATCTTTTTCTGGCTCCACATTTCCAAAATCAAAATCTAACTTGTCAAAAGATAAAGATGTCATATTTGCCAACTCGATTTTCCTTGCCTTAGCTTCTTCTTTTTGTATTTTTTTTAGCTCAGCTTCTAATTCTTCTTCAGTTTGTGTTCCTGATGCATATGCGGAAACTAGTTCATCTGAATCTACTTTAGACGATTTCTCAATACAAGAGCTTAAATTCAAAAACAAACCTAATGTTAAACTTAAAATAATCTTATTCTTCACACTCATAATCAGATATTTATTTTTTTTGAATATTAAATTTATCAAATTCATTATTTTTTAAAACTTCTAATGCTCTTTGTAATATTTCATTTGTCTCATTATAGATTTCATAAAACTCATTATAACCATAAATATTCTGAGCTATTAAGGCTTTTAACTGAAGTCTGATGATTGTTTTACTTTCTTGATACTCTTCGTCATTATACTCTAATTCAGGATCTTCTTTTACCACATACTCAAAAAATGATTTCATAAATTGTTCATCACAGTTAAAATCTTTTTTAAAATGATTAAAGTTCTCAAAATTAGATTTTAATTCATTACGATTATCATTTGTATATGTTAATGAGTAATGATTAATATGACCACCTTGAACAAGTTTTCTAAAGTAATCCGAAACATTAGTTGTATCTAAAGGGACAAAAATATCAGGCATAATTCCTCCACCACCATAAACAGAACGTTTGTTTAATAGTGTAGCGTATTTTAAAGAGTCTGCTAAATGAATTGAATCAGCATTAGAAAATTCACCATGTTCATACCTATTTACAATATCGTTTCTGTATGCATCAAAATCATCGTAAGGTTTTTGGATAAATCGACCAGAAGGTGTATAATACCTGGCAATTGTTAATCGCATTTGAGAACCATCTGATAATTCAATTGGCCTTTGAACCAAACCTTTACCAAAAGTCCTTCTACCAATGATTAGACCTCTGTCCCAATCTTGAATCGCTCCTGAAACAATTTCACTAGCTGAAGCAGAAAATTCATCAGTTAAAACAATCAACTTTCCTTTCTCCCATTTCCCGGGCATTCCAGCTTTTAATTCTTGACGAGGTTGATATTTTCCTTCTGAATAAACTATTAATTTATTATCTGATAGGAATTCATCTGCAACACGTTGTGCTGCATACAATAATCCACCTCCATTTCCTTGTAAATCGAAAACTAGATTTTTCATTCCTTTATTTACTAAAACTGATAGAGCTTCATGAACTTCTTCCATCGTATTTCTTGAAAAACTGCTTAACTTGATGTAACCTGTTTCATTATTCACCATGTAATAACTATCAACTGAATGAATTGGAATTTTACCTCTTGTAATTGTAAAATTCAATAATTTCTTTTTTCCTGCTCGTTCAACTTGAATATTAACTTTCGTATCTTTTTCTCCCATTAATTTTTGCCTCACTTGAGAATTTTTCAACCCTACACCTGCAACCAACTCTTGATCAATATTTATGATTCGATCGCCAGCCTGAACACCAACTTTTTCAGATGGTCCACCAGGAATTGTTTGAACCACCATTAATGTATCTTTTAAAATCTGAAAACGAATTCCAACACCAAAAAAACTCCCATCGATCTGTTGATTTGCATCATCTACATCTTCTTTTGATATATAAACCGAGTGAGGATCTAGATTTTCCAATGTTGAAACAATCGCATTTTCAGTAATTTCTTTGATATCCACAGTATCTACATACATTCGATCAATATAAGTGAACACTTCTTCCATTTTATATACTGAACCTCTTAAATCAGAAACATGATTTACATTAGAGGGAAGTTGAGATTGTGACTTAATAAAATAAGGTAATATAAGTAATGTAAGTGATAAATATATCTTGTTCATAATTTGGCTATTTCGCTTTAATAAAGCATAAATATATTAAAAATTGACCTTTGAAAACTATTGTTAGGGTATTTTAACCTTTTGGAATTAAATAGTAGATTTGTATTAAGTATAATATTGTTATAATATGAAAACTCAGTTAGCTGTAGAAATATCAGAAAATGCGGTAAGATTTGCTCGATTAGAAAATGGTAATGTAGTTGGAGTTGATTTTCTTCGTTTTACAGAAAAAGTCGATTACCGCTATAAAGAAGTTTTAGATGAGTTTGTTAAAGAAAAAGGATTTCGAGAACAGGATTACGATGATTATTCACTTTCATGGTGTACCAAACTATCTACTTTATTACCAAGCAATGTGTATAGTGAAGTAAATTCTGATGCTTTGATGAAATTGTGTTTTCATCAGAATATACCCTCTGACATTATAGATCATAACCGAATTCCAGAACTATCAATTGTGAACGTATTTGCAATACCATTATGGGTTAAATCATTTTTCGTAATTCGCTTCCCTAGAATAATTATTCAACATGAAGGTAGCCATATATTTCATGGACTACTTTCAAAAAATGCTTTTTCTTTACAAGTTGGAGTTGTTTTACATGAATCAGTTTTCAGTGTTACAATTACAAAAGAAAATGGGCTAAAATTCTATGCTTATTTCGATTATGAATCTGCTGATGACATTGTTTATCATTTGATGTTTACGTTGCAACAAAAAGAACTTTTGAACGAAAAAGGTACAATTTATTTATGTGCAAGTGTAGGCACATCAGATGAATCGGTAATTGCTGTTAAAATCCTTTTAGATAAATTAAAAGATTTGAATCAATTCAATACTAAAATTAATTCTCATTTACTTTTAAATTTCCAATCATTGTGCGTGTAATTAGAGGCATATTAAAATCAAGACGTTTTTCAATACCTAAAAACTTTCCTTCTCGTCCAACGACTGATTTTGCAAAAGAGGGTTTGTTTAATATATTGGAGAATCAAATCGATTTTGTTGATTTAGAAATTTTAGATTTATGTGCAGGTACAGGTAACATTACATTTGAATTTTTATCTCGTGAAGCAGGGAAAGTTACCGCAATAGATAAAGATTACAATTCTGTTCGGTTTATATCTAAAACAGCTAAAGATTTCGGAGTTAATCAACCTTTACAAGCTTTAAAGATGGATGTTATTGCTTTTTTAGAAAAGACAGAAAAACAATACAATTTAATTTTTGCTGATCCTCCTTATGCAGCAAAATTTCATAAACAAATTGTAGATATCGTTTCAGAAAGAAAACTTTTAAAACCTGATGGAATATTAATTATTGAGCATGGTAAAGATGTGAGCTTTGATGATAATCCTTCATTGATAAAATTTAAAAATTATGGTGGCGTTTGTTTTAGTTTTATCGAGAATAATAATTAAAATCAAAATTATTAATATATGAAAAAAATAGGTTTGTTTCCAGGTTCTTTTGATCCTTTCACGAAAGGTCATGAGGATGTTGTTTTGAAATCTCTTACATTATTTGACGAAGTAATCATTGGTATTGGGATAAATTCTTCAAAAAAATATTTCTTCGAATTAGAGAAACGTATTGAACATATTCAGTCTTTATTTAAACATTTATCTAATGTAAAAGTAATGACATATCAAAAACTAACAGTTGAATTCTGTAAAGAAATTGGTGCAGATTTTATTGTTAGAGGACTAAGGGATAACAAAGACTTTGAATATGAGAAATCAATTGCTCATATGAACAATGAGATATCTGATATTGAAACTGTTTTTATGTTGACAGCTCAAAAATATGGCGCAATCAACTCTTCAATTGTACGTGAAATTGTACGTAATAACGGTAATATTGATGCTTTTGTAACGAACGCCAACTTACTCGTTTAAATTTTAGGCATTATTCATGATAGAACTAAACTAAAAAATAATTTATGAGATTTCTACTTTTTTCATTTTTAACATTAATTCCACTCATTACAATAGCTCAGTCTTCAGTTGTAACAATAGAGGGGTTTGCTCCTGCTTATTTAGATGAAGAAATAAAAGTCTATAAAATTCAAGATTATTTTAGTTTAAAAGAAGAGGTAATCGCCTCCACAAAAGTAAAACCTGATAGTACTTTTAAATTGATATTCTTTAATGATATAATTCAAAAAGTAATTATTAGAAGTAAAAATAATTTTGCTTTTTTATATATACAACCTAATGGTTCTTATAACGTTTATTTACCTAAAGACAATCCTTACGAACCATATAAACCTACAGGCAATCTTGTTGAATTATCTATGTTTGATTTAGACTCTACAGATATCAACTATAAGATTTTAAGCTTCGAGCAATGGGTGGACAATTTTTTAGGTACTTATTTTTATACTAAAAGCATTGATGGCATTGAGTTTTCTAAACAATTAGAACTTTTCAAAACTAACGTGGAACGCGCTTATGAAAAAGATTCAAGTGAGTTTTTTAAAACTTTTGTAAAATTTACGATAGCTTCTTTAGATGACATTCAACAAGTTAGTCACCGAAACCGTTTTGAAAAACATGATTTCTACATCAAATATTCAAAGGTTTCCTATCAGAATGATGCTTACATGGATTACATCAAAAATTACTACGATAACTTTGTTAGTCGTTTGAGTATGGAAGTGAATAACAGGGTTTATTTAGGTGTTTTAAACAGTAGTCCAACCCAAGTTATGAGAGCATTAAGTGGAGAATACACTTTAATTAATTTACGTATCAGGGAAATGATGATGGTAAAAATGTTGACAGATGAATTTTACAGGGGAGAATTTCCTCAAACTAATATAATAACCATCATTGATAGTGTAGCCAACCATGCTATGTTCGAAGGGACAAAAGTAATAGCCAAAAATTTAAAATTTAGATTATTAGAATTAGTTGAAGGTGGAAAAGCACCAGACTTCATCCTTAAAAAGGATACGGTTCAACGTTCGCTTTCAAGTTATAAAGGCAAATATATTTATTTTCATTTTTTTGACCCTGAAAATGTTTTAGGTTCTACAGAAATACCTTTACTAAAATCATTAAATGATAAATATAATATGGATATTGAGTTTGTTACGATTTATAAAAAGAGAGAAAGCTACACTAAAGAGGCTCAAAATGCTATTGATTTAATAACTTGGGATAAATTTGAGGTAGATGACGATCATTCAATTTTTAAAGATTACCAGGTTTATACCAATCCAAGTTATATATTACTTGATCAATACGGATACATTGTTTCAACATCTGCCTTGGGGCCTAGACCAAATGGTCAAGGAGTAACAATCGAACGATCATTTTTTTATATTCAGAAAAAGTTACATATAACCGAAGAGGAGGAATAGATTAAACATCGAAAAATCAAATACCGAAAGAAAGTAAGTATTTTAATAAGTCTTGTTTGAAGAAATATTTAAAACAAAAAAAGGTTACCCTAGAGTAACCTTTTTTATTATTTAATTATGTGAAAATTAGATATTTTCAATAACTAAAGCAGATGCACCACCACCTCCATTACAAATTCCGGCAGCACCTATTTTACCATTGTTTTGTTTTAATACGTTAATTAAAGTAACAACAATACGAGAACCAGAATTCCCAAGAGGGTGACCTAAAGCTACAGCCCCGCCATTAACATCAACCTTTGCAGGATCTAAGCCTAATATTTTAGTGTTAGCAATACCAACAACAGAGAATGCTTGATTCAATTCCCAGAAGTCAACATCTTTTGCTTCAATTCCAGCTTTTTCTAAAGCTTTAGGAACAGCTAAAGAAGGTGAAGTTGTAAACCATTCTGGTGATTGAGCGGCATCAGCATATCCTTTAATTTTTGCAATAGGTGTTAAACCATATTTTTCAACTGCTTCTTTTGAAGCTAAAATCACAGCAGAAGCTCCATCATTTAATGTAGAAGCATTAGCAGCAGTAATTGTACCTTCTTTTTCGAATGCAGGTCTTAATGCAGGTATTTTATCTAAAAATACGTTTTTATACTCTTCGTCTTCATCAACGATTTTTGGTTCACCCTTTCTTTGAGGAACAGTTACAGGAACAATTTCATTATCAAATCTTCCTGCTTTCCATGCCTCGGCTGCTCTTGTATATGATGTGATAGCAAATTTATCTTGATCTTCACGTGTAATATTATGTTCTTTTGCACAAATTTCAGCACAGTTACCCATTGGAACTTTATTGTATACATCCAATAAACCATCTTTAGTAATTCCATCTAACATTGTGATATTACCGAATTTTGTACCAGAGCGACCATCAATGTAGTGAGGAACTTGAGACATATTTTCCATACCACCTGCAACAACAATTTCATTATCACCGGCTAAAATTGACTGAGTACCTAACATTATCGCTTTCATTCCTGAGGCACAAACTTTATTTACTGTTGTACAAGGCACTGAATTATTTAAACCAGCTTCTACAGCAGCTTGTCTTGCTGGTGCTTGACCAACGCCTGCTTGAAGAACGTTCCCCATGAAAACTTCGTCTACTAATTCAGATTTAACATTTCCTTTTTCCAATGCACCTTTTATAACTGTTGCACCAAGAGTTGTTACAGGAACACTTGATAAACCACCTAAAAAAGCTCCCATTGGAGTTCTAGCTGCTGCTACGATGTATACTTCTTTTGTCATTTTACTATAATTTACTTTAAGCGTGACGAAAATAGCAAAATATGTTCAAATGAACAATGTATTAACTATGTCAATATAAAAAATAGAAAATTAAAATCATTAAGCGATGTAATAAACTTAAATCTTTTTCGTTATGTTAGAAAATACAACATTTGCCTATGATAAAAATTTACCCGAAAGAAATTAAAAAAAAGTTAGAACCAAAAAATGAGACTCTAAAAGCTATATTAAATTATAGTAAATCATTAGAGGTTGTTAAAACAAATAAGAGTATGATAATTAACTTAAACTGAACATTTAAACAATTACATTTAACTTTTGGATTTCGACAAATGGAGGAGAAGTGGCTAATTTCTCCTCTTTTGTTTTTATCTTCACTTCAAATTTGAATCAATTACAGATGAAAGAACCAAAAGCCAAGAAAACCGAACATATTTTAGAAAAATTTAACCATAAAAGAGTTGATCCTTACTTTTGGATGAATGAACGTGATGGGGAAGATGTTTTAAAGTACATTGATAAAGAAAATAAATTTACTAAAAAGTTTTTCAAAGCTCAATCTGAAACAGTCTATTCCCTTTTAACAGAATTCAAAAATACCATTCCAGAAAATGATGAAAGTGCTTCTTTCTTTATCAATGGTTTACAATTTCAAATGAAAATAATTGAAGGTAAGGAATATGCTATTACTTACCAATTGGATAAAGATTCCTCAAAATTATTTTTCGATCAAAACGAACGTGCTGAAGGTCATTCTTTTTATCAATTGGCTGATTGGTCACTTTCACCGTCTAATGAATTATTGGCTTTTAGTGAAGATTTCGTTGGTAGAAGACAATACCAAATTTCTTTTAAAGATTTAAAAACAAATGAACTACTTAAAGATAAAATCGATGTAACTGACGGCAATATCATTTGGGCTAATGACAATCAAACCATTTTTTATATTAAAAAAGATCCTCAAACATTAAGAGAATTTCAAGTTTATAAACACGTTCTAGGCACTTCACCAGAAAAAGATGAATTGATTTTTGAAGAACTTGACGAACGTTACTATGTTTCTATTGGAAAAACATTGACAGGAAAGTTTATTGAAATTGTTTGTGAAAGTTCTACTACAAATGAGACTTTGTTGATTGATGCTGATAATCCAAGTAAGCAACCAACCATTTTCTTTTCTCGAAAAAAAGGTCATATTTATCATGTTGAACATCATACAAATGGATTTTATATTTTAACGAACAATAAAGCAAAAAATAATCGCATTTTATTCTCTAAAAGTGCTCCAAAATCAATAGAAACTTGTTCAGAACTAATTGCACATAATTCAAAAGTTTTAATTGAAGATTTTTCAGCATTTAAAACTCATCTTGTCACGGAAGTTAGAGAAAATGGTTTACAAAAAATCAATTGTATTTCTTTGAAAGATAATTCAATTCAAACCATTCATTTTGATGAAGAAACTTATTATGTAGGTTTATATGTGAATGAAACATTTGCGACGGATAAAATTTATTTCTCTTACAATTCATTAACAACTCCTTCGAGTGTAATGGAATTTTCTTTGAAGACAGGTAAACAAAAAGTTTTTTTCAGAAAAACGATTTTGAAAAATGGCTTTACACCTGAAAATTATCAGTCTGAAAGAATTTTTGCTCCAGCAAACGATGGAACTAAAATACCTGTTTCTTTGGTTTATAAAAAAGGGATTGATTTATCGAAAGCACCAATGATGTTATACGGTTACGGTTCTTATGGAATTACAATTCCTGATGTGTTTAATCCGTATCGTTTGAGTTTATTAGATAGAGGTTTCGTTTATGCAATTGCTCACATAAGAGGGGAGAAGTACTTCGGAGAAAAATGGTATGAAGATGGAAAATTCCTGAAAAAGAAAAATACATTCACAGATTTCATAAATGCAGCCGAATTTTTAATTCATTCAGGTAAATGTCATCCAAATCAAATTTTTGCACAGGGTGGAAGTGCAGGAGGTTTATTAATGGGAGCTGTTACCAATATGACGCCCTATTTATGGAAGGGGATTATTGCACAAGTTCCTTTTGTTGATGTTTTAACAACAATGTTAGATGAAACAATTCCGTTAACAGTGGGAGAATATGAAGAGTGGGGCAATCCAAATCAAAAAGACTATTATTGGTATATGTTAAGTTATTCACCATATGATAATGTTAAGAAAACAAATTACCCAGCAATGTATATAACGACGGGTTATCATGATTCACAAGTACAATATTGGGAACCTCTAAAATGGGTAGCAAAAATAAGAGATTACCGAACCAACAACAACCCTTTGTACTTTGACTGTAATTTAGATGCTGGACATGGTGGTGGATCTGGAAGAAGTACAGAACGATTGGAAAAAGCGAAGGAATTTGCTTTTATTTTGAGTAATTTAGAATAAAAATAACTCTTAAAATTATATATCAAAAAAATCCCAATCGTAAAGATTGGGATTAATATTTACTTAAATAATTTATTCTAATACAATGAAGGGAAACCTGTTGGATCAACTTCACTCATGATAGCATAAGCTTTTTCAAAGATATCATCTATGCTCGGTTTAGAGAAGTAATCTCCATCTGTACCATAAGCAGGTCTGTGATCCTTTGCAGATAAAGTAATAGGAACTGAATCTAACAATGTGAAAGCACCTTGTTCTGTTAAAATTTTATCTAACATATAAGCTGTTGCTCCACTACTTACATCTTCATCAACAATCATTAAACGATTTGTTTTAGCTATTGATTCAGCAATAATATGATCTGTATCAAATGGAATTAATGTCTGAACATCAATTAATTCTACAGAAATTCCAAAATCAGTTAACAATTTTACTGCTTGCTCACAAAGATTGAACGTTGATCCATAAGAAACCATAGTGATATCAGTTCCTTCATTTACAATTTCAGGAACACCAAGAGGAATTTTAAATTCACCGATATTATTCGGTAAACGTTCTTTCATTCGATACCCATTCAGAGGTTCTACCACTAAAGCAGGTTCATCAGCTTCTATTAAAGTATTGTAAAAACCGGCAGCTTTAGTCATGTTTCTAGGTACACAAACATTAATACCTCTACAAGCATTAATAATCATACCCATTGGACTTCCACTGTGCCATATCCCCTCTAAACGGTGACCTCTTGTACTGATGATTAAAGGTGCTTTTTGCCCTCCTTTTGTACGATATTGTATTGTTGCTAAATCATCAGACATTACCTGAATAGCGTATAACAAGTAATCTAAATATTGAATCTCAGCAATAGGTCTTAAACCTCTCATTGCCAAACCGATACCCTGACCTATAATAGTAGTTTCACGTATACCAGTATCGGAGATACGAAGCTCACCGAATTGTTCTTGTAATCCTTCTAAAGTTTGATTAACTCCACCAATTTTACCCGCATCTTCTCCAAAAATTAAAGCCTCAGGATGTCTTTCAAATAATATACGATAGTTCTCTCTTAAAATAATTCTACCATCTTCCATTGGAGCTTCATCATCATAAGCAGGAGCTACAAAGTCAATATTTTTTACACTAAATTTTGATTCAGAATATAGATGTGAGCTATAACGCTCTTCATTTTTCATTAACTCTGTTTGAATCCAATTAGCCAAAGCATTTTTCGAAGTAGATTGTTCATTACGAACCATTCTTAACACTTTTCTAGCAGTATTAAAAATATCTTTTCGAATAGGTTCCATGGCTTTTTCTAGCAGTTCAATCTCTTTTGAAATAAAAACACCATTAGCACTTTGATTAGCTAAAGATTTTAAAATTTCAAGTAAGCTAGATAAGTCAGCTTGAATTGCCTTACTATATGATTGCCATGCAGCAGTTTTGTAATTTCTAACTGTAATCTTAGCTTCTTTTTGAATTTCAGTCAACTCTTCTTCCGTAGCTATTTTTTGACCTTCTGCTTCAAAACTTGCTATCCACTCTTTAAATTTATTAATACAATCAAATTCAGTTTCCCATTCTAAGCGTTCTTTTGTCTTGTAACGCTCATGAGAACCTGATGTTGAATGACCTTGAGGTTGATTCACCTCTTTAACGTGAACTAAAACAGGTATGTGCTCTTCTCTTGCAAGCGCCACTGCTTTCTCATATGTTTCAACTAAATGAGCATAATCCCAACCTTTTGTTACTAAAATCTCGTAACCAGGTTTTTCATCTGTACGATGAAAACCACTTAAAGCTTCAGAAATACTATCCTTTGTGGTTTGTTTGTGTCTAGGAACTGAAATACCATAACCATCATCCCAAACAGACATAACCATTGGTACTTGAAGAACTCCTGCAGCATTTATAGTTTCCCAAAATGGGCCTTCAGAAGTTGAAGCATCTCCAATTGTTCCAAATGCTACTTCATTTCCTTTATTACTGAATTTTTTAAAATTCTCTAAATCATGAAGTAATTCATTTCCCCTATAAACCTTAGAAGCTTGAGCTAAACCTAATAAACGAGGCATCTGTCCAGCAGTAGGAGAGATATCAGAAGAGCTATTTCGTTGCTTCATTAAATCCTTCCATTCACCATTTTCATCTATATTTCTTGTTGCAAAATGTCCACCCATTTGACGACCTGCTGACAAAGGTTCCTCAATTACATCAGTATGAGCGTATAGTCCTGAAAAATATTGTTGAATTGTCAATTCATTGATAGCAAACAATAAGGTTTGGTCTCTGTAATAACCAGATCTAAAATCACCTAATTGGAATTGCTTTGCTAATGCAATTTGAGCTAACTCTTTTCCATCTCCAAAAATACCAAATTTCGCTTTACCTGTTAAAACCTCTCTTCTTCCTAATAAAGAAGTTTCACGAGATTCACATGCCAAACGAAAATCTTTCAAAACTTCCTGACGGAATGTTTCAAAATCTACTGAAGAAAGTGTTTCGCTTACTAATTCTTTTGACATAGTATAATTTATTTTATGCAAAAATAGTGAAAATTAAGTGATTTTATACAATCAATTTAATAATACCTAATCCCAACTTAATATTTAACCAAATGATAACATTTAATACCATGGAGGTTTATCTATTTCTAAGAATTTTTCATATAGAATGAAATTAGTTCTCCTAGAACTTTAATAAAAATTATTCATAGTATTAATTACAATATATCTCAGACTAAAAATATACTAAAATGTATTCTAGGAGTAATAAAAATGTAAAGTAATTAAACAACTCATAGTTATAAACAGGAATATTATTTAATTTGTATTGTATTTAATATAGTTATATCTATTTATACATATAAAAGTAAAATAACTAAAATATAGAGGGAAATATAAATCGATAAACGTAAATTAAATAAAGACTTTCTATTTAGTCTTTAAAACGAATAATTAAATGAAGGTAAAGTTTATTTGTATTGGTAAAACAGGAAAAAACTTTTTAATTGAAGGTGAAAAAGAATATTTGAATCGATTAAAACATTACTTGTCAATTGAAAAAATAGAAATTCCTGATTTAAAAAACGCTAAAAAACTTTCTAAAATTCAAATAAAAGAATTAGAAGGAAAAGAAATATTATCAAAAGTTCAACCTGGAGATTCCTTGATATTGTTAGATGAGAGAGGTAAAACATTTTCATCAGTTGGATTTTCTAAATTTATTCAACAAAAATTTAACCAAGGAGGAAAAGGTTTGTGTTTTGTTATAGGAGGTGCATATGGATTCTCAACTGAAGTTTACGAAAAATCAAATGGTAAAATTAGCTTATCATGTATGACATTTTCACATCAAATGGTAAGAATGATTTTCTTGGAACAATTGTATCGCGCAATGACTATTTTAAAAGGAGAACCATATCATCATGAATGATTTTTAGTTTTAATTGTAAGATTAATGCTATAATTTTACAGCAAACAATTTTAACTAAAAGCTAATTTAATAATTATGTAACCTCTATTTATTTTATTTATCCTTATTTAATACGTATCTTTGCAGTCAATTTTTATAATTATTATATGACATTTAGTGAATTAGGGCTGAAGAGTGAGGTGTTAAAGTCGCTTTCAGAAATGGGTTTTGAAACACCTACTCCGATCCAACAACAAGCTATCCCTCAATTATTAGCAGAGGATACAGACTTGGTTGGTTTAGCTCAAACAGGGACAGGAAAAACAGCGGCTTTTGGTCTTCCGCTGATAGACAAAGTTGAAGAAAAAACAAAAAATCCTCAAGGATTAGTAGTTTGTCCTACACGTGAACTTTGTTTACAAATCTCAAAAGATTTAGAAAATTACGCAAAACATTTAAATGTAAATGTTGTTGCTGTTTATGGTGGTGCTGATATCAAACGTCAAATTTCTCAAATTAGTAGAGGAGTATCTATCGTAGTAGCAACACCTGGTAGGTTAGTTGATTTAATTAACAGAAGAGCACTTTCGTTAAAAGATATTCAATACGTTGTTTTGGATGAAGCAGACGAAATGCTAAACATGGGATTCAAAGAAGATATTGATACCATTTTAGAAAAAACTCCAGAAGAAAGGAATGTATGGTTATTCTCTGCAACAATGCCTAAAGAAGTGGCACGTATTGCATCAACATACATGCACAACCCTTTTGAAGTTTCAATCGGACATAAAAATCAGAGTAACGAAAATATCGAACATATTTATTACACTGTAAAAGAAAGAGATCGTTACGCTGCATTAAAAAGAGTAATTGACTTCAATCCTGATATTTATGGATTAATTTTCTGTAGAACACGTTTAGAAACAGCTAACGTTGCAGAAAAACTTGGTAAAGATGGTTACAGCGCTGAACCTTTGCATGGAGATTTATCCCAAGCTCAAAGAGACCGTGTAATGGAACGTTTTAGAAGAAAAGATATTCAAATTTTAGTAGCCACTGATGTTGCTGCAAGAGGAATTGATATTGATAATATTACACATGTATTGAATTACAATTTACCGGACGATATCGAAAACTATACACATAGAAGCGGTAGAACTGCAAGAGCTGGTAAAAAAGGTCAATCAATTGTTTTAATCAATACAAGAGAAGGTTACAAAATTAGAGCAATTGAAAAACAAATCAGAATGGATTTTGTAAATGGTAAATTGCCAGGTGCAGAAGAAATTTGTTCGATTCAATTATCAAAATTGATTGAAAAAGTTGTTGCTACTGAAGTTAGAGAGTCCGATATTTCTAAATTCATGACTCAGATCATGGGTGAATTAGAATCTTTATCAAAAGAAGAGGTAATCAAAAAATTTATTTCAGCAGAATTTAACCGTTTCATAGAATACTATGAACATGCAGGAGATTTAAATGCTACAGCTGGACGAGATGGAAAAGGTAAAGAAAGAGATCATGAAAGAGGTTCAAAAGGTAGAATCAGAAGAACTGCAGATGAAGGTAAAACAAGGTTCTTTGTTAGTTTAGGTACTAAGGATGGATTAAATCCTGGAGGATTATTGCGTTTGATTTGTGATAATACTGGTCTAAAATCTGGTAATATTGGAAAAATTGATATTATGCCAGCTTTCTCATTCTTTGAAGCAGATTCGACAGAAACTGATAATATCCTTAAAAGAGTAAACGGTTCACAATATGAAGGTAATGCTGTAAATGTTGAAGTAACTCGTCAAAAAGAAAAAGGTGGTAGAAAGTCTGGTAATGGTGGATTCAATCGTTCAGGTGGAGGAAAAAGATCAGATCGTTCAGGCAAATCATCTAGAGGTGGATTCGGTAACTCTAATGGAGGTTATAATCGATCTAATAGAAAAGGATCACGTTCAAATTATTAAGCATATAAATTTCAACAATGGAAATTAGAAACATAGCTATTATTGCTCACGTTGACCACGGTAAGACAACGTTAGTAGACAGAATGATTGAAGCAGGAAACGATACAGTTAAACACGAAAAACCGAAAGGGGAGTTGTTCATGGATAACAACGACTTGGAAAGGGAAAGAGGTATCACAATCGTATCGAAAAACGTTTCTGTTTTATACAAAGGAACAAAAATCAATATTATTGATACTCCAGGTCACGCTGATTTTGGTGGTGAAGTTGAGCGTGTTTTAAACATGGCTGATGGTGTTTGTTTATTAGTAGATGCTTTTGAAGGACCTATGCCGCAAACACGTTTTGTATTAGGTAAAGCACTATCAATGGGGTTGAAACCTTTATTAGTAATCAACAAAGTTGATAAAGAAAATTGTACTCCAGAAGAAGTACATGAAAAAGTTTTCGATTTAATGTTTGAATTAGACGCTAATGATGAACAGTTAGAATTTAAAACAGTTTATGGCTCTGCTAAAAATGGTTGGATGTCTTACGATTACAAACAACCTACAGATAATATTGAAGCATTACTAGAAACCATTCTGAATTATTTCCCTCCTCGTAAAATTGAAGAAGGAAATACTCAAATGTTGATTACCTCTTTAGATTTTTCATCATATGTTGGACGTATCGCAATCGGACGTTTAAATAGAGGTGTTTTAAAAGAAAATCAACCTATCGTATTAGTGAAAAGAGACGGAACTCAGGAAAAACACAGAGTTAAAGAAGTTTTTACTTTCGAAGGAATTGAACGAACTAAAGTTACTGAGGTCCAAGCGGGAGATATTTGTGCTGTAACAGGTGTTGAAGGTTTTGAAATTGGTGATGTTATTTGTGATGCTGAAAATCCAGATCCATTAGCTTCAATTTCAATTGATGAACCAACAATGAATATGTTATTCTCAATCAATGACTCTCCTTTCTTTGGTAAAGAAGGTAAAAAGGTTACATCACGTCATATTCAAGAGCGTTTAACCAAAGAGCTTGAGAAAAACTTAGCCATGAGGGTTAACCAAACAGATAAAGCTGATAAGTGGATAGTTGCTGGTAGAGGTGTTTTACATTTATCTGTATTAATCGAAACAATGCGTCGAGAAGGATATGAATTACAAGTTGGTCAACCTCAAGTAATTTTAAGAGAAATCGATGGTGTTAAATATGAACCAATTGAAGAGTTAACAATCGACTTACCTGAGGAATTTAGTGGTACTGCTATAGAAGCTGTTTCTACCAGAAAAGGTGAAATGTCTAACATGGAACCAAAAGGGAATCGTATGGTTATACAGTTTCAAATTCCTTCAAGAGGAATAATTGGTTTAAGAAACTTTTTATTGACTCAAACAGCTGGTGAAGCAATTATGACTCACCGTTATTTGGAATATCAACCATACAAAGGGGAGATACCTGGACGACAAAATGGTTCTCTAATATCTATGGAACAAGGTACAGCTATCCCTTTTTCGATTAATAACCTACAAGAGAGAGGAAGGTTCTTTATTGCTCCTAATGAAAATGTATATGAAGGACAGGTAATTGGAGAAAATTCAAGAGCTGGAGACATGGTTGTAAATGTTACAAAAACAAAGAAAATGACAAATATGCGTTCTTCTGGTGCTGACGATAAGGTAAAATTAATTCCACCAATTAAATTCAGTTTAGAAGAGTGTTTAGAATATATTCAATCTGATGAATATGTAGAAGTTACACCTGAAAACTTAAGAATTCGTAAAATCCTTTTAAAAGAGAACGAACGTAAAAGAGCAGGAAAGTAAAAACTAAGCTAATTTTTTATATTTCGAAGGTCGTCAATTTTGGCGACCTTCTTTTTTTGATTAACTACTGTTGCTTGAAAAGCCCCTGTAAATAAGTATATATATTAGTTTGAATATTTGAAGCAGTTAATTAGGGATTCCGTATTAAAGTTGTATAAAAAAAGAAGAGTGAGAAAACGGGCGTCTTCTCACTCTTCTAAACCTAACTAACCTAACCACCTAAATCGATACAAATATAATTATTATTTTTTATATCAACTATTTATTTAGTTTTTTTCTTCTGTTTAATTCTTTAGTTATCAAATCTAATTCCCTACTAGTTTGTCCTGCAACAGATGTATTTTCTTCAGCTCTTCTCAACAAATAAGGTAAAACTTCGTTAACTGGACCGTAAGGAACATATTTAGCAACGTTATATCCAGCATCAGATAAATTATAAGAAATATGATCGCTCATACCAAGCAATTGTGCAAAATATACGTGATTATCTTCAAGCTCTACATTACTTTTTTTCATTAGTTGTGTTAAAAAAAGTGAACTATCTTCATTGTGTGTTCCTGCACACAAACTTACAACATCAATATTTTTAATAATCAAAGCTAAAGCATTGTTAAAATCATTATCGGTAGCTGCTTTATTGGGCTGAATAGGAGAGGGGTAATTCTTTTGTTTAGCCCTTTCTCGTTCTTTCTCCATATATGCGCCTCTAACTAGCTTAACACCATAAAAGTAATTTTTTACTTTAGCTTCTTGAATCATATTTTTTAAAAAGACTAATCGATCATGGCGATACATTTGTAAAGTATTAAAAACTATAGCTTTTGATTTATTATACTTCTCCATCATTTCATGAACAATACGGTCAATAGTATCTTGAATCCATGTTTCCTCTGCATCAATAAAAATTGGTTGATCAGCTTCGAAAGCTTTTTTACAGATGCGATCAACACGCTCTTTAACTTCATTTAAAGCAAATTTATCTTTATCAGATAAATGACTTTCACCTTTATTTGCTTTTTCCAGGGTATCAAAACGTGATATACCAGTTACTTTAAATACTGCAAAAGGGATAGATTCATTTGATTTTCCTTTTTCAATTGTAGCGATAATTTCATTTACTGTAGCTTCAAAATCTTCATCTGTAGTCTTTCCTTCTATGGAATAATCTAAAATAGTACTTATAGAAAAATCATACAATGATTGAGTTGTTTGATCACATTCATCGATAAACTCTCCTCCACAAAATTGTTTGAAAATTGTTTTTTTAATTAATGATTTGATAGGCAACTTTGTATTAATTGCAAAATTAGTTGCAAACTTACCAAGTTTTACAAAAGTTGGACTAGCGACAGCTTTAAAAAGCCAATATGCTTGTTTTAAATCTTTATCTGATTTATTTTTGAATGCAATTTCTGTATTATCGAAGTTTATCATGAAACAAAAATAATTGGTTTTTTGATATTTGATTCTAAGAAGTTTAATGATTACTCAATTTTGTTAAAAAAATAATAAAATTTCATTTTAAAATGCAAAAAATTAAAGCTAATACATACAATATCGAGATAGGGGATTTAATTGATAGTTCTTTCAAAGAGTTACTGTCAGAAAAATATACTAATGCAAAAAAAATCATTATTGTAGATGAAAACAGTAACGAATATTGTTTGGAACACCTACTTACTTCATTTGATTGTTTAAAAGAAGCTGAAGTGATGTTATTACCAGCAGGTGAAGAAAATAAAGTCTTAGAAGTTTGTTTTCAAGTTTGGGAAGCATTGTCTGAATATGAAGCTTCAAGAAATGATTTGATCATTAATTTAGGAGGTGGAGTTGTAACTGATATGGGAGGGTTTATTGCTTCAATTTATAAAAGAGGTATTGATTTTATTAATATACCAACAACATTACTAGCGATGGTTGATGCTTCAGTAGGTGGTAAAACTGGAATTGATTTAGGTCCTTATAAAAACCAATTAGGAACTTTCACAAACCCTCAAGCAGTTTTTGTAGATCCTAGATTTTGCCAAACATTAGAACCAACAGAAATCATGTCAGGTTTTGCAGAAATGCTGAAACACGGTCTTGCATTAGATAAAATTTATTGGAAGGAATTAATTAAAATTAACTCTAATGATAAAGTTTTAAATGCAGAGTTCATCTACCGATCTATTGCTTTAAAAAATGAAATTGTAGAAGCTGATCCTAAAGAAAAAGGACAACGAAAATTATTGAATTTTGGTCATACGATTGGTCACGCCATTGAAGGATATAGTTTAAGTAGAACCCCTATTTCTCATGGTCATGCTGTTGGGATTGGAATGTTAGCCGAATCTTACATTTCTTATCGTCAAGGAAATCTGGAGCAAAGTGAATGGAAAGAAATAGAATCATTTTTAATCAATTTATACCCTATGATTGATCTAGAAAAAGAAAATTTTGGAAATGTTGTAGCGTTGATGAAAAACGACAAAAAAAATAATAACGGATTAATACTATCTTGTTTATTGGAAAATATTGGAGAAGGTATTTATAATCAAGTAGTTTCTGAAAAGCAAATCATAGATACTTTAAATTATTTGACAAATACTTTTGAAAGTTAGGTCATACTAAGAGTAATTTCTTAAGTTTTACAAACTGAATATTTAATTATTTAACAAGAACCATTCTTGTATCAAAAAAGATTAAGGTTCTTTTATTATGGTAAATGTTAATTAAAAGTTGATAACATTAACTTAAGTAAATTGTAAATAACCATTCAAATTATTTAAATTTATAGTTATATAATTTAAGTTATGTTTGAAGACGAAGAAGAAGGTGGTTTATACGATGGAAACTTGAATGAAGATTTGAAAATCTTTGAAAGCTATTTAATAAACGGAGAAATCGGTTTTTTAGACAGTGATCGTTTGGAGGCAATTATTGATCATTATTTGGTAACTAATCAATATAAAAAAGCTGTTAAATGTGCTGAACACGCTCTCGGCCAGTTTTCTTTCAATACACTATTTTCTCTAAGACTTGCACAAGGTATGGGCGCTCAAGGTCAACTTAAGGAGGCTTTAGAGCTTCTTTCTAAAATTGAAAAAGCCGAAGCAACAAATGTTGAAATTTTGTTAACTAAAGCTTCCGTTTTTAGTCAGTTAAGAGACTCTAAAAATGCTATTAAGTATTTTAAGTTAGCCCTTCAATATTCTGATAAAGAGGAAAGAGATGAAATTTACCTTGATATTGCAATGGAATATGAAAATCAAAAAGATTTTAAAACAGCTATAGATGTTTTAAAAGAAGCTATACAAAACAATCCTAAAAACGAAGGAGCAATTTACGAAATAGCCTTTTGTTATGATCAAATAATGGAATATGACAAAGCTATCAAAAGTTATTTAGATTTTATCGATGAAAATCCATATTCTTTTACAGCTTGGTATAATTTAGGAAATGCTTATTCTAAATCAGAAAATTTCAGAAAAGCTATTTGGGCTTATGACTATTGTATAATCATCAATGAGGATTTTGGTCCTGTACATTTTAATATAGGAAACGCCTACTTATCTGAAGAAAATTATTTAAAAGCCATTGATAGTTTCAATAAATGTATGGAAATAGATGGAGAAGATCCATTGGCTTTAAGTTATATTGGAGAGGCCTATGAACAATTAGGCGAGTTAAAATTGGCACAAGGATATTATAAACAAAGTATCGATTTATCACCTTACTTGCCAGATGCATGGTTAGGTTTAGGTATTGTAGAAGATCTACTTGGAAATACAAGAGGTGCTGTAAATTTAATTTTAAAAGCTGCAGAATTAGACCCTGAAAACGCATCTATCTTCTGTGTTCTAGCTACAGCATATGAAAAATTAGAAGAATATGATTTAGCTCTAGAAAACTACTTTTTATCACTAGAATTAGATTCTGAAGATAATGACTGTTTAGTTTCCTACGTTAAACTGAAATCTAAAGTATCTATATTAGAGACGTTTGAATACCTTGAAAACAAATACGATAATAAAACTGTTGGTACTCCAGTTTTATTAAAAGTAAATTTATTATGGAAATTAGGGCGTAAAGAAGAATCAAAACACCTCTTTCACTTTTCAGTAATGCATGATAAATTGAAATCAAAGGAGTTATTTGATTTGTTCCCAGAATTATTGGATGAAAGTGAATTGGTTCAAATTGCTGATAATTAATAATATTTTAATTTAACCCGATTAGCATAGTTATAATATTTAGTTAACTTTGCTCAAAATTTTTAAATATGAATTTTGAATTATCTTACATTCCAGAAAGACCTGTAAAACCTCGTGAAAAAGGAGTTACAATGATGATGGATAAAGGATTAAGTTTAAAAGAAACTGAGAATTTTATTGATTCCAGCGGACACTTAACAGATATTGTAAAGTTTGGTTTTGGTACTGCTTATGTTACCAACAACCTTCTCGATAAAATTAATTTATACAAAGAAGCTGGAATTCAACCATATTTCGGTGGGACTTTATTTGAAGCTTTCTATGCAAGAGGAATGGTTGAAGATTATTTCCGAGTATTAGATAAATACAAGTTAGATTTAGCAGAAGTTTCAGATGGATCTATTATTATGGATCATGACGAAAAATGTGAATTAATTGCACGTATTGCTAAAGATCGTAGAGTGATGTCTGAAGTTGGTTCTAAAGATTCCGGTATCATTGTCTCTCCTAATAAATGGGTTAAGATGATGAGTACTGAATTACAAGCAGGTTCATGGAAAGTGATTGCTGAAGGTCGTGAAGCTGGTAATGTTGGTGTTTTCAGACCAAGTGGGAGTGCACATACATACTTAATCAATAAAATCATTTCTAAAGTTAATCCAAATGATATTCTTTGGGAAGCACCTCAAAAGAATCAACAAGTTTGGTTTATTAAACTGTTTGGTGAAAATGTAAACTTGGGAAATATAGGTCCTAATGAAATCATTCCTTTAGAATGCCTACGTCTAGGTTTAAGAGGGGATACTTTCTTTGATTTTTTACCTGCTGATTACTCAGAAAGGTTAAAGCAAGTTAACGATGAAGATGCTGTTGAGGAAGAGTAAAATTAAAAGTGATACACAAAGTTCTTGAAATAAAAAAACATGCCGGAGCAATTTACTCTGGCGTTTTTTTTGAAGATAGTTTAATAACTGCTTCGGCAGATCGTTATGTGGTTGCATGGGATCATAAAACAGGTGAACAACTTCCCTTTGTAATTAAAAATGATGCTTCAAGTTACATTATCGAAAAGCTTAATAACCAATTCCTTCTAATCGGATCCTCTAATGGAAGTTTCCATATTATTGACTATCATAAAAAAAAAGAACTAAAAAATTACCAACAACATAGATCCGCTATTTTCTCTATTGAAATTAACCCTTTCCAAAATCAGATTTATTTAGGTGATGCAGATGGGAATATTTCTGTTTGGGATAGTATAACATTTAAGTTACTCTTATTTCTACCATTAAATATTGGCAAAATAAGAGTTATCAAAACAATTAATAATGGTGATACTATAGCAATAGGCGCTCAAGATGGTTATATCCGATTATTCGACACTACTAATTTCAATGAATTAAATACCAATTTCATTCACAATGGAGGGATAACAAGTATTTTACCTTTGGAAAATGGAATTGTTTTAACTGGAGGTAAAGATGCTTATTTAAGGGTTTTAGATAATAACTTAAAGGTATTGAAAGCAATTCCTGCTCACAATTTTGCTATTTATGATTTACAATTATTTAAACAATTAAACACAATTGTTTCTGTTAGTCGAGATAAATCAATCAAATTATGGAATGCCAATGATTTAAATTTTCTTGGCAAAATAACTTTTAAAGAAGGTGGGCATCAACACTCGGTCAATAAAATTATTCCTATGAAACAAAATCAATTCGCAACAGTCAGTGATGATAAGCGTACCATAATTTGGTCTTTTGAAGATTTTAAAGTATAAATAAATGACAACAACAATTATAGCAACAGTACTTATCAGTTATTTTTTAATATTGGTAATAATTTCATTTTTAACTTCTCGAAAAATGAGTAGTTTATCTTTCTTTACTGGTGATAAACAAAGCCCCTGGTATTTAGTAGCATTTGGTATGATTGGAGCATCTCTTTCAGGTGTTACTTTTATATCTGTTCCAGGTAAAGTTTATTCAGAAAGTATGGCCTATTTTCAAATCGTATTGGGTTATGTAATAGGTTATATTGTTATTGCCAAAATACTTATGCCTCTTTATTATAAAATGAATTTAGTTTCAATTTATCAATTTTTAAAAGATCGCTTTGGAAATACTAGTTATAAGACAGGTGCTGCTTATTTCATTTTATCAAGAACATTAGGTTCCGCTATACGTTTGTATCTTGCCACTTTTGTACTTCAACTATTTTTATTCGAAGATTTAGGGATTCCTTATTGGTTAACAGCTTTAATAACAGTTTTACTTATCTGGGTTTATACATTTAAAGGTGGGATTAAAACAATTGTTTATACAGACACTTTTCAAACATTTTTTTTAGTAAGTGCTGTAGTCATTTGTACATTCATAATAGCTAACTTTTTAAATGTTGATTTAATTGGTTTATATAACAAAATCAGTTCAAAAGTGAATATCAATCAAGAATCAATGACAAAAATATTCTACTGGGACGATGCTAAATCACCTTTATTCTTCCCAAAACAATTCCTTGGTGGAATGTTTTTAGCAATTGCAATGACAGGATTAGATCAAGATTTAATGCAAAAGAACTTAACGTGTAAATCATTGAAAGAAGCCCAAAAAAATATGTTTTCATTCACTGCAGTTTTAGTTTTTGTAAACTTTCTATTTTTATTGTTAGGAGGCGCATTGTATGTGTTTTCTGAACAAAAAGGTATCGCATTACCTCAAATAAACGGTAAAATAGTTACAGATCATGTATTTCCTACTTTAGCTCTAAATCATTTTGGAACAATTGCAGGTGTTTTCTTTTTGTTAGGAATTACTGCTTCATCATACGCATCAGCAGATAGTGCTTTAGCAGCTTTAACAACTGGTTTTTGTGTTGACTTTTTAGACTATGAAACCAAATCTGAAAAATTTCAAAAACATTCTAAATTTTTAGTTCACATTGGTTTTTCATTACTATTCTTAATTATAATTTTACTAACACGTTCATACATTATTTACAATCCAGACAGTGATATAATTGGAGCAATTTTGACAATAGCAGGCTATACTTACGGACCCTTATTAGGTTTGTTCAGTTTTGGAATTTTAACCAAAAGAAAGCTGAATGAAATATATGTACCATTCATATGTATTTTAAGTCCTATCATATGTTATGTCATCTCTATAAACTCAATCTCAATTTTATTTGGTTATCGATTTAGTCATGAGTTACTTATTTTAAACGGTTTATTGACTTTTATCGGACTTTATTTTATTTCTAAAAAAGAATTACCTTTAGTTTAAATTACTGCTAAAAAGATTTAATTATGAATATTCAATTAAACGATAACGGATTACATTTAAAATTTGCTCCATTGACATTAACTAGACCTATTGGATGTTTACGTATGGGGATTTTTACAAATGAAGAGCGTTGGAAATTCTTTTTATCTGATGCTGAAATCAGTTTTAATACAGAAGATTATTTAAGTAAACTTTATCCAAAGTCAAATTCAGATATCATTGATGTTAATGCATCTGTAATCCCTAATGAAGATATGATTGCAGCTATTTATCACCTTTCTGAAGACGAAGAGTTGGTATTTGAAAATAATTGGTTAGCACGAATTGGTGAAGGAACTAAAAAGGTAAACTTTAAAGGTGAAGCGCCTGTAATTATAACTGAAAGATGGCATTTATATCAAAAAAATGATGTTGTCCTAGCAAATGATTTTAAAACCATTACTGCAGGAAGAGATTCTCAAGAGTTATCAAATAGTAATTTAATTATCGGAAAAGAATCTGATATATTTATTGAGGAAGGAGCAGTTATAGAAGGTGCAATATTAAATACAAAAGCAGGTCCTATTTATATCGGTAAAGATGCTGAAATAATGGAAGGTTCCATTGTTAGAGGTCCATTAGCGATGAATGAATCCAGTGCTTTAAAATTAGGAACTAAAGTATACGGAGCTGTTACTTTAGGACCACACTGCAAAGTTGGAGGAGAATTAAATAATGTAATCTTTCAAGCATATTCAAATAAAGGGCATGACGGGTTTTTAGGAAATGCTTTAATAGGTGAGTGGTGCAATTTAGGTGCAGATACGAATACATCTAATTTGAAAAACAACTACGGCAATGTTTCTACCTATTCATATGAAGCTAAACAAGAAGTTAAAACTGATATTCAGTTTATGGGGGTTTGTATGGGAGATCACAGCAAATGTGGAATCAATACGATGTTTAATACTGCTACAGTCATAGGTGTTTCAGTAAATGTTTTTGGTGGTGGCTTTCCTGATAAATTTATTCCCTCTTTTTCGTGGGATAGTATTGAAGAGCGAGTAACCTTTAAGTTTGATAAAGCGATTGAATACGCAAATAAAATGATGAGTCGCAGAGGTAAAGCTTTAATTGAAGAAGAAATTGAAATTTTAAATTATTTAAAGGAAAATGGACTTTAAACTTCTTTTTGATTAGTGAATAAAATAAAGATTTAATGAATTTAAATATCTTTTCTAATTTATTATTTTACTCTTTTAATTAAAGTTTCAAAATCACTGATTAGAGTTCTAAACAATTATCATAAATTTTAAAATTATAACCATCAAATCTATCGTAAAACTTAGGATTTCATAAAAAAACACATTAAAACTCAAATTTTTTTGTTATTTTTATAAATATTGTTTAAAAAACAAAAACACGTAATTAAATGTTACACATTAAAGTTTTCAATCCAGCGACCAAACCTACATCAATCGAAAAAGACGAGATTGTTCAATTTTTATTTGATCATTTGGATGAATTCGGTGATGATAAATCAGATATACTAAAATGTGTTGACTATGCTGTTAAAGATGTTTCTAGTTTTGGTGGCCACATTCTTATCGGTAGTGTTAATGATGTAATCGCAAGTATTGTTATAATTAACAAAACAGGAATGAAAGGTTATATCCCTGAAAATATTTTAGTATATATAGCAACAAACAGAGACTTCAGAGGTCAAGGCATCGGAAAAGCAATGATGGAGGAGTCTATCAAACTAGCCAATGGATCAATAGCACTTCATGTAGAACCTAACAACCCCGCGAAATTTCTCTATGAAAAACTTGGTTTCACAAACAAGTATTTAGAAATGAGATTAACCAAATAGTTATGGCATTTGTTAAATTTGATGTAAACAAATTAAAACACAACTTCGATTTTCTAAATCAACTTTTTGAAAAAAATAACATTCATTGGGCTGTCGTTTCTAAAGTTTTATGTGGTAATAAACTATTTCTTTCAGAATTATTAAAACTTGATATTAAACAAATTTGTGATTCTCGAGTAAGTAATCTTAAAATGGTTAAAAGACTCAAACCAGAGGTTGAAACCATCTACATAAAACCTCCAGCTAAAGGCGTGATAACAAATGTTGTTAAATTTGCTGATATCAGTATGAATACTGAGTTTTCGACAATTAAATTATTGTCTGATGAAGCAAAAAAACAAGACAAAATTCATAAGATCATCATTATGATTGAACTTGGTGAACTTAGAGAGGGAGTAATGGCAGAAGATTTTATTGAATTTTATGAAAAAGTTTTCTTACTCCCGAATATAAAAGTAATAGGAATTGGCGCTAACTTATCATGTTTATATGGGGTACTTCCAAACAGTGATAAATTAATTCAATTAAGCTTGTATGAACAATTAATTGAGGCTAAATTTAATAGACAAATACCTTTCGTATCTGGTGGCTCCTCTGTTACAATTCCAATGATTCAACAAAATGTTTTACCTAAAGGAATAAATCATTTTAGAGTCGGAGAGTCATTGTTTCTCGGTACAGATGTTTATAATAGCTTACCTTTTAAAGGCATGAAAACTAATCTGTTTAAACTCTACTCTGAAATCATTGAATTAATTGAAAAACCAATAATTCCTCAGGGTGATTTTGGTACTAATCTAGAAGGTAATACTTTTGAATTTGATCAAGATAAACTTGGTGAAACTTCATATCGTGCGATTATAGATATTGGCTTGCTAGACGTTCCATCTGAACACTTATTCCCAACCAACTCTGAAGTTTCAATTGTTGGTGCAAGCTCAGATATGGTCGTTGTTGATTTAGGTCAAAACAAATCAAATTTAAAAACAGGTGATTTAATTGAATTTAATTTAGATTATATGGGGGTTCTCAGAATAATTAATTCAAAATACATTGAAAAAATAGTAAATTAACTAAATCTATGTTGATAAGATTTCAATTTTGTTAATAACTACAATTACAAAAAAATAAATACCTCATAACAAACAACTTAACTAAATACAATATAATATTTTGATCATTTTCTTTTGAACTGTAATCGTTCTAAAAATCATCTATTTATTTTTTATTCCTATTTTAAGGTCCGCAAAACTATAATACTAAAATTATGACTTTAAAATTTCTTTCAAAGTTAATTTTGGTAACAATGGTATTATACCTAAATGTTACTAGAATTTACGCCCAACATTCAACCACTGAGCCTTGTGGTTTCGATCATGCTCACAAAGAAAGATTACTTAACGACCCTATTTACAGACAGCGAACGGAAGATTTCGAAAATGAAGTTCAAAAATTTAAACTTTCACAAAAAACAACTTCAACTAATTATATTATCCCTGTTGTTGTTCATGTTATGCAAGATGGTTCATCTTTAACAGATATTTCTGAACAGCAAATTCAAGATGCAATCAATGAACTAAACGAACGTTATCGTAAAATCCCAGGTGGATTGGGAGACGGAAATGGGGTAGATGTTACAGTAGAGTTTTCATTAGCTGTGAGAACACCAGATAATCAATGTACAAATGGTATTGTCTTTTACAACCTATCAAATAATTCTACTTATGTAAATTATGGTGTAAATCGAAATAATTCTAACGGAATAGATGAAGCTGTAATTAAATCCTACAGTGTGTGGGACCAAACAAAATATTACAATATTTGGTTAGTTAATCAAATTGATGCTAATGGTGGTGGATCTGGTGTACAAGGATTCGCTTATTTTGCATCTGCTCATGGTTCATCTATTGATGGATCATTGATTCTTGCAAATAAATTTGTTACCTCCGGTAATACAACAGCTGCTCACGAAATAGGACATGCTTTAAATTTATACCATACTTTTGAAGGCGATAATGGTGGAGGTAGCTGCCCAATAAATAATAATTGTTCTTCTGATGGTGATTTGGTTTGTGATACACCACCACACAAAAGAAGTTCAAGTGATTGTGTTGTAGGAACTAACTCTTGTGATAATAATAGTTCAACAGAACTTTTCATTCACAACTACATGGATTACTCTCAAGATGTTTGTCAATCCGAATTTACAGCAGGACAACAAACAAGAATGTTAGCAGCTTTAAATATTCAAAGGTCTTCTTTACTAGCCTCTAATGGAAACATGTCTTTAGTTCCTGTTGAAACTCCAAGTTTAGATTTTACAACTACAGCAAGTTATATTTGTACAAACGCTTCATTATATTTTACTGATAGGTCTTCATGTATTCCAAATTCTTATGTAAACTCAAATTCGTTTGCTGGAATCAGTCATTCTTGGTTAGTAACAAATGGAAATGTCTCTTTAACATCAACTGATCAAAACCCTACTTTCCAATTTACATCTACAGGAACTTATGATGTCACATTAACATTAACAACAAGTTTTGGAACTCAAACATTAACTAAAAAAGGATTTGTTGTAGTTGGAAACGCACCTACTTCTTCTTGTTCACCAAGTACAACTAATACTGGTAATTTCTGGCAAACAATCAGTAATGTTACATTAAATGGTATCAATAATTCATCAAATCAATATGTAAATGATGGTTATTCCGATTATACATGTTCAGCTTCAACAATTTTAGAAGCTGGCGAAACATATAGCATAAGTGTATCTGGAAATGCATATCAAGGAGATGAAATTATTGAAGCTTACATCGATTATAATAACAATGGTTCATTTGATAGTGGAGAATTAATTTCCACTGGCTCTATAACAAACGGAGGTAGTGGAAATGTAACAAATTCATTCACAGTGCCTGGTAATGCAACATCAGATATACCTTTAAGAATGAGAGTTATTGGAGAAGCTAATGAAATAAGTGCAAATGAAAGATCTTGTTCATCTGCTTTTTTCATTGGTGATGTAGAAGATTATACCATTTTTGTATCATCGAAAGTAGCATCTGTTTCAATAGCAGTTTCTCCTTCAAATTCAATTACATATGGAGATAATGTTACATTTACATCCACGCCAACTAACGGAGGTTCAAATCCTTCATACATTTGGTACATCAATGGAATAGCAGTAAATGGTCAAACGAGTGCAACTTTCTCAAGTACAACTTTAGTTGATGGCGACATAGTATCATGCCAAATGATTTCAGATTTATCTGGAGCAATTGGATCTCCAGCAACATCAAACGATATTCAAATGACTGTTGTAGGTGCACCAATATCAGATTTCACATATGATATTTCAAAAATTTGTGTTGGTGAGTCAGTAACATTTACAGATGCATCTCAATTAGTTCCTACGTCATGGAGTTGGACAATAACTGGTGCAGCGAATCAAAGTTCTACTAGTCAAAACCCAACTCTTACATTTAACACTGCTGGAACATATACAGTATCCTTGTCAACTTCGAATGCTTATGGTAATGGAACAACTAAAACTTTCACTGATATTATCAATGTTTATGCAACACCAGGAGCTCAATGTACAAACTTTTCAAGAAGTGGACCTACAGGTTATGGTATTGGAATTACTAACGTATCATTAGAATCAATCAATTACAACTCTCTAGCTGATGATGTAGTTTATGAAGATAATGTTTGTTCTGAAAATGTAATATTGGAACCTAACACTCAATATAACTTATCAATTACTGTAGGAAATGCAAATGCTCAATGGGTTCATGCATATATTGACTTCAATAATAATAATAGTTTTAATGACAATGGTGAATTAATTTTTAGTACTAATAGTGAGACTGGTACGATTAACACAACATTTACGACACCTACTTCACCTAACTTAAATGAATTATTAAGAATGAGGGTTATTACTGACTTTGCCGGTGCAACATCTCCTTCTCCTTGTACAACTACTTTAGGTTACGGTCAAGTTGAGGATTACGGTGTTATCATTACTCAAGCTTGTTCAGAGCCAACCCAAGATGCAGGGGAGGATGGTATTCTGTCAATATGTGCGAATGAAACTGTAACAGAAAATCTATTATTCAATTCGTTATTAGGAACCCCTGAGACAGGAGGAACATGGTCTAATAATGGTAACGTCTATACTTACACTTTACCAAGTACTGGTGGCTGTCCAGATGCTACTGCAATAGTAACTGTTTCAGAACAAGCCGTTCCTAACGCTGGGTCTAATGGAACGCTTACAATTTGTCCTGGTAGTTCACCTTCAGAAACTGAATTATTTGATGCGTTAGGAGGGAATCCTGATACAGGAGGTTTTTGGGTAAACTCAGGAAGTACATACACTTATACTGTAGACGCAACATCACCTTGTTCAAACCCAGCAACTTCAACTGTTACTGTAACTGAAGAAACTGCACCAAACGCTGGAACTAATGGTTCACTAACAATTTGTCAAGGAAATTCACCTTCAGAAACTGAATTATTTAATGTATTAGGAGGTAACCCAGATAATGGAGGAACATGGTCTAATAGTGGTTTAGTATATACATATACAGTCACTAATCAATGCTTAATCGAAGCATCTTCAACTGTTAACATTACTGAAGAAACAGCACCAAATGCTGGAACTGATGGTTCATTAACAATTTGTCAAGGAGATACTCCTTCAGAAACTGAGTTATTTGACGCATTAGGGGGGACCCCAGATACAGGAGGTAATTGGTCTAGTTCAGGAACATCATACATATATACTGTATCAGGAACGGCTCCTTGCTCTAATGCAACATCAACAGTTACAATAAATGAACAAGCTCCTGCAAATGCTGGGACTAATGGTTCACTAACAATTTGTCCAGGAACTACACCTTCAGAAACTGAGTTATTTGACGCATTAGGAGGAAATCCTGATATGGGAGGAGATTGGACAAACTCAGGAAGTACATATACATACACTGTATATGCAACTTCACCTTGTTCAAGCTCAGCAAGTTCAACTGTTACTGTAACTGAGGAAACTACACCAAATTCAGGAACTGATGGTTCACTAACAATTTGTCAAGGAAATACACCTTCAGAAACTGAATTATTTAATGCTTTGGGAGGTAATCCAGATAATGGAGGTACATGGGCTAACAATGGTTCATTTTATACATATACTGTAAGTAATCAATGTTTAATCGAAGCAAGTTCAACTGTTACTATAACTGAGCAAACTCCTCCAAATGCAGGTACAAGTGGTTCACTAACTGTTTGTGATGGGACAACACCAACAAACACAGAATTATTCAATGCCCTTGGAGGTAATCCAGATGTAGGTGGAAGTTGGTCTGGTTCTGGATCATTATACACATACACTGTATCAGGAACAGCTCCTTGCTCTAATGCATCTTCAACAGTTACGGTTACTGAGCAAGCTGTACCAAATGCAGGTAACGATGCAACATTAATGTTCTGTCAAGGACAACAACCTTCTGAGTCAGATTTATTCAACGCTTTAGGAGGCAACCCTGATACAGGAGGAACTTGGACTAACACTGGGTTAATTTATACCTATACAGTTTCTGCAAATTCACCATGCACAACTGATGCAACGGCAAATGTTACATTAGTAGAACAAAATTGCGCCGGATTAAATGAAGTTGATAATAATTCAATATTAATTTTTCCAAACCCATCAAATGGTATTTTTAAAATAAATAATATAAAAGATCAAATCATTGTATATTCTATTTATGATGCTTCTGGTAAGGTTCTAATGAAAGCACTGTTAAATGAAGCAAATGAGTTAGATTTAACAAGTTTAAATAATGGAGTTTATACAATAGAGTTAAAAACTACAAATCAAGTTTCACATCACAAGCTTGTAATTAAACACTAATGAGTTGATAAATAATAGAGTAGGGGTGTTTCAAATGAAACACCCCTACTTATTTTAATCTGTTAGTGAAATTAGTATATCTTTATACTCTGAATAAAAACGATCAAACTCAATTAATCTTTCCTCTAGAAATTTATAAATTTTAAGTTTATCGGATTCGTCATAAAAGTTTACATTTTTTAACTCCCAATATATTCTAGAAATAGTTTGGTCTTTGATATTAAGTTCTTCATCCCAACTTGTTGGGTAATTTATTTGTGATTCCAAAACAAATTTTAGTTCTGTCATTTGTTCATAAATCAATTTTCTAATTTCATCATCTTTACCTTGAATATCAAAACATAGCTTAGCTGATTTATGATTAGCGTCAAGTCTTACAAAAATCAATTTAATTTCTGATGGATAATTTATCCAATTTATTTTTCTATTTCCTACACCACGTTTTTTTTTCATGTGTATTTTGAAGCCATCCCAAAAATTCGTTTTTATTTCTTTCAATTCTTCTTTAGAAAACATATGATTGGATTTTCATTTAATGTATTACAAAACTACAAATTTCATTTGTACAAATTTTAACTATAATAACTTTAACATTTTTGTCTTATAATTAATATTATGTTAAATAGAGTTTATATAATTTAGAATCTAAACTATATTTGTATACATATTATAATAATGAAAGTAGTTAATAAAACAGAAAAAAAAACACCATGGGTTGTATGGTACATTGTTATTACAGTGATTGCACAGTTTTTCTTAATTAAGTTTAAAGATGATATAAAATTTATTGATGCAAATGTTTTTATTCTGTTGGGTGCACCTAATTCAGTTAATATATATGCGGGACAATATTGGGGGGTTTTAACAAATAATTTTTTACATATATATTTATCACAATTAATTACCAATGTAATTGCAATAATATTCTTTGGATATTTCGTTGAAAAAAGAATTGGTTTTATAAAATTTTCAATGATAGTAATTGTTGGATCAATAATTCCATCAATTATTCAATTAAATTTAGCAAACCAACCAGGAATTGGTTTATCAGCAGTAAATTTTACTTTATTTGGTTATATCCTAGCTAAATCGATGAAATTTGAAGCTTTTAGAATGAAATACATCAAAATTTTATTATTGTTAATGGTTAGTATTATTGTCTATTTCAATATTTACAATTTGTACTTTGAAGATGTATATCGAACTGAAGCTATGGCTTTCGGTTTAATAACAGGACTTATTATCGGCTTTACAAGTCCATGGAAAAAATGGATTCAATATGGGATGCTATTTAACATAATAATACTCTCCATCTTAACATTATTATATGCTCCTTGGTCTTCTGAATGGCTTGTATTTAATGGAGTAACTGAGCATCAGTACAAAAATTACAAAAAAGCAAAATACTGGTACAAAAAAGCATTAAAACTAGATCCAAGTAACATTCAAGCTAAAGAAAATCTTGAGTTACTCAAATTAGACGATTTGAAGTTGAAAGCATATAAAGCTCACATTAAAGAACAATATTTTAAAGCCAAAATTTATTACAATCAAATTTTAGAGATTAATCCTAATGATTCTTGGGCAAAAGAAGG
>CAZOLZ010000017.1:0-37746 GCA_964580965.1 uncultured Flavobacteriales bacterium | reverse complement strand
TTAGGACGCCAGGTTTTCATCCTGGAAACAGGAGTTCGATTCTCCTATGGGCTGCAAGAACATAAGTTCAATAATTTTAAAATAAAAGTAAAAGATGGCAAATCATAAATCTGCAAAGAAAAGAATTAGATCAAACGATGTTAAAAGACTTCGTAATAAGTATCAACATAAAACAACTAGAAACGCTATCCGTAAGATTCGTACTATGGAATCCAAAGAAGAAGCAACTAAGTTATTTCCTTCAGTAGTTTCTATGATTGATAAATTAGCAAAGAGAAATGTGATCCACTCAAAGAAAGCTGCTAATTTAAAGTCAGGGTTACAGGTTTTGATTAATAAAATGTAATCAAAGATATGTAAGATATTAAGAGGGGCTTTTAGCCCCTTTTTTTTTATCTTTACTTTTAAGTTTAAATCTAAATGAAGTATATTTTATATCTTTTCTTATTGAATTCTATTTGGGTCTTTTCACAAGATTTTGATACAATCAAGTATACATATAGAACTGGTGGTGAAATAGACTCGTTAGATTATGCTTATTCGACAGATGTAACACCCTTTATTGCTGGTGTTTTAAATAAGAATACATCATATTTTTCTACTGATGTTTTTAATGCTTGTAATGGGTTAAATCCTTTTGATAAAAAAAGTGTTTATTCTGATTTGAAATTTTCGGCATTACCTCATCTTGGATTTTCGTATTCGTTTAGTTCTTTATCGGTTCAATTTGTACATTTTGATTATCAGCAGGTATTTAATAAGTCTATTTTGAATGTTGAATTAAATCGTTCGACATCAAATGGTTTGATGCGTAATAGCGAGTTTACTAAAAATGATTTTATTTTTCAGTTATCGCGTTCTTCGAAAAGATTCTCATATTTACTTCAACTCAATAATTATTCAAACTTACATGGGTTAAATGGCGGTGGGGTTGATTTTAATTTTGTAAATCAACAAGGTGTAGAGTTTGTACCTGTTCTTTTTGGAAATGCAAATGCAGAAGTGAAAGGTTTTGATGTTGATTATCAAAATAAGATTAATACTATTAAAGATTCTACATCAAATTTTAGATCTGGTCTAATTTCAAAACATAGTTATTCAATCAAACATAGAGTTTTTTACGATAATACTTTATTGACTAATTATTTTATTGACTCTAACGAAACAAATGATCAATATCGTTATGCTGAGACAGAACATAAAGCTGGTTTCTACATTGAAAATGGTAAAATTGATTTTAATTGCTTATTAGCATACAAATATTGGGATTATCAAAATTTAGGTCTACATAATGATACTAGTGAAGTTAGTTTATATTCAAATGTTAATTATAAAAATCGTGATTTTAGATTTAATCTTGATTTTAAACGAAATTTTTTAGGCGCATTTGGAGAACAAAATTTGCAAAGTGAAATTGGGTGGAATAGATCAAAATTTAATTTAAATATATTTGCTCAAACCAATGCTTTTGCTCCTTCATTGTATCAAAGAAGTTATTTTTCAAATAAATACAATTATAAAATAGATGAAATTGAATTACAGTCAAAAAATAACTTGAAAATAGATTTTGTATACTCATTAGGTGGATTATTTTCTAAGATAAATACATCTGCTGCTTTTTTACAGTTAAAGGATAATTACTTTTTTGTTTCAGGAAAGTGGAGGAATGATACGCTAAGAAATGTTTCATTTATTGATTTTATGTTAAAAACAGAGTTTGTCTTAGGTAATTTTTCTGCATATCCAAGGATTAAATTCAATATTTCTAAAGGTCTTGCTCAATATGTTCCAACTTCAGAGTTTGGTTTTCGTTTATTATTAAAAGATAAATTGTTTAAGGCAAAGAAATTGGAAGGGGTTGTAGGGATAGATGTTAATCATACCAGCTCTTATGATTTGATAGGGTTTGAATCTTATTTGGGTCTTTTCTCTATAGAGTCATCCGGACAAATGTTTAATCCAATTTTTAATGGTGCTTTTTTTACTGGTTTTTCAATAGAAGAATTTAGAATGTATTTAAAGTTAGAAAATATAGGGTACTTCTTTAATGAAAGGTCTAACCAAATTGTTAGAGGATATCCGATTCAACCAAATTTTATTCGCCTAGGTTTAACGTGGGACTTTTTTAATTGATCGTAATGAATATATTTAGTATTTTATTTTTGTTTTTTATAATGTTATCTTGTACAACTCAAGATGAGAAACCAGTTGAGATTGATTGGGGAAAAGATAAGTCAGTTGAATTAAATAGAGTTATTACTGCTGAAGAAGCTATTGATATTAAGTTGTATTTACAAAGACATTTAGATTGGGAAATGATTGCTACAGGTTCTGGTTTGCAGTATTTTATATACAAAAATGGGGGTGGAGACTCTTTAAGTGTTGGTGATATTGTTGATATTAAATATCTAGTAAAAACTTTTGATGATACAATTTGTTATCAAACAGAATCGGATGAAGTTTTAGAGGTGAAAATTGATCATAGTCAAGTAGAGACAGGTCTACAAGAAGGTTTAAAAAAGATGTCTGTTGGTGATAAAGCTAAAATGATAATTCCAAGTCATTTAGCACATGGTTTAACGGGTGATTTTAATAAAATACCACCATTAACCCCAATATTGATAGATGTTGAAGTGGTTGAATTATTAAATAGAAAAGATTAATGAGAAAGTTATTTTTATATTTTGGATTAATATTTTTTTTGGTTGTTTCATGTCAAGGTGTTTCAGGTGTTAAGTCTGATTCAAATAAGCAGCAAATGAATGATGTACATCAAGAAACCATACAAAATCAAGGTGAAAATAATTTTATTCAACCAATTTCTTCAGATTTAAAAAAAGTAGAACGTACGGAGCAATTTAAAAATGGAGTTTCTATAACTTGGATAGAAGAAGGGAAAGGTGAGGTTATAAATGAAGGAGAGGTTGTTTTAATTGATTTTAAAGTGACTCTAAATGATGGTAGAGTTATTGATGGAAATCATTTATTAAAGAAAAAAATGATACCTTTTATGGTAGGGTTTAATATGCAGACAAAAGGTTGGGATTTTGCATTTACGAAATTGAAAGTTGGAGACTATGTGAATGTTAAAATTCCAGGAAATTTAGCTAGAGGTGAACATGGTATTAAGAAAGATGGCGAGTCAGGATGGTTTGTTCCACCTAATTCAGAAAATTTCTTAACTGTTAAAGTTATTGAAAAGATGAAACCTATTAGAGAGATAGATGGTGTTAAAGTTTGGGTTTTTGAAGAGAATAAAAACAATCAAGAAATTTTTGGGGAAGGTAAAGCGATTGTATTTCACACAATGATAAGTACAAAGTCTAATCCTTATTATTATAACTCATATCGTGAAAGAGATCCATATACAATGTATTTAACAGATAAAGGGATTGTTCCTGGGCTTAAGAAATCCTTATTAGGAGCTAAAAAAGCTGATAGGATGTTGGTTTTTGTTCCTGCTAATCAAGGGTATGGGGATAAAGGTTTGCTAGGGATGGTAAAGCCTAACGAAGACTTGTTTTATAATATTTTAGTATTGGATGTTAGGGATAAATAATCGTAGACTATTAACTGTTATGCTTTTTTGAGGTTTTTAATGAGTTTTTTTATTGAAATACCATTGAATTAGTTGTAGTTTTGTAAAGTCTATTTTAATTAGTGGTCTTCGAACAGTCAAGTGTCATGTTTAGAAACATTTTATTCTATTTATTATTCTCTGTAATAACTTCACAGGTATCACATGTTTGCGCTCAGGTCCCCTTGGATACAATTAAGTCTGAGAAAGGAGATGTTGTGCTTTTTAATAACAATACATGGCGTTATATTGTAGAGGAAGATTTTGATGGTGTTTTAAATGAGTATTTAAACTCCTTATTAAATTCAGATTCTACAGTGAGTTATAACAGAGATTGGAATAATGATGTTTGTTTTTCTTCTTCTGGTCAAACTGCTTTGTTACAAAGGATGAAGGATACCTTATGGATTTGTGTGAATGATGAAGATGATAGTAGTTTTTGTGTTCCTTTTGACGGTCGAGTGACTTCTAGATATGGGTATCGTAAAGGACGATATCACAATGGTGTCGATATTGATTTGGAAACAGGTGATAAAGTTAGAGCAGCTTGGGGAGGTATAGTTAGGTATGCTAGATACAATTCAGGTGGATTTGGGAACTTAGTAATTATTAGACATTATAATGGATTAGAGTCTTTTTATGCTCATTTAGATCAACTGATGTGTGCTCCAAATCAAGAGGTTTATGCTGGAGACGTTATAGGTTTAGGTGGAAATACGGGAAGATCTTATGGGTCGCATTTGCATTTTGAATTAAGGTTTTATGATGCTCCTATTAATCCAGAAGAAGTAATCGACTTTGAAAACCGAACTTATAAAGATGATAATTTATTTATTCATAAGGGATTGTTTAGACCTGGAGCTCAACCTTCAGAATATAATATTATGGACGAAAGTCATAAATCAACATCGAAACCAACAAAAAAATATTATAAAATTAGAGGTGGAGATACATTAACACAGATTGCTAAACGTAATCACACAACTGTTGATCGTATTTGTAGACTAAATGGTATAAGGCCATCAACAACTTTGAGAATAGGAAGGGTGTTAAGGGTAAATTAATACATTAAAACAATTCTTGCAATTCTACTTTTAGATTTAAAATTGCAGCATCAGTTGGAATTGATTTCATTTCACTAGTAATTTCAAAAACTTTACTTGCTAAATCTGTAGAAGTTGTATTATTATCAAGTTGACTAGCAGCTAAATTGATAATTTTAATTGTTTCTTCTTTTGCTTTTTTTGTAATTTCCCATGATTTAGGAGAGATAAATAATTGTTGAGCAATATTGTGTTCAAATTCGTTTCGAATTGTTTTGAGTAATTCAGCTTGGAATTCATTTTTAGACTGGTCAGTGTTATGAAGTCGCATAACTAAACTATTCGGGCTAATTCTTTCCATTAATAAAACAAACCTTTGATATGCTTCAACCCTATTAGGAAGAAAAAAATCTTGTCGACTCTTCTTAAGTTCAAGTTTAAGAGTTTTATTTTCACTCTTTGATTGTTTACTTAAGAAAAGATAAGTAATTAAAATTGAAGTTGCAGAACTTATAATTAAAATTGAAGTTAAAATAATAGTTTCCATTGTTTCGTCATGTTTGATAGCAAACTTAATTAAAAAATATGAATCGCATTATTTTAAAATAAAAAAGTAAAAAAAGGTGTTAAACTTAAAGTAATATAGTAAATTTGCGCTCCGTAGTTACATTATCAAAATTTATACATGTCAAATTCAACTAAGTACATTTTTGTAACAGGCGGTGTTACTTCTTCGTTAGGTAAAGGAATTATTGCAGCTTCTTTAGCTAAGTTGTTGCAAGCTAGAGGTTACTCTACAACAATCCAAAAATTAGATCCTTACATTAATATTGATCCTGGAACATTAAATCCTTATGAGCATGGAGAGTGTTTTGTGACGGATGATGGTGCGGAAACAGATTTAGATTTAGGTCATTATGAACGTTTTTTAAATGTGCCGACTTCTCAAGCAAATAATGTTACTACAGGTAGAATTTACCAATCAGTAATCAATAAAGAAAGAAGGGGAGAGTTTCTTGGAAAAACAGTTCAAGTAATTCCTCACATTACTGATGAAATTAAAGAACGTATTCAGTTAGTTTCTAAAAAAGGTAATTTTGATATTGTAATCACTGAAATTGGAGGTACTGTTGGAGATATAGAATCACTGCCATATGTTGAAGCTGTTCGTCAAATGATGTGGGAGTTTGAAAATGATTGCATTGTTGTTCATTTGACATTGATTCCTTATTTGGCTGCTGCAGGAGAATTGAAAACAAAGCCAACACAACATTCTGTTAAACAATTGTTAGAATTAGGAGTTCAACCAGATATTCTGTGTTGTAGGTCAGAACATGAAATAGATTTAACACTTAGAAAGAAAATAGCGAAATTCTGTAATGTAAGCATGAATGCAGTGATTGAGGCTAGAGATGCTAGTTCAATCTATGAAGTTCCATTGTTAATGCAGAAAGAAGAGTTAGATAAGGTCGTGCTCGAAAAATTAGGTCTTTCAAGTAAATCACAACCAGATTTAGATAATTGGAAAAAATTTCTTGAATTAGTAGATAGCCCCAAGCTAACTGTTGATATTGGTCTAGTTGGAAAATATGTTGAGTTGAAAGACTCATATAAATCGATAAGTGAAGCATTTGTTCATGCTGGAGCAGCAAATGATTGCAAGGTGAATGTTAAATGGATTCATTCAGAAAAACTGAAAAAATCGAATATTGAAGAAGAATTGAAAGGCTTAGATGGTATTTTAGTAGCACCAGGATTTGGTTCCAGAGGTATCTCAGGAAAAATAGAAGCAGTTCGATATGCAAGAGAAAATAAAGTTCCATTTTTAGGTATTTGTTTAGGTATGCAATGTGCAGTGATTGAATTTGCAAGACACGTTATTGGATTTCAAGAAGCACACACAACTGAAATAGCTGAAGATTCTAAATATCCTGTTATCAATATGATGGAGGAACAAAAAAATATAGCAAACCTTGGAGGTACAATGCGATTAGGAGCTTATAAATGTCAGTTAAAGCCAAACTCCAACGCAAGTTCAGCATATAATTCAGATTTAATATATGAACGTCATAGACATCGTTTTGAGTTTAATAATGAATATTTAGAAGCTTTTGAAAAATCAGGAATGATAGCGACGGGTAAAAACCCAGAAACTGGGTTAATTGAAGTTGTAGAAATTCCAGAACACCCTTGGTTTGTCGGAACTCAATATCACCCAGAATATAAAAGTACTGTAGCTAATCCACATCCTTTATTTGTGGCTTTTATTAATGCAGCAATCACACAAAATCAAAAATAAGAAATGGATAAGAAAAGTCTAACCGGATTGGTTCTGATAGGGTTAATTTTTGCATTGTTTACAATTATTAACCAACCTTCTGATGAAGAAAGAAAAGAAATGGCTAAACGTGAAGCTGAAAAGAAAAAACGTGAAGCTGAAAGCAAAGATATTGTCTTAGACGAAAAAAAAGAGGTTAAAAAAGATGATTCTAAGACTATAAATAAGCCTTCTAATGAGTCTAAAAAAGAATCGTTTTACAGATTAGAAAATGACCGTTTAATTGTTGATTTCTCTTCGAAAGGTGGTAAGGTTGCTGCAGTCTATCTAAAGGGTTATGAATCATACAAAAACTTTAAAAAGGATGATGGTGAAGTCACTCCTTTAATGCTTTTTGGTAAGAATGATGCTGTCAATCAATTGGTTTATGCAAAAAATGGTAAAACAGTTGAAACTAGAGATTTTGATTTTAAATTGGTTAAACAAACTAAAGATAAAATTAAGTTTGAACATATTACTGATGAGGATGAAGTGATTCGTTATGAATATGTACTGAATAAAGAAGCTTTTGATTTAGATTTTACGATTTTTATTGATGGTTTTTCAAACACAATTGCTAAAAATGTAATGTTAGATTGGAGTGCTAATCTAAGAAAAACAGAACGGTTGTTAAAATCACAACGAATGGTATCTACTGTATGTTTTATGAACAAAGAAACAGGAATGGATTACTTAAGTGAGGCTTCAGATGATGATGAAAAAGCAGAAGAAGATATCAACTGGGTTGCATTTAAACAGAGCTATTTTTCTGGTATATTAAAGTCTGATAGAGCTTTTGCTAAACAAGGTACTGAATTTAAAATTGATACTTACAAAGAAGGAGAAAAAGGTCAATGGTCGCATTTGAAAAAATATAATGCAAAGTTGAATTTGAATTTTGAAAGAGGCAGTAATCAAGTTGTTCAATTGTCGTGGTTTTTTGGTCCAAATGATTTAAATGTTTTAGAGTCGTATGGAGAGGGGTATGATGATATCTTAAACTTCGGATGGGGTTTGTTTAGATGGATTAATTTATACGCAGTTGAACCTATATTCTCAATTTTCACGAATTATTTTGGTTTAAGTGTTGGTATTTCAATCCTGTTATTGACCATAGTGTTAAAATTGATATTAACTCCAATCCAATGGAAGATGTTTGTTTCATCTGCTAAGATGAGAATATTAAAACCAGAGATTGATGAGTTGAATGCAAAGTATCCAAATAAGGAGGATGCAATGAAAAAGCAAATGGACATGATGAACTTGTATAAAGAATCTGGAGCTAGTCCATTATCTGGTTGTATTCCAATGCTGATTCAAATGCCAATTTTACTGGCTGTCTTTCGTTTTTTTCCGGCATCATTTGATATGAGACAAGAATCTTTCTTGTGGGCAGAAGATTTATCTTCATTTGATTCTATTTGGGATTTTGGGGTTAATATTTGGCCCTATGGTGATCATATGAGTTTATTTACATTATTGATGGCGGGAACAACTCTAGTCTACACCTTCTTAAATAGTGGTAATACCGTACAGCCTCAACAACCAGGAATGCCTAATATGAAGGTAATCATGTATATATTTCCTGTAATGATGATTTTTATATTTAATGATTATTCTGCTGGTTTAAGTTATTATTACTTTGTTTCAACTTTAATCTCAATTTTATTGATGATTGCAATCAAAAACTGGTTTGTTGATGAAGACAAGTTAAAATCAAAGATGGCAGCAAGAAAAGCAGAAAAAGTTTCAGCTTCAGGATCACCCAAAAAGAAATCAAAATTTCAAGAGCGTTTAGAAATGATGCAAAAGATGCAACAAGAACAACGTAACCAAAGAAAGAAATAAAAGAAAAAGCTGCTCAAAATGAGCAGCTTTTTTTATATTGATGGAATGAATCTTTCAGTATTTATAAATGTTATTATAAAACATTATGCTCTTCTTAAAGAAGAAGAATCGGTGGATGGTGTGTTTTATGTTATTTGTATTGCTTTGGCTATAATTTTTGGTCTAACTGTTTTACTAACAATTCAACATTTTCAAATAATAAAATGGAAGAAAGGTTTTTTTCCTGATATGAAGTATTCTTCAGACAACTTACTAAAAGCATATGTTAGTTTAGCTGGGTTGATGATTAGAGTGAACTCAGAACAAAGTAATGCTAAATTTTATTTTGCAATTTCATATTTTGATAAAAAATTTCCGAATAGTAATTTAGACTTTAAATACCTTTTATCTTTTTCTTTAAGATACCCCATTCAAAAAAGAATGGTTTGTATTTGGTTGAATAAACACTTAGAAGAAGATATTTATCGATTACAATTGATTTATTTCCTTACTGGTTTATCAATGGTTGATGGCAAAGTTGTAATTAGTGAATATAAATTTTTGTTAACAACAGTTGGGTTATTAAACCTTAAAGTTTCAGATTTTAATTCAATTTTGGCAGCTTATTTAGATTCAAGTCAACAAAAGTCAAATAAAAGTAAGGAATCAAATTATTCTCTGGATTTAAAGTTGAAGAAAGCATATAAAGTATTGGGGTTTAATGAAAAGGTTGGTTTTAATGAAGTAAAAAAAGCTTATAGAAAACTAGTTATGAAACACCATCCTGATCGCTTTGCTAATCAAGGAATTGATCAAATAGAAATGGCGAAATCACACTTTATTAAGATTCAACAAGCATATGAGTTTCTTGAAAAAAAAATAAATTAAACTTTACTTTTACCAACTTTAACATTTAGAAAAAATGTAATGATGGAGAATACGAGTAGAAAAACATTAGATGTAATCATTAGTGTTTTTGAACTTGATTCAGAAAAAGTTATAAGGGCTAAAGTTGAGATTAACCCTAAACTAATTATTGCAAGTCCAATTTTAATTTTTTTATTAACTAGGAGATTTAAAGGTTCAACAATTGAGATGATTATAATTGCTATGATAGGAAGAATAATTAGCCATCCATAGCTTTCAAGGATATTAGCTTTAAAAAGTGCGTAAGCAAGAAGTATATTTGCTAATAAACCTAATCCAAATGTTACTTTTTGATTGTTAGAATTAGTTACTCTTGATATTGCAAGAAAAGTGATGAAACAACTCATGGAAATGATACTATGTAGAGCAGACTGAAAGAAGTTAGTTGTAAAGAAAGTTAATCCCAAAAATATTAATGCTGCTATTCCAGAAATAATAGTACATACAATCGAAACTTTTTTTATGTTCATATTTAATAATCTATTTATGATAAGTAAATGTAAAAAAAATATAAATAGTTCAATTGCTTTTGATGTCTAATTATCTTTTAGTAGTCAAAAAAATAGTAACTTTATTCTTGTAAGGACGTTAAGCTTTAAAAGGCAAATTTTATATTAAATGAGGTATTTATTCGGATTTATTTTTTTTGTTTTACTATCACTTAAAACAGTTTCAGCTCAGAAAGATTCTGTTCTAATTGAACGAGAAAGAGAGCTAAATCGATTATTAACTGAGTTAAGAAAATCTAAAACAGATAAAGATAAATTATTGCACAATAAAGCTTTTAAGGAGTATTTGGAAGAAACTATTTCAATAGAAGGTGTTTTTGACTACCCTTTTAAATCACTTAAAACATTAGGAACAGTAAGAAGTGAAGATGATTTATTGAGACTTTTTAATTGGAATATCGAAATGAATGATCATAGTCAAAAATATTATTGTTACATCCTTAGGTATGACGTTCGAAAGAAAAAATACTTTATAAGTGAATTGGTAGATAATTCATTGATGTTGCCAGCTAGACCAGATAATGTTTTAGATGCAAAAAATTGGTATGGTGCATTGTATTATAAATTGATACCGGTTTCAAAAGGTTCAAGAACCTTGTATACTGTATTGGGTATGGATGCTAATAATTCATCAAGTAATATTAAAATTATAGATGTTTTATATTTTACTGGAAATTCTCCTCGGCTTGGTAGTCCTATATTTAAAAATCCAGATGAAACTTTAAAAAGAGTTTTTTTTGAATACTCTAAGAAAGCTTACATGTCTTTGAAGTATGAAAAGCAATACAATCGAATTATTTATGATCATTTATCTCCTGAAACTCCAAGTATGACAGGATTTTATTCTTATTATGTTCCTGATTTTTCATATGATGCTTATTTGTTACATAAAAATAAATGGTACTTACAAGAAGAAGTTGTTGCTATTAATAAGAAAGGTAAAGAAAAGGTAAAAGTATACATTCAAAATAAACGTACTGGAAAATTAGAGTTAAAAGAATTTAATAATGATTGGATAGATCCTACTGATAAAAAAGCTGCAGCAGGTCCAAATATTCATATTGCAAGAACACCTCAAGGAGAGTTAGAATCAAAAAAGAATAAGATAAATTTTATGCAGTTTTTTAAAAGAAAAAGACCAAGAGGAAATACACCTCAATCTTATTCGAACTTACCTGTTAATTGATAGCTAAACATTTCAACGTCTCTATGTTAGCAAAAAAAAAAGGGAATAACTTCCTTTATTCCTATATTTGTTTTAAACAAATACCTTTCTATTATGAATAAGAATAAATATCTAGTGCTTCATGACTTTACCCCGGTTGGAGATGCTGCATTTATGTATGCTATTAACTTAAGTAATAATGTCTCAAATGAAATTTTATTACTTCATTTAGTTACTGATAAATCACAAGTAAATGAAGCTGAATCAAAGCTAAATGACATAATAAGAAAAGTAGAAAGTTTAAATTTAAAAGCAGGTAAAGGAACTAAAATAACACCTTACGTTCGTGTTGGGAATATTTTTGAAGATGTATCAAAAGTTGTAAAAGAAGAGGCTATAAATCTAATCTTAATGGGGACGCACGGAGCCAAAGGAATGCAAAAAGTGTTCGGTAGCTTTGCGATGAAAGTAATAACAAGCTCTGATGTACCTTTCATAGTTATACAAAAAGATACAAAAGTTGAAACGGTTAAAAAGATTTTGGTACCTATTGATCTTGAAAAAGAAAGTTTACAAATTGTAAATATCGCAGGAGATTTAGCTAATATTTTCAACGCAGAAATATTTTTAGTAGCAGAAAAGCAAGAAGACGACTTATTGATACGTAAAATCAAAAACCGAATTTTGATTGTAAAAAACCAATATGAAGAAAGGGGAATTGTTTGTAATGTTGAATTTATTTCAATGTCTGGCTCATACCAACAAAAAGTTATTACATATTGTAGAGAGAAAGAGATTGATTTGATTGCAATAGCATACCATTCAGCAAGTATTTTTCCTCAGTTTGATAAGTTTGCACAGACATTAATTACAAATGAAGATATGTTGCCTTGCGCAATTGTGAATTCAAAATTATCATCTTCACTTTATTTTTAAATTTGATGCGTCTAGGGGAATATAATAAATTGTCTATTCTAAGATTCACTTCAGTTGGTGCTTATCTTGGAGATAAGGAAGATAATGATGTTTTATTGCCAAATAAATACCTAACAGAAGATATGATGTTAGGTGACGATATTGATGTGTTCTTATATAGAGATTCTGAAGATCGATTAGTTGCTACAACAGAAAAGCCTTTCATCATTTTGAACCAATTTGCTTATTTGAAAGTTAAAGAAGTTACTCCTTTTGGAGCATTCTTAGATTGGGGCTTAGAAAAAGATTTGTTGGTTCCATTCAGAGAACAAGCACATAAATTAGAAGAGGGAAAATATTATTTGATTTATTTAATGTTGGATTCAGCAACTGATAGATTGGTAGCAACTTCTAAGACAAATAAGATTTTCAGTAAAGAAGTTGAGAATATTGAATTAAATGAAGCTGTATCTATTTTAATAGGAGACCAAACTGATTTGGGAGTGAAGGTTGTTGTAGAAAATAAATACCAAGGTCTAATTTATAAAAATGATATTATAGATCGTTTGTATAGAGGTGAAACTATGATAGGCTATGTTTTCAATATTCGTGAAGATGGTAAGTTAGATGTTCGATTATCTAAATCAGGAGGTGCCAAGATAGAGCCGAATACCAAAAAGGTTATGGCTTTATTGGAAAAGAATGGTGGCAAGATTAATTTATCAGATAAAAGTAAACCAGAAGAAATAAATTCTTTACTTGGAATGAGTAAGAAAACATTCAAACAAGTTATAGGTGGGCTATACAAAAATAGAGTCATCAAAATAAATGACGACTCTATCGAATTGATTTAGTTTTAACCTTATAAATAAATAGGGATTTCAATTTTCACTAAACTATTTTCTCTTCCTTTTTTTATAGCGACACCAAAATCATCAGCATAAAGCTCTGTTTTAAAAGTTAGTTTTTTGTTGTCTTTGTATATTTTAAAAATCAACTCTTTTTTGAATCCTTTTAATTCCAGAATACCTTTACAGGTTGCCCATTCTTCTTTATGTTTTGAATCAATAATATGAAAATCGTTAGAAGAAAATTTTATCTCAGGAAACCCTTTGATGTTAAAATATGTTTTAGATTTCAAATGTTTGTCTCTAATAGGATTATTTGTGCTTAGGTTGTTTAAAAGCGCACTACCGGATATACTATTTTTTCCAATTAGTTCGTCTGAAATTTGAATATTAATCTTACAGTTTGATACTGTCCCTTTAGTTTCTTCTGATAAGTAATAAAAATTTGCTGTTGTAGAGTCGGATTTTATATTTAAATTTTCTTGACAAAAGGTATTTAGATGGGTTAAAATAATGATTGTTATTGAAGCTAACTTCATTTGTTTTTTATTTTAATTAAAAAAAAGAAGGTGTCTGATTGATCAAGACACCTACAATTGTATTAGACTTTTCATTAAGATCCGCATCCAATACAGTCAAAATGAGAGTCCATTGGTTTTACACCTTCAACTTTCATTTGTAAGTTGTGAATTTGGTCCTTAAGATCCATATCTTGGAACATGTCACCAGTTAATTGGCTTTTTAATTTTTCAATTTCTAATAGCATTTCTTCTTTTGTCATATATTTGGTTTTAATATTTTCAAATCATATTATAAATATGAACTAAATAAATTGAAATAAAAAATTGTTTCTTAATATGGTTGAAAAAATAAGAGTTTTGTTAATTAAATTTTAGTGGTTATTTTTGATAAAAATTCAAAACGTGGCTGGAATAAAGATTAGCATCGGAAAATCAGAAAAAAATGATATTGTATTAAAAAACCCATTTTTAGCTGAGCGACATGTCGAATTATTTATTGATGAAAACAGTTCGGTTTATTTGACTGATTTGAAATCTTCAAGTGGTACTTTTGTAAATGATAAAAAACTTGTTGGGTTTATTAAACTTCAAGAAGGAGATGAGGTTTTTTTAGGTAATGGTCATCTATTAGATTGGGAACAAATAGTTTATTCGTATTTAAAGAAGAGTAACAAAGGTGATTTTTCAATAACAAAAAAAAGAAAAGCTTCAGAGAATGATAATCGTTCGTTTTTAACTAAAAATCTAGATGTTTTTATAATTTACCTTTTGGTTATTATATTTGCGATAATTTTAATTTACAGTATCTAAATTACTGTCCATCAAAAACATATTTCAAAATATTACATCCCATTTGTAGAGCCTCTAAATGTTTTTTACTAGAATCATTGTGAACATTTAAGTCTTCCCATCCATCCCCAATATCCGTTTCATATGTATATAAACATACAATTCTTCCTTCGGCAATAATAGCAAATGCCTGTGGTCTTTTATTGTCGTGTTCATGAATTTTCGGAAGTCCATTGAATTTAAATTCCTGATTAAATATTGGGTGGTTAAAAGGCAATTCAATTAATTCGTATTCTGGAAAAACTTTCTTTAACTCTATTCGAATAAATTGATCCATACCGTAATTATCATCAATATGCAGGAAACCTCCTGCCAAGAGGTAATTTCTTAAGTTTTGTGCTTCTGAATTTGTAAACACCACATTTCCATGGCCTGTCATATGGATGAAAGGGTATTGAAAAAGGTTAGGGCTTCCTACCTCTACATATGGAACTTCCTTAGAGAGATTTGTTTTATAGGTTTGATTGAAGAAATGAACAAGATTTGGAACAGCGGTTGGATTCGCATAATAATCCCCACCTCCATTATATTTTAAAACTGCCAGTTTAAAACTACTTTTTTGGGCATTAATTAAATTTGATTGAGCCATGAATACAATCAAAAAAAACTTTAAAATATTATTCATTGTTGTTCGCTTATAAGTTTAGCTTGCATGACCGAATAAAGAGCAGCAGTTTCTGTTCTTAATCTATTTTTCCCTAATGTTATAGTTTGGTAACCATAATTTTTTGCTAATTCAATTTCTTGAATTGTAAAATCACCTTCAGGCCCAATAACAATAGGACATTTTGTTTTCTTGAAACTTTTTGATAATGTAGTTTTTTCAAAATTATCATTACAAAAGGCAATGAGTCCATTTTCATTTGATTGGATAAAATTTGAAATTGATGTCAAAGGATTTAGCTTTGGAAGGAATAAGCGCTTAGATTGTTTTAAAGCAGTAATTAGAATTTTAGACCATCGTTCTTCTTTTATAATTTTTCTTTCTGAATTTTTACAAATGATTGGTGTTATTTCTGTAATTCCAATTTCAGTAGCTTTTTCCAAAAACCATTCAATACGATCATTCATTTTAGTTGGAGCGACAGCAATGTGTATGTCTAAGTTCTCTTTTATTTCAGAATTAACATTTAATATGTTGACTTCACATTTTTTAGGGTTGGGAATAATAATTTTACAGTGATATTGATTTCCTTTTCCATCCAAAATAAGAATATCATCATCTATTTTTAATCGCATCACCTTGATAGCATGTTTAGACTCTTCATCGCTTAAAGAAAAACTTTTGCAATCAATAGTAATGTTTGGATCATAAAATAGATGCATAATTCAATGTTTAATGTAAGATTCTGAAAAGCATTTCTGTTAATAGTTCAGAAGATGGTGTGTTTGCATTAGCAATTCCTTTTGACTTTAAGTCGTATTCATGCAAAATGGCAATATTAGATGCTATTTTTTTTGGATTGTAAATTTTTGAAGCATTTACATATTGACTCGCAATAAAAGGGTGAATACGTAACGCATTTGCTATGGCATCGTTTGATTTATTTTCGAGAAAATGGATGCGCATAATTTTACTAAAAAAACCAAATAGATTTGGGATGACTTGATGAATGTCACCAGCTTTAGGATTATGTTTAAAGTATTTAGCAATTGCATAAGCTTTTTGAACATCTCTAATTGAAATGGCGTTTGTCAATTCAAACGTATTGTAATCTTTAGATAAACCAATATTTTCTTCAATATGAATATCATTAATACTAGTTCCTTTTTCTAATAGAATGAAAAGCTTATTTAATTCATTTACAATTTTACTTAAATTACTCCCAAGGAAGTCTGATAGTAGTTTACTTGCTTTAGGTGTAATTCCATAACCAAGTCCTTTTACGTAATTAGTTATCCATTGTTCTAAATGATAATCCTTTACTTTTTCAGCATTAAAAAACAAACCGTTTTTTTTAGCAGCTTTAGCTATTTTTTTTCTTGTGTCAAACTTTTTGTGTTTATAATTAATGATGAAAATAGTTGTAGCTGCAGGTTGATTAAAGTAGCTTTCTAAAAGTTCTAAATCCTTATCTTTTATTTCTTGAGCTTCTTTGATTAAGACAACTTTTCTTTCTGCCATCATAGGATAACCTTTAGCATCTGAAATTAAAGACAATACATCAGCTTCTTTTCCATAAACAACCGTTTGATTGAAGTCTTTCTCATGTTCTTCTAGAGCATTATTTAAAATAGCATTTGTGATTTCATCAATAAAGAAAGCTTCTTCTCCATGAAGGAAGTAGATTTTTTCAAACTTTTTTTGTTCGATATCTTTTACGATTGCTTTATAGTCCATTTGAACTGAGTTTTATTGGTGTTGTTCCCAGATTTTTGTAAGTTCAATCATCGTATTTACAGCTTTTTGCATATCCTGAATACTCACATATTCGTGTTTTGAGTGGATAGCCATTTCTCCAGTAAAAATGTTTGGACAAGGAAGTCCCATAAAAGAAAGTCTTGATCCATCAGTTCCACCTCTTATAATAGCTGGTTTTGGAGTGATTCCAACATTTTCCATTGCTTTAATTGCATAATCAGTAACGAAAGGAACATTGCTTAATACTTCTTTCATGTTACGGTATTGTTCAGTTACCTTAAATTCATAAGTCAATTGAGGATAATCTTTCAAAGTATCAAGTAAAATATCTTTCAAAATTTGTTGGTATTCTTCTAGTTTAGCAGTAATATGATCTCTGACAATGAAAGTTACAGTTGTACTTTCCATACCTCCATTAATTGAAGTAGGGTGAAAGAATCCTTCTCTATGTTCAGTAGTTTCAGGTGATAGATTGTTTTTAGGTAAATTAGCTACAAATTCAGAAGCTACTTTTAATGCATTAATCATTTTGTTTTTAGCATATCCTGGATGAGCACTTACACCATTTATTGTAATGCTAACAGCATTTGCTGAAAATGATTCATCTTCTATTGAGCCTAAAGTACCACCGTCTAATGTGTAACCGTAATCAGCATTTAATTTTTCCATGTCAAGGAAATCGACACCGCGGCCAATTTCTTCATCTGGTGTAAATAAAATACGGATTGTTCCATGTTTTACTTCCGGGTGTGATGTGATGTATTGTGCAAAATCCATAATAATAGCTACACCTGCTTTATCATCGGCTCCTAGTAAGGTCAAACCACTTGCTGTAATAATATCATCGCCAATCTTAGAAGCTAAATATTTATGTCTTTCTTTTGTGATAATTTGTGTTGGATCATCTGGTAAAGTTATAGGCGTTCCATCGTAATTTCTGTGAACGATAGGTTTTACATTTGTACCACTACAATCAGGAGCAGTATCCATGTGAGAACAAAAACAGATTGTTGGCAAGTTTTTATTGTCGGAATTACTTTCTATTGTAGCGAAAACATAACCATATTCGTCCATTTCAGCATCATTCAAACCTAAAGCTTTCAATTCATCTACAAGTACCCGTGCTAGATTTTTTTGGATTTCAGAAGAAGGAAAACTCTCTGAAATAGGGTCTGCAGTTGTATCTATTTGAACATATTTTTTGAATCTTTCTTCTACGCTAAATTTATATTCCAACATTTTAAAGGTATTTTGTTTTAAAACCTAAAGTTAAAAAATCATTTGAAATTATTTGCTTTTGTTACTGAATCACTTTTGATTTGTCAATCTGTGCTTGGTTCTATTATTCTTAAAAATGTCAATTTGTCATATTTTCAATTATGGCAGTATGTTTGATATGACAAAGTCATATTAAAATTTCATGTTATGTCAAAAGAAAAGGATTTCGATACAATAAACAACGAAGATCAAAATATAAACGAAGAGCAAGTTAATAAAGATTCAGTAGAAACTAATGATACCGAAGTTAATACTGAGGAACAAGTTGAAGAAGCGCCAGCTGAACAAACAATGGAGGAGAAATATAATGAGTTAAACGACAAATTTGTGCGTTTGTATGCTGAGTTTGATAACTTTAGAAGAAGAACTAACAAAGAGAAAGTGGATTTAATATCCTCTGCTAGTGCCTCGATTTTAAAAGATTTAGTTCCTGTATTAGATGACTTTGAAAGAGCATTAGAAAACAATGAGAAGTCTGATGATATTGAAGCAGTTAAGGAAGGTGTTAAGTTAGTTGCTCATAAGTTTAAATCTTTACTTGAGTCTAAAGGTTTGAAACAAATGGTAGCTAAAGGAGAGCCTTTTGATAGTGAGTTTCATGAAGCAATTGCTAACATTCCAGCACCTGAAGATTCTTTGAAAGGAAAAGTTGTAGATGATGTTGAAAAAGGATATTTATTAAACGAAAAAGTAATACGTTTCGCAAAAGTTGTTGTGGGACAATAATATAAGAGATTGCAATGAGTGAGAAAAGAGATTACTATGAGGTTTTAGGTGTTTCGAAAAGTGCAAATGAAAGCGAAATAAAAAAAGCTTATAGAAAGTTAGCGCTTAAATATCATCCCGATAAAAACCCAGATGATACTGAAGCTGAAGGGATGTTTAAAGAAGCAGCTGAAGCATACGAGGTGTTGAGTGATGCCGATAAACGTGCAAGATATGATAGATTTGGTCATGCAGGTATGGGCGGAGGTTCAGGCTTCGGTGGAGGAGGAATGAACATGGAGGATATTTTTTCTCAATTCGGTGATGTTTTTGGAAGTGCTTTCGGAGGAGGAAGTTTTGGAGGAAGTAGAGGAGGGAGGTCTCGTCAGTCCAAAGGTACCAACTTAAGAGTGAAGATGAAGTTAACATTAGAGGAGGTTGCTGAAGGTGTTACGAAAAAGATCAAAGTTAATAAGCTTATAAATGCAGAAGGTGTAAAATACAAAAGCTGTTCAACTTGTAATGGTACAGGGAGAATAACTCAAGTTGCTCAAACATTTTTAGGAGCAATGCAAACTCAGTCAACTTGTCATACTTGTCAAGGGACAGGTAAGATAATTGATAAAAAGCCTGCTGGTGTTGATGCTCAAGGCTTGAAACGTCAAGAAGAGGTTATTGAAGTTAATATTCCTGCCGGAGTTGAAGATGGAATGCAATTAAGTGTTACAGGAAAAGGAAATGCTGGTCCGTTTGGCGGTGTTCCAGGAGATTTGATTGTTGTGATTGAGGAGATTCCTCATGAATCCTTAAGACGTGATGGTGAAAATATTCATTACGAAGCTTTTGTGAACTTTGTTGATGCTGTTTTGGGAGAGTCAATTGAGATTCCAACAATTTCTGGTAAAGCAAAGATTAAAATAGATCCAGGAACACAAAGTGGAAAAATGTTAAGATTGAGAGGTAAAGGATTACCTATTCTTCAACGTCATGGTCATGGTGACCTGTTTGTTCATATAAATGTGTGGACACCCAAGAAATATTCAAAAGAAGAAAAAGAACTATTAGAAAAATTACGTGAAAGCGATAATTTTAAACCGAGTCCAGATGGAGACGAGAAAGGCTTTTTTCAAAGAGTTAAAGATATGTTTCAGTAATTTAAAAGGCTTTGATTAATCAAAGCCTTTTTTTGATTTCCTATGTTTATAAATTCATTTCATAAAGAAGTAACTACATTTAGACAGTCAATATTTTTAATGTTTACTTTTTTGGTTTTTATCACAATTGGTAATATTCCCCTAATTTATTTTGTTGATTATTACGGTGTTCAATCTAACAATCCAATTTCAACTTTAAAAGAAGTGATTGGTTTGGACTATTTGTTTATTATGTTGATGATTCCGTTTATATTAGGGTGTGTTTTTATTGTTCTGTTTAGTTATCTAGCTGTCAAGGAGCGATTTAAAGAACTAGTTTCACTAAGACCTAAAATTGACTTTAAGCGAATAATATTTAGCTTTTTTGTTTGGTTTTTAGTTTTAGTATTATTTACCACTGTGGATTTTTTAACTACAAAAAATATTCATTTTAACTTTAGGCTTATTCCTTTTATAAAGACATTTTTTTTAGCACTTACTTTATTGGCTATTCAAGTTCTGTTTGAAGAGCTTTTATTTAGAAGTATAATGTTTAAGTTATTTGGACGAATTTTTAAAAATGGATTTGTAGCAGTTTTATTAACGGGTTTACTCTTTGGGTTAATGCATGGTAGTAACCCTGAAATTACTAAAATAGGTAGTCATGTTATTTGGTATTATATAATAACAGGTTTTTTTTTAGGTTTAATTGTTTTACTAGATGATGGTTTAGAGTTGAGTTTAGGTTATCATTTTTCAAATAACTTTTTTGCAGCAGTTGTATTAACTAATGATTGGCAGGCTTTTCAAACTGATGCATTGTTTATGGATTACAGTGAACCTTTATTTGGTTGGCAAAATGTTTTAACACTTTTAATTATTCAGCCTTTGTTATTATATGTTTTTTCAAAAAAATACAAATGGATGAATTGGAAAGAAAGGTTGTTTAAGAGAGTATAAAGAGTATGAAAGCAGAGTTAATTTCAATTGGAGATGAATTATTGATTGGTCAGACAGTCAATACAAATGCTGCCTGGTTAGGGAAAGAGTTATCTTTTAGAGGTGTGCAAGTATGTAATGGCGTTACGATTTCGGATAAAAAAGAAGTGATTTTAGACGCATTGGATGTTGCTGTTAAAAGAGCTGATTTAGTAATTATAACAGGAGGTTTGGGTCCAACTAAGGATGATATAACAAAACATACGCTTTGTGAATATTTCGAAAAAGAATTAGAAATAAATAAAGAAGTTTTGGATCGTGTAGAAGCTTTTTTTAAACAGAGAAATCGACCGATGTTGGAGGTAAATGTTCAACAAGCTGCTTTGCCAATAGGTACAGAAGTTTTACATAATTATCATGGGACAGCATCGGGAATGTGGTTTGAAAAATCGGGGGTTATTGTGATTAGTCTTCCGGGTGTGCCATATGAGATGAAAGGTATTATGATGGATGAGGTATTCCCAAGGTTACAAGATCAATTTGGTTTATCATCTATTTATCATAAAACAATTCATTTTCAAGGAATAGGAGAGTCTTTTTTGGCTGATCAAATTCAAGATTGGGAATCAAGTGTTAGAGATGAAGGTTTGGGGTTAGCATATCTTCCGTCTCCAGGTATTGTAAAGTTAAGGTTAACTTCTTTAAAAGGAGAAGTAGATGCTGAAAAGATGGACGAATATTTTGATACACTAAAAAAACAATTTCCGATTAACTATTTTGGTGAAGGTGAAATTACGATAAATGAAGTCGTAGCGGACCTTTTAATCAATAACAATAAAACTGTTGGTACAGTTGAAAGTTGTACAGGAGGTAATTTAGCGGCTTCTTTTGTGTCTTTAGCAGGATCTTCATCATACTATAAAGGTAGTTTTTTAACTTATTCAAACGAACTTAAAGAATTATTAGTTGGAGTTTCAGGAAAAAATCTTGCTACTAAAGGTGCAGTTAGTGAGGAGGTTGTAATCGAAATGGCTGAAAAGGGGAGGTTAAAGTTAGGTGTTGATTTCTGTATAGCAACTTCTGGGATAGCTGGGCCTGATGGGGGTACAGAAGAAAAGTCAGTAGGAACAGTTTGGATTGCATTAGCTTCTTCAGATGGAGTAGTTGCCAAGAAGTTTTTATTTGGAAACAATAGGCAGAGAAATCTTGACATGGCTGTGTTAACAGCATTAAATCTTCTTCGTATAAAACTCTTAAGTAACAAATAAAGAGTTCCGAAAAAATGATTAATTTTGTTTTGTTCAGTAAATATTTAAAACAGCATGAAAAAAGTTTGATAAAAACTTGTTAAATTGTTTTATCTTTATTTACTTTGCACTCGCTTTTTATAAATAAGCTAATAAAAAACATAAGAAATGTCAAGAGTTTGTCAGTTAACAGGTAAGTCAGTAATGGTAGGGAATAACGTTTCTCACTCTAATAGAAAAACGAAGCGTAAGTTTTTACCAAATTTAATTACTAAAAAATTCTACGTAGCAGAAGATGATATGTATATTACTTTAAAAATATCAACATCAGCTTTAAGAACAATAAATAAGAAAGGAATTTCTGCTTGTCTTAAAGAAGCTCGTGAAAAGGGATATTTAAAATAGAAAGTGATTAATATTTTCCATTGTGAAATGGTAATAAAAACAAATTAAAATGGCAAAGAAAAGTAAAGGAAATAGAATTCAGGTTATTCTTGAATGTACTGAGCATAAAGAGTCAGGTAAGCCAGGAACATCAAGGTATATTACGACTAAGAACAGAAAGAATACACCTGAAAGAATGGAGATTAAAAAATTTAATCCTATTTTAAGAAGATATACTATTCATAAAGAAATTAAATAATTATGGCAAAGAAAGTAGTAGCATCCTTACAAAAAGGAGGAGGTAAAGAGCACTCGAAAGTGATTAAAATGGTTAAATCTGAAAAAACAGGTTCTTACTCATTCAAAGAAGAGGTTGTTCATAATGATAAAGTGAAAGATTGGTTTGCTAAAAGCTAACCTCAGTTTAATATAAAGAATTCTAAGCTTCCTTTTATATAGAGGAAGCTTTTATCGTTTATAGGATATGGCGTTTTTTGGTTTATTTTCAAAAGAAAAAAAAGAGACTTTAAATAAAGGTCTTGAGAAAACTAAGCAAAGCTTTTTTTCTAAAATTGCGCGCTCAATTGTAGGGAAATCTAAAGTTGATGATGAGGTATTAGATAATCTTGAAGAAATTCTAATCACATCTGATGTAGGTGTTGATACAACGTTAAAAGTGATTGAACGAATTGAAGAGCGTGTAGCTAGAGATAAGGTCTTAGGTGTAAATGAATTAAATACTGTATTAAAAGAAGAGATTGCATCATTGTTGTCAGAAAGTAATAATGATGATGCTGTTGATTTTGAACTGCCAAATACAAATGGTGAGCCTTATGTAATTATGGTTGTTGGTGTAAATGGTGTTGGTAAAACCACGACTATAGGTAAGTTGGCTAATCAGTTTAAAGCAAAAGGTAAGAAAGTAGTTTTAGGTGCTTCAGATACATTCAGAGCTGCAGCTGTTGATCAGTTGATTGTGTGGTCAGAAAGAGTGGGGGTAGAAATTGTTCAACAAGGTATGGGTGCTGACCCAGCTTCTGTTGCTTTTGATACTTTACAGTCTGCAAAATCAAAAAATGCCGATGTTGTAATTATAGATACAGCAGGAAGATTACATAACAAAGTGAACTTAATGAACGAGTTGACTAAAATTAAGAGAGTTATGGATAAGGTAGTTCCAGGTGCTCCTCATGAAGTTTTACTTGTATTAGATGGTTCGACAGGTCAAAATGCATATGAACAAGCGAAACAGTTTGCATTAGCAACAGATATCAATGCTTTGGCTATTACAAAGTTAGATGGTACTGCTAAAGGAGGTGTTGTGATTGGTATCTCTGATCAAATGAAGATACCTGTTAAATATATCGGTGTTGGTGAGGGGGTTGATGACTTACAGGTATTTAATAAAATGGAATTTGTAGATTCACTTTTTTCAGAATGATGATATTGAAAAAAAAATATAGTTTATTGTTGTTGATCGTTGCTTTGGCAAGTTGTTCAGGTTACAACAAGGTTTTGAAATCGGATAATTACGAACGTAAATTTGAATTGGCAGGCGAGCTTTATGAAAAGAAGCAATATTTGCGTTCAGTAGCACTTTATGAGCAAATTTATCAACGTGTACCAAAAACTGCTGAGGGAGAATTGGCTTATTATCGTTTGGGTAAAGCTTATTACTTTGAAGGTGATTACTATATGGCTGGTTATTATTTAGGTTCGTTTTTTCAAAGGTTTTCATATAGTTCTAAAGCTGAGGAATGTTTGTTTTTATCCGCAATGTGTTCTGTTAAAAATTCTCCAGATTTTACTTTAGATCAGAATGAAACAGAGTTAGCTATAAATGATTTACAGCAATTTATCAACAAATTTCCTGAATCATCATTGGTTGATTCTTGTAACAAAGTAATGGATCGATTACATTTTAAATTGGAAGAAAAAGATTATGCTGCTGTTAAACAGTATTCGAATATCGGTGAATTGAAAGCAGCGATAACAACAGCAAGTACTTTTTTAAATGATTATCCTAGGTCTGAATTCAGGGAGTCAGTGTATTATGTAATGGTGAAAAACTCTTATTTAATTACAAAAAATAGTATTGAGCAGAAAAAAAATCAAAGAATTGAGGAAACATTAGAAAGATATCGTAACTTTGTAGCTGAATTTCCGAATACCAAATACAAAAAAGAGTTAAACTCAATTAGTGATGATTTAGAAAAGGAACTTCAAACAATTACTTCTAAACAATAGTTATTATGAATTTTAAAAATAGTACTTCAGAGCGTTCAACAATTACAAGAGATACAGTTGATTTAGAGCATTCAACAGGGAATATTTATGAATCGATTGTTGCTGTTGCAAGAAGATCGAATCAAATTAGTACTCAAATGAAAGAAGAGTTAACTCAAAAATTACAAGAGTTTGCTTCCTCTACAGATAATTTAGAAGAGATTTTTGAAAATAGAGAACAAATCGAAATCTCTAAATTTTACGAGAAACTTCCAAAGCCTGTTTCTATTGCGATGGATCAGTTTATGAATGATGAAGTTTACATCCGTAAGCCAGAACAAAAAGACTAATATGCAAGGTAAACGCATTCTTCTAGGAATAACAGGAGGAATTGCAGCTTACAAAATTGCCGAATTAATTAGGTTGTTAATAAAATCAGGGGCAGAAGTCAAATGTATAATGACTCCTGCCTCTTGTGATTTTATATCCCCTTTAACGGTAAGTACGCTCTCTAAAAATTCTGTTGCAATAAATTTCTGGAATAAAGACTCTGGCGAATGGGAAAATCATGTTGAACTTGGAGGTTGGGCTGATCTATTTTTAATAGCACCATTAACAGCAAACTCACTAGCTAAAATGGTTTCAGGTTTGTCGGATAATTTATTGATTACAACTTACCTTTCAGCAAAATGTCCAGTTATGGTTGCTCCAGCAATGGATTTAGATATGTACACCCATTCAACAACCAAAAGAAACTTAGCTCTTTTAGAAAATGATGGAGTAAACGTTTTACCAGTCGGTTCAGGTGAATTAGCTAGTGGATTAGTAGGTCAAGGAAGAATGTTAGAACCACAGGAATTGTTTGACAGAATTCAAGATTCTTTTAAGATTAAATTGACTTTTGAAGGAAAACATTTTTTAATAACAGCTGGACCAACTTATGAATTAATTGATCCTGTTAGATATATTGGAAATCACTCTTCAGGTAAAATGGGGTTTGCGCTAGCTAAAGAATTATTAAAGAGAGGTGCTGATGTTACATTAGTTAGTGGTCCTACAAAAGAAGAGTTATCTCATAATAAGCTTAATTTAATTAAAATATCAAGTGCTAAGCAGATGTTAAATGCTGTACAAGATGTTTGGAAGAATGTTGCTGGAGGTATTTTTTCAGCCGCAGTTGCTGATTACAGACCAAAGACAGTAGCCGATGAGAAAATCAAGAAAAAAAGTGAAGAATTAACTATTGAATTAGTAAAAAATCCAGATATTTTAGCTTGGGCTGGTGAGAATAAAAAAAATCAATTATTAGTTGGATTTGCTTTAGAAACAAATGACTTAATTGAAAATGCTAAGTCTAAACTTAAAAAGAAAAACTTAGATTTAATAGTTGCAAATTCATTGCAAAATGAAGGTGCTGGATTTGGTTACGATACAAATAAAGTAACGATTTTAGATAGGTACAATAATTTGGTAGATTTGGAGTTAATGAAAAAGAATCAGGTTGCTAAATCTATTGTAGATATTATCGAACAAAAATTATGAAAGAGGTATTAATTACATTTCTTTTAATTGTTTCAAACCAACTATTTGGACAAGAGTTTAATTGTCAAGTTTCAATTATTGTTGAAGCTAAAGTTGAAGTTTCTACTGCTGATAAAGCAGTTTTGGATCGATTAGAAACTGCAATTTTTGAATTCATGAATAATCAAGAATTTACGAATGATCCTTTTCAAGTCGAAGAAAGAATTAATTGTCAAATACAATTACAAATAACAGGGATTCCATCTTATGGTAATTTTGTAGGTAAAATGCAGATTCAGTCTACAAGGCCTGGATTTCATTCAAGTTACAATACAACTCTTTTTAATTTTCAAGATGAAGATGTACAGATTTCTTTCACTGGGGAATCTCCTTTGATATTGCCTCAAAATGGATTTAGAGATAATTTGAGTTCAATTCTAGGTTTTTACGGTTATTTTATTTTAGGAATGGATTATGATTCTTTTTCTCCCGAAGGTGGAACAGCATATTTTACTTTAGCTCAACAAATTGTATCAAATGCACAATCTTCTGGTTTAGCCGGTTGGCAAACAAATGAAACAGGTAACTCTAAAAAGAATCGTTACTGGTTGGTTGATAATATTTTACATCAGCTTTTTAAGCCTTTACGTGAGTGTAATTACGAATATCACAGAAAAGGAATTGATAAACTTTATGAAAATAAAATTGAAGGTAGAAAAATGATAACAACTTCAATTAAAAAGTTGACAAGAATATCCAATGTAAGGCCTAATTCAATTAATTTATTGATATTTATTCAAGGGAAAGTGAACGAATTGAAAAATTTATACCTTGATGCTGAAACAAAAGAAAAAACAGAAATAGTTAATGTTTTAAAGGGAATTGACCCTGCAAACTCATCTAAGTACGAACAAATCTTGAATTAATGTTAAAGCATTTAAAAATTCAAAATTTTGCACTAATTTCTTCATTAGTTTTAGATATTGCAAAAGGTTTTACAGTGTTAACCGGAGAAACTGGTTCAGGGAAATCTATATTATTAGGAGCGTTAGATTTAGTTTTAGGAGAAAGAGCTGATTATTCAGCAATTGGTCCAAATGGTGATAAAGCTATTGTAGAAGCGGAATTTAATCTAGCAAATTATAATATTCAGAAATTGTTTGAAGAAAATGATATCGATTATTATGATTTAACAATTTTTAGAAGAGAAATTACTCGTCAAGGAAGATCAAGGGCTTTTATAAATGATTCACCTGTTCAGTTAAATGTTTTAAAACTGTTTTCAGAAAAGTTAATTCATATTCATTCTCAACATAATTCATTAGAGCTTAGGAATGCCGACTTTCAAATGGATGTTATAGATGTATTGGGTGGAATACAAGGGGATAAAGTTAAATTTCTGTCTTTGTATAAGAAGTGGGGAGCAGCTAAAAAGGAGCTTGAAATGCTTAAATTGAAAGCGAATCAATTTGAACAAGAAAAGGACTACAATCAGTTTTTGTTAGATGAATTAGAAGAGTTAAATCTAGGAACAAATAATTTTTCAAAATTAGAAGAAGAATTAGTTAAAAATGAAAATGTTGATGAATTAAAGTCAACGTTGTCTAATGTCGTTTCTGCTATTGATGATGAAAATGGAGTTCAACCTATTTTATCAAAGTTGAAAGTCATCTTAGGTAAAGTTAAAGGACTAGATAAATTAACAGATCAATTAGGTGAAAGAGTTTTCTCTGTAATTATTGAATTAAATGATATTTCAAATGAAGCAGAAAACTATATAGATTCTATTGAGGTAAACCCTGAAAGACTTTCAGAATTAGTTCAATTGCTTGATTTATACAATAGATTACTTCGAAAGCATAATGTGATTGAACAGTCTCAATTGGTTGAAATAAAAGAAACTCTCGATGAAAAGCTGAAGTCAACAAATAGTTTAACGGATGAAATTATTTCAAAAGAGGAAGGTGTTAATATTTTCTATAAAGAATTAGTTAAATTAGCTAATAATCTTCATGAAAAGAGAAGGTCCGTAATACCTTTAATTGAAAATAAAGTTATTTCATTGCTTGATGAATTAAAAATGCCACAGACTCAATTTAAAATTGATTTAAACTTGAAAGCTGATTTATCACCTCAAGGTTTCTCAGAAATTAAGTTTTTGTTTTCATCGAATAAAGGGATGGATTTAAATACGATTGATAAAGGTGCGAGTGGGGGAGAATTGTCTCGTATTATGTTAGTTATTCAAAAAATAATATCAGAGAAAAAACAGTTACCAACCATTATTTTTGATGAAATAGATACAGGTGTTTCTGGTGAAGTTGCTCAAAAAATAGGGGGAATGTTGGGTAAAATGGGAGAAGATGCTCAATTGCTAGCAATTACACACCTGCCGCAAGTAGCTTCTAAAGCTAAAAACCACATCAAAGTATTTAAAGAAACAAAAGGAAATCAAACAAATTCAAGAGTTGTAGTTTTAAATCAAACAGAAAGAATAGAGGAGGTTGCACGATTAATGAGTGGAGAAAAAATAACGGATGCAGCTATACTTAATGCTCGAAACTTAATGGAAATGTGATGATTGATTCAACTGTAGATTTTAAAATTCCTTCCGCTTCGTTTCAAATCGATCATAAAGATTCACTTTTATTTATTGGAAGTTGTTTTTCTGAGGATATAGGTAATAAAGCAAAGTTTTTCGGTTTTAATTCACTTTCAAATCCATTTGGAACTACTTTTCATCCAGCGGTTATTGTGAGGAACATAAAAAAAGCATTAGCTCAAGAACCTCTTAGTAAAAAAGAAATCATAGAACATCAAGGGGTTTATTTTTCATGGGATACAAGTGGTAAAATCTTTGGATACTCAGAAGAAGAAATAATTAAGCAGTATACTAGAATTCAAGGCAAATTCAGAGAAAGTTTATTGAAATCAAAAGTTTTGTTTATTACATTAGGTACAGCTTTTGGGTATGATTTGATAACGGAAGAGTACGTCGTATCAAACTGTCATAAACAACCGTCAACGGTTTTTAATAAACGTTTGTATTCTGTGAACCAGATGCTTGAAGAATGGATAGATATTATTAATGTTTTAAAAGACCTAAACCCAGTATTAGAAATTGTATTTACAATATCTCCAGTCAGGCATATAAGAGATGGTTTAATTGAAAATAATAGAAGTAAAGCTATATTGATTGATTTAGTTAATCAAATCACTTCAAAAAAAGAAGTTCATTATTTCCCTTCTTACGAAATTATGATTGATGAATTAAGGGATTATAGGTATTACAAGATTGATAAAATTCATCCATCAGATGAAGCTATAAGTTATATTTGGAGAAAATTTTCTGAGATATATTTTAATCAAGATACAAATGACATCAATCAAAAAGTTGAAAAACTAAGATTAGGGATGCAACATAAAACGTTTTATAAAGAATCATTAGCATTTAAATCATTTCAAGATAATCTAAAAACTCAATTGCAAAGTTTTAAAGAAGATTATCCATTTATTTCTTTAGATTAATTAGACTACAACCTAACTACTATACCTTGATATGTTGCACTCTCACCTATTTCAGGGTTTTCGATGTATACTTTCCATACCCAATTAGAATTTATAGGGACAATTTGATTATTCCTAGGATCTATACCGTTCCAAGCTCTTAATTTATCATTTGATTCAAATATGATAGAACCATCAACAGGATCAATTACAATAAATGTAAACTTCACACTTCTTTGCGTTAAAGCAAATGGAATGAAAGAATTTAATTTGTCGTTAAAATCAAGGGGAAAAAAAGCATTAACTGCCATCAAGTTATAGTCGTCATTTATTTTTATTGTCTCACTTTTTGTTGATTTACATCCGTTTTCATTTTCATGTTCAATCAAAAGTTGATAGTTTCCTTTTTTATATAAATGAATATCGACTTCTTTACTATTTTCAGTAATTAAATGGTTGTCGATATACCATTTTACGTTGTTTTGTTTGTTACAGAATGCAGATAAAGAAGGAATTCCGTTTTTGTAAGTATTTTCATGTTCAATCATTAGATTAATATTTTCAGACTTAAATACCCAAAAATATTTAGCATATTGATTCAAATCATCATTTTCAATGCTCAATTTGTATTTTCCAGAAACAGAAAGTTTAATTATTTTAGACTTTTTTTCAGGGATAATAACCTCCTTCTGATTATTAGGGTATGACAAAATAATCTTCGAGTTGTTTGTGTTTTTAATTAATAAGGTTTCATTTATGCATTTATTGCCAATTGTAGGAAGATGATTTATATTCAAAGATTTTTTTCGATTATTCTCTAGATTATTAATCGTAGAATTATCATTATTTGGTTGAATAGGTTGAATAGGTTCAATAATAATTTCTTCAGGTATAACTGTCTGTTTTACTTCTGGTAAATTTTCAATAAAATTATTTTTTTCATTTTTGAAAGAAGGTTTTGAATCAATTATTTCATTTTGATCATTACTGAATGCGTTAATACTAATATCCTGGTCTTGAGTCTTTGATTCATTTACAATATTAATATTCTCATCAGTAGTAGTTTGTTTATTGTTTGAAATTATATCTGTATTTTGAGTTTTATTTTTACTAGTGAAAAAGTAAGCTGTCGAGAGTGAAATGAAAAGAATAGAAATAATTCCCATCAATTTATAGTTGATATCCTTGTTAGGTTTATTTTGATCTAAATTTTCGCGAACACGACTCCACACTTTTGGTTCATAGGGAACTTCAAAGTTGGAAAGTTTATTCTTTATTTCATTTTCAAAATTTGATTTCATATTTCAATTTTGTTATTCTTTTCGTTGATTAAAAGTTGTATTGAATTCTTTTTTATTTAGTAAAATTTTTTGAAGGTTATTCTTTGCTTTTGATAAATTAGATTTAGATGTTCCTTCACTAATACCAAGAATTTCTGAAATTTCTTTATGTTTGTAATCTTCAACTACATAGAGATTAAAGACTGTTTGATAAGCTGGCGAAAGTTCTTGAATTGCTTCTAAAATTATATTAGAATTATAATTGGAAACATCTAGTTCTTCATCTGTGTCTTCTGAACTTTCTTCAACAAAGATATATTCATCACCAAACTTAAAAGGTTCTTTTTTCGATTTTCGAATAGCATCTATACTTGTATTTATAACAATTCGAGTAATCCAATTGAAAAAACTACCTTCTTTTTCAAATGTATTAAGTTTATCATAGATTTTGATGAAACTATTTTGAACAATTTCTTGAGCTGTATCATTATCTTTGGTATATCGCAAAGCTACTCCCATCATTTTACCATAATAAAGTTTAAATAGTTTTTCTTGATGTTTACGTTTGTTTCGTATACATCCGTCAATTATATAATTTAGTTCTTCTTTACTTTCCACTTGTTTGAAACGCTCTTTTATTTGACGATAAGCTTAGTTAAAGGTTGCTTAATTTAAAGTGAAAAATGATTTACTTATAAAATGATTAGAGTTTAACACTTTCAATAATTAGTCATTCTTCTTTGTCGTGGCCTTTAACAATTACTTACATGTAAGTTTTTATTAAATTTAGTAATATTTCATTACAAATTCATTAAATTTGTTCCCGATAAATTTAATAGCAAATATTACTATACTAAAAAAATGAAAGTAACTGTAGTTGGAGCTGGAAACGTTGGTGCAACTTGTGCTGATGTTTTAGCAAAAAGAGAAGTAGCAAACGAAATCGTATTGCTTGATATTAAAGAAGGTTTTGCTGAAGGGAAAGCATTAGATATGTGGCAAACAGCACCTATTAACTTGTATGATTCAAGAACTGTAGGTTCAACCAATGATTACACAAAAACAGCTGATTCTGATGTTGTTGTTATTACTTCAGGTTTACCTAGAAAACCAGGAATGTCTCGTGATGATTTAATCGCTACTAACGCAGGAATTGTTAAATCAGTTACTGAAAATATTGTTAAGCATTCGCCAAATGCTAAAATTATTATTGTATCTAATCCATTAGATGTAATGACTTATTGTGCGTTTTTAGCAGCAAAAATTGATTCTAGAAATATTTTTGGAATGGCTGGAATTCTAGATACTGCTAGATACAAAGCTTTTTTAGCAGAAGAACTTAATATTTCACCAAAAGATATTCAAGCAGTACTTATGGGAGGACATGGAGATACAATGGTTCCATTACCAAGATATACTACAGTTGGTGGTATTCCTGTAACTGAAATGATTGAAGAGTCTAAATTGAATGAAATCATTGAAAGAACTAAGTTTGGAGGTGGTGAAATCGTTAAATTGTTAGGTACATCTGCTTGGTATGCACCAGGTGCTGCTGCTGCTCAAATGGTGGAAGCAATTGTTCGTGACCAAAAGCGTGTTTTTCCAGTTTGTGCATGGTTACAAGGAGAATATGATATGAGAGATATTTATTTGGGTGTACCTGTAGTTTTAGGTAAAAATGGTATCGAGAAAATTATTGAATTACAATTGAATGCTGATGAAAGAGCTTTACTTGAAGATTCTGCTAAAGCAGTTAAAGATGTAATGAATGTTTTAGATAATATGAACGTTCAAGCTTAATTCAATTTAAATATAATTGTGAAAGGTTACCCAATAAGGTAACCTTTTTTATGCTTCAATCTTTCGAGGTATTACTGAAGGTATCCGAGTTAACAATTCGTAGTTTAATAAATTACTTAGTTCACTAAATGAGGCAATTGTGATCTCTTCATTATTTTGATATCCAATTAAAACTACTTCATCTTCTACAGCGAAATCGTTTATCTCTGTTAAGTCAATTGTAAAACTATTCATGTTGATTGTACCAATTACATTTGAACGTTTTCCATTGACTAGTACCCTTCCCTGATTACTCAACGATCTACTATAACCGTCAGAATAACCAACAGGAACAATACCAATAGTCATAGGACGTTCAGCCATAAAGTTCAAACCGTATCCAATAAATTCACCTATTTTGATAGATTTAATATGTATGATTTTACTTTTCCATGAAATAATTCTTTTCAAGGGATCTGTATAATGTTCTGTTTTCGATTGATGAAAAATAAATGTTTCCTTACTAGGCCATAAACCATATTGGAGTATCCCAACTCTTACAAGGTCAAACTGAGTTTCAGGGTATTGAATTATTCCAGCGGAACAGGCTAAGTGTTTCATTTCAAATTCAGTACCATATTTTTTAAAAGCTAGTATAGCTTTTTTAAATATTTTGATTTGTTGTTTTATTCGTACATAATTTGATATACTTTCAGCTCCTGCTAAATGACTACAAATACCCTTAACTTCTATATTTTTACTATGCAGTTTAAATATAGTGTTTAACTCGTTAATCTCATTAAAAGGAAAGCCTGTCCGATTGAGTCCAGTTTCTATTTCAATATGAATGATCGCTTTTTTGTTTAATTTTTTTGAAGCTTCTATCGATTCATTAAGCCTTTTATAATCATATACAAAAAATTCAATTTCTTTTTCAATACACCAATCAATTTCATTTTTTGAGATAAACCCCATGATCATTATTGTAGCAGGTTTTATCAGATTTTTATATACATTTTTAGCTTCTTGAATACTGTAAACAGAAAAATGCTCTATACCACAGGTTTGTGCTAAAGGTATGTAAGATTCTATTCCATGCCCGTATGCATTACCCTTAACAACCGAGGAGAAAATAGTGTTTGGTTTTAACAATGTTTTAATAAAATTGATATTGTTTACAAGAGCTTCTTTACTAAGAACGATATGTGAGCTAAAAGACATTAAGTTATTTGTATTTTTCTTGAATTGATAACCATATATAATAAAATAAGTTTCTCCCAATAGGTGTTAATTCATCTGGATAGTCATAATCTGGATTATGTAAAGAAGGTATATTTTCGCCAGCGCCTAAGCCAAATAAAGCACCTTTGTAATTTTCTGTTAATATCCCAAAGTCTTCACCCCATTTGAATGGTTTTACAAGTTTATTAAACTTGATTTTATCTTTGTAACATGCTTCCTCAATGAGGTTAACGCATTCAATGTTGTTTTGATTTGCTCGAAATTCTTCTAAGTACTCTATTGTGATTTTAATTTCTTCTTCTTTTGATAATTTAGTTAAATATTCCTCAATTCTCTGTTTTGAGTTATTTAAGACTTTGTTTTTCCAACTTCTTAATGTGTAATGAACTTCACCATATCCAGCAGAGATACCATAAGCAATCTCTCCCATGTTAATATGAATTGGTGTACAGATAAGAAAGTTTAAGTCCTCTTGATTAGGAATATTCATTTTGTCAAAAAAAGAAATTATCTTTTGTATTGATTTTGAAGGGTTTATACCATTCTCTGGTTCAGCAGCATGAGCAGTTCTACCTTCAATTTTTATTTTGACAGAGTAAACTGCAGGAGTAATCTCTTCAGATTTGACAAAAACTTCACCGAAACTATAATTAGGAATGTTATGTAATGCGAAAATGTAATCAAAAGTAATGTTGTTTATTTTGAAATATTCTAGGCAAGCTTTAGCTCCTTCACCATTTTCCTCAGCAGGTTGAAATAAAAAGTAAATAGTTCCTTTTTGATTTTTGAGATTTTGAAAATGTTCGATTAAACTAATTAATATTGTCATATGTCCATCATGTCCACATTTGTGAGAGACACCATCATGGTTAGATTGATATTCAAATGTATTCACTTCTTGAATTGGGAGTGCATCTAACTCTGCTCTAAAAAGTACTTCAGGACCATCATTTGTAAAAAATATTTTCGCTAAAATACCATATCCCCCAACTTGTTTAACTAAATCTATATTCTCGAACTTTTCTAAAAGAAGTGAAATGTACTCAGAAGTCAATTTTTCATTTCCAGAAACTTCAGGAATCTGATGAAGTTGTTTTCGAATATTAGTGAGATTTAATGTTTCATTCATAATATTTAAAGAAATAGATTTAGCTCATATCTTTAAATATAGTGAAAAATTACAGAGGGCCAATATTTGGAGGTGATACAATTTCTCCATTAATGTTTAAATTATTGAAATAAGGGAATAAGTTATCGCCAGTTCCAATCGCAGGAGAATTAGGTAATAGTGTGAAATCATATTCTGGAATATTGGTGAATAAGGGGGGGGTATTCCAGATAGAATTATTTTTATACCAAAGAGGTAAATTAATGGTGTCTTTTTTTATTAGATTTCTTTGAAAATCCAAGTTAATTGAAATACCATTGATATTAGTTAATGTATCAAATCCAATTTCATTTTCATTATATCCATAGATGATTGAATTTGTAACCTTTCCTTCAACAGAACTAATATATGTTAAATCATTTTCTGTAAAGTAATTAATTACACCAAATGCTTGACTTTGATTCGAAGATTTATAACCTAAAACATTGCAGTGGTTAAAATTGAATTTTCCACCTACTAATGACAAGAAACCGAAACTTTCATTGTTTGAAATAATTGAATTTTCAACAGATATAGAACTCCCTCTATATGATAAAACACCATAGTAACCATTATTCAAAATTTTAGAATTGGTAATGGTGAGTGTGAAATCATCTGGTGCATTCAAGTCGTTATTGCCAAATAAATGAATGCCAACTGTTGCATTTTTTAATTCAAGGTAATTGATCGATGATTTTCTAGCAGAATCAAAATAAATACCGTAATATTGATTTGTTACATTATTATAATCACTTTCTAATCGATCCCCTTGAAAAGTTACTTCATTTCCTAATGTCCCTTCAATGTTAAGTGAGGCTTTGTAGATAATTAGCCTAGCGTTTTTATGAAGGTAAATTTCAGTTCCAGCAGGAATGGTTAATGATTTACCTTCATCAACAATAGCTGCTCCATAGATTAAGTGTGGCTTATCATTTTCCCAAATACCTTCATTAAAATCTAATACAGTTCCATTTAGAATATCTGAATAATGATAGTGAATATCTTGTCCCCAAACTGCTAGTTGAATCACTTGAGTTTTACCATTTGTGGTGAATTCAATTTCATCTTCAACAACCATAGGAAGGTTTTGATTGTTTACAGAAAGTTTGACATCAACAAAAGCATAAATACTATCATTAGGAGCAATTTCTAAATTAGAAAAATTTACATCAGCTTTACCATCTACATTCAATCGAAAAGGAGAGTTATTCCCGTTTTTTAGTGATATTGACTCTATTCGAATTGGTTCATTATTTAAATTGTAGATTTTTAATTGCTTGGTAGTTGAGCCTATTGTTGTGAATATAGTGTCAAATACTAGTGTGTCTTGCGAAAAGTTTAAATGGTTTTTAGAGAATGATGTGTTTTTTTTACAACTTAATGAAGTTGAAGTAAGTATTACTAAAAATAAAATTCCAAAAACTCTTAACATTTGAATATATTTGTTTCAAAAATAACGAAAGAAAATAAATAAAATTTTATTTCTAAAAAAAAGTGGTTATTAAAAAAGTTTTATTAATTTTGTAATCCCAAATTTATGGGGTTTTGAATTGTAAATAATATTAAAAGATGAAAAAAGATACACATCCAGAAAATTATAGATTAGTAGTGTTTAAAGATATGTCAAATGACTATTCTTTTGTTTGCCATTCATGTGCATCGACTAGTGATACAATTGTTTGGGAAGATGGAGTAGAGTACCCATTGTTCAAGTTAGATATCTCTCACAAATCACATCCTTTCTTTACAGGTATTCAACAATTTGTTGATACTGCTGGACGTATTGATAAATTCAATAACCGTTTCGCCAGAACACTTAAGAAGTAAAAAATACATTTTTATATTTTGATTAAGAGTTGCATTTATGTAACTCTTTTTTTTGTTTAATACTTTTTTTCGAGAATTTGTTTTGATAAAAAAAGAATTTGAATATAAAAAATACAGCTATAAACTTTTTACTTAAGTAAGCTGTCGTATAAGAATCATTTTTTCTTATTAGATTTGTAGTTAAAGCTTTTTAGCACATAATAACGTTTACAAATGAAAAAAATATATTCATTTTTATTAAATACTTTACCCCGACCATTATTAATTCGCTTAAGTTATCCTTTTAAATTAATTGCTCCATTGTTGTATAAAGGTGATAATGTTGAGTGCCCAGTATGTGAGAAGAAGTTTAAAAAGTTTTTATCATATGGATCAAAAGTTGCAAACAGACCTAATGTTTTATGTCCTTATGATTTGACTTTAGAGCGTCACAGATTAATGTGGTTGTACCTTAAAAATGAATCTAACTTCTTTAAATCTGATTTAAATGTTTTGCATATTGCTCCTGAACAATGTTTTTACGGTAGATTTAAAAAATTATCAAATATAAATTACACAACAGGTGACTTAGAGTCGCCTTTGGCAGATTTGCATTTTGACTTACATCATATACCTTTAAACGGAAATCAATTTGATGTTGTTTTTTGTAATCATGTTCTTGAACATGTTGA
>CAZOLZ010000016.1:0-37849 GCA_964580965.1 uncultured Flavobacteriales bacterium | reverse complement strand
TCGTTATGAAGTGTTAGATCGTCAAAAATTTCAATGCAAGATGTCATTGAAAACAGCAGAAATAACAAGAAGTAGAAATGTTTAAATCTCATTCGTTTTCTAAAAATTTAATTTAAAGATAACTAAAATAGATACTTTCAAATAGTTAACCAAAATTCTTTAGTATGAGTTTTAAATAATCTTTTTTCAATTTTTCTATTGTTGATGTATAACATAATTCATAGGGTAAGATTTAATCATAATAATTTAATAAAAGAGGCTATTCCAGTATAATTTGGATGGCCTCTTTTTAGATTTAGGGGAGGTATTTATATTTTACATTCCTATGATATGTTGAACTTCAATTTCAGTGACTTTTCTTTCTTTTCCTTCTTTGTTTAAATAAGTTCGAGTTACTAATTTTCCGTGTATGGCCAATTGCTTTCCTTTTTCACCATACTTCTCGATAAACTGAGCAATATTCCCCCAAGCAAATAAATTATGCCATTCTGGAGTTTTTTTAAGCGGTTTTTCTTTCTTTCCATAAAATTTGTCCGTTGCTAGACTGAAACGTGCTATTTTGCTTCCATTTTCAAATTGTGTGATTTTAGCATTGTTACCCATGTTTCCTACAAGTGTAACGTGATTTCTTAATTGTAACATAGCGTTTAATTGTTAAGTGAAATAATTGTGATTTAGGTAGTTAAATATTTGATTTATAATATTATAAGGTCGTTTACTTCAACTTCAGAAATGTATTTTCTATCGCCCGTTGGTAATTTGTAAAAGCGAGAGGTCAATCTCCCTTCAATGGCTAGGTTCATCCCTTCTGAGCCTAATTCCTCTAGTACTTTCACCCATTTTCCCCAAGCAAATAGCTTGTGCCATTGTCTGTTTGTTTGTGCTTTCCCTTCAGCATCCAAAAAAGTTTCTTTAGTACTTAGGGTGAATTGAACTAGCTTTTTTCCATTTTTTAATTCAACAAATTTTGGTGTTGAACACATTTTACCGATTAAATTAACGTGGTTCATCGTACTTGAATTTTAGTGATTGAAATTGATTTTTAATTGTTTTCCGCAGAATTTGATTTGTTTTTACTTGATAACAATAAAAAGTCTGTTACTTCGATATCGGTTGAGAATCTTTTTTCTCCATCCTTCTCGTATGATTTATTTACCAAACGACCCTCGATCATCACTTCTTGACCTTTTGAAATTAATAATGAGATACGTTCTGCAGTTTTACCCCAAGCAATCAAATTATGCCACTGTGTATTTTCGTGCCATTGACCGTTTTTGTCTTTATAATTTTCATTCGTAGCCAAAGGAAATTTTGTCAAGGCATAATCTTTTGATGTTCCTACTTTTTGAATTTCTGGTGTTTTACCAATGCGACCGATTAAGTTTACTTTGTTTCTAAGCGTGTTCATAATAACTTGTAATTAATTTGTTTTTGTTACCCATCAGAAATCGTTGACTGATATCGACACTGCAAAGTTGAGGCACTGTTAAAATTTTATCCGTTTAATAACCGTTTAATTTCGTTTGTTTTTCGTTTGTAATTGTTTATAATCGTATATATAATTGATTATCAATGGTTAAATAATAAAATATTAAACTAATTTTTTCAATGAATTATTATGTTTAAATTTGAAAAAGAGATAATTCTTTACAAATGAAATCACTATTTATTTTCTTAATTTTTGGATTAAGTTTTAAACTATATAGCCAAAATATTCCTACAGTTAAGCCAGAAATATCACATTCTAATATTTTTTCAAAAAAGGCCTCAAAAGAATGGGAATTAACTATTGAACTTTATGAAAAGTTAGAAAATGGAAATGTTAATTTCGGTGAACTATCAAGTTTACAAGAAAAAATGATTGATTCTTTAGAAATGGGTTATGGACCCATGACAGAAGGAGTAGGATGTAGTTGGTATTGTGGTGGTGGTCCAAGTAAAATTACAAGTTCATCAAATCTAAAATCACAAGGAAATAATTCTTATGTAGCAGACAATATTCATGACTTTGATCTATTCACTGCCTGGGTTCCAGACAACAGTATGTCAGCCATTGGAGAAAGCATTAATTTTTATTTTGATCCATTTTCCCCAAGGGTTAATGAGATAATAATTTACAATGGTTACATAAAAAATGAAGAGTTATGGAAACAAAATTCGAGAGTTTCAAAGTTAAAATTTAGTGTAAATAATAAGCCTGTAGCCGTTTTTAAACTTGAAGATGTGAGTAGCACTCAAACTTTTGAAATTGATCCGATTCAATCTGTTGATTCAACTAAAGACCTAATAATAACTCTTGAAATTTTAGAAGTTTATCCGGGAACTAAATACAAAGACGTGGCTATAAGTGAAATAAACTTTAATGGTTTAGATGTTCATTGTTTTGCAAAAGGGACAAAAATTTTAATGAGTGATCATTCTTTAAAAAACATTGAAGAAATAAATGAAAAAGATTCTGTTATGAGTTATGACTTTTCTCAAAATCACTTAAAGTCGGTCAAAGTAACTGATTTAGTAATTGCAAAACATTCAGAACTCTACAAAATAAAATTTAACTCAGGTGAAATAATTGCTACAGATGATCATCCCTTTTTTGTAAATGGTGATTTTTGGGCTTCAATAAATCCTAAAAAGTCTAATTTTAATTATGACAATGATCGAAATGTAAGAGAAATACAAATCGGTGATCGTTTATATTTTCCTGAGACTAATTCATATAAATCAATCATATTGATAGAAAAAATTGAAAATTCGGAACTTACATATACTTTGAATTTACCTTCAGGAAGTGATAACTTTATCGCAAATGGCTGTGTTGTAAAAGTTGAAGTTCCAAATTATTATAGTAATAACAAATAATACAACTTAAATTTTCACCGTATCGTCAATATGTTCCTGCAAGCTATTCAATTCAAGCATATAACTATCCGTTAATGCAGTAACTCGATGAACAACATTGGGATAAATTTCCATTTTTGTAGCTGATTCAACAGTTTCAGTTTGCCATTCAGATGCTTCAACTGTTTTGTATTCGAATTTCAATTTTCCGTGTAACAACCAAAATATTTCAGGATTTTTAGCAACTTGTGAACCTGAATGATAATGATTTCCGAAAACTGTACCTGCTTTTCTAAAAATCGACAAGGCTTTACCTGCTCTGTCCAATATAATTTCAGTTGTTGTTCCTCTATCATCTTTTCCCAACGCTTCGAAGGGTGTGAATGTTACTGTCTTCATTATAAAATCAATTTTTTTTGATCATATCGAGCCAAAATTAATTCTTATTTTTAAATAATCTTTAAAAATTCATATGTTGAAAGTGAGCTCAATTTTAATTCTCTTTTTTATAGTATGCTCTTGTAGTATTAATCAATGTTTGAGAGGTAAGATATCCAAATCAAAAGATGGTTTTTCTTATTTGGTAATAGTTGATAATAATGGAGGTCTTTGTGGTGACTTGTATGTTGATGGTAAAAAATGGTTATCTGATATTAATCAAAAAACTAAAATCGAGCCAGGAACTCATTATATCTCATGTGGAGACTCAATAAAAGAGAATAGTATTGAATTTAAAATACCGTCAAAAAGTATTTTTTATTTTGATTATTGGGGTCCATAAAATCATCATATTTCAAAGAATAAGATAATTCTTAAACAACTGCTCAGTCTAAACTTAAAGGTTTTAAATTTTTATTTTCGAACAATAGTACAAGCTTAGATTTTATCTAGTATAAATCTTTCGTCTTTTAGTCTTAAATCTTTAAAAATACTATTTTTGTTTGAACTCAAAAAAACACAATATGTTAACACCAATTCACGATAAAAAACTTTTTCTTTTAGATGCTTTTGCGTTGATTTACAGAGCTTATTTTGCTTTTTCTAAGAATCCTCGTGTTAATTCTAAAGGGCAAAATACATCAGCTGCTTTTGGTTTTACAAATGCATTGATTGATATTATTTTAAGAGAAAAACCGACTCATATTGCTGTTGTTTTTGATCCTCCAGGTGGTGCAACATTGCGTCAAACCGATTTCGAAGCTTATAAAGCACATCGAGAAGAAATGCCTGAAGACATCCGTTCCATGATTGAACCAATAAAAACAATTATTCGTGCTTTCAATATTCCTATCTTACAAGTAGATGGTTATGAAGCAGATGATGTTATTGGAACTGTAGCTAAAGTTGCTGAAAAAAAAGGTTTCATAACATACATGATGACTCCCGATAAAGATTTTGGTCAGCTAGTTTCTGAACATATTTTTATGTATAAACCTGGTCGTGGTGGTAATCCGCCTGAAATTTTGGGGATACCTGAAGTATGTGCTAAATTCGAAGTAGAAAACCCTTTACAAGTTATTGATATTTTAGGTCTTTGGGGTGATGCTGCAGACAACATTCCTGGTATTCCTGGTATTGGTGAAAAAACGTCTAAAAAATTGATTCAAAAATATGGTTCTGTTGAAAATCTAATTGCTAATGCGGAGGAATTAAAAGGAAAACAGAAAGAAAATGTTATCAATTTTGCTGAGCAAGGTTTAGTTTCTAAAATGTTGGCAACAATTATAACGGATGTTGATGTTGAGTTCATTGAAGAGGATTTAATCATGTGTGACCCTGATGCGGAAAAAATCAAAGAGGTTTTTACGGAATTAGAATTCAGAAATTTAGCAAGAAGAGTAATCGGTGAAGAAATTGTTGTGAGCGCTAATATCGATGAAAATGGTCAGATGGACTTATTTGGAAAACAAAGTTTAGTAGTCGAACAAGAACCTATCGAATCAGCATCATTAAAAACAATTGCAACCTCAAAACCAAGTTACCATTTAATTACAAAACCAGATGAACGAAAAGAATTACTGGATTTATTATTGAAACAACAACAAGTATGTTTTGATACAGAAACAAACTCAATTAATCCCTTACATGCAGATTTAGTTGGGATCTCTTTTTCATACAAAGAAAGAGAAGGATTTTATGTTGCTGTTCCTTCAAATTTTGAGGATGCTAAAAAGATTGTTGAAGAGTTCAAACCGTTTTTTGAGTCTAACACAATTGAAAAAATTGCGCATAACATAAAGTATGATATGCAAGTATTAAGTCGTTATGGGATTGATATTTCATGGCCGGTATTCGATACAATGATTGCACACTACTTAATCAATCCAGAAGCAAAACAAAGTATGGATTTCTTATCGGAATTCTACCTTTCTTACAAACCAATTTCAATTGAAGATTTGATTGGTAAAAAAGGAAAAAATCAAGGAAACATGCAGGATTTGAAGCCGGAAGAAGTTTCTGATTATGCGTGTGAAGATGCTGATATTACTTTCCAATTGAAACAATTGTTTGAACCAGAAATTCAAAAAGACCATTTAAAAGATTTATTCTATAATATGGAAATGCCTTTGGTTTACGTGTTGAATGAAATGGAAAAAGAAGGTATTGCAATTGATGTTGAAGGATTGAAAGAATTTTCAATTCAATTAGAAGAACGAAGTTCGGTCCTTCACAAAGAAATCATCGATTTAGCTGGAATGGATTTCAATATTGATTCACCAAAGCAATTAGGTGATGTGCTTTTTGAACATATGAAGATTTCAACAAAAGCTAAAAAAACAAAAACCGGTCAATATGCGACAGGTGAAGATGTTTTAGTTAAACACCAAAAAGATCACACTATCATTCCATTGATTTTGGAATACCGTCAATTGAAAAAATTAAAAAGTACATACGTAGATCCATTACCAACATTGGTTGATCAATTTGATGAAAGGATACATACAAGTTTTATGCAAACTGTCACAGCAACAGGTCGTTTGAGTTCGAATAATCCAAATTTACAGAATATTCCGATTCGTTCAGAAAATGGAAAAGAGATTCGTAAAGCTTTCGTTGCTCGTGGAGAAGATTACTTATTAATGTCGGTTGATTACTCTCAAATTGAGTTAAGAATTATTGCTGCACTGAGTAACGATCCAAATATGGTGGAAGCATTCCAAAAAGGACACGATATTCATACCGCTACGGCTGCGAAAGTATTCCATCTTCCACCGGAAGAAGTTTCAAAAGACCAACGTAGTGCTGCTAAAGCGGTTAACTTCGGAATTATTTACGGACAATCTGCATTTGGTTTGGCTCAAAACTTAAATATTTCGAGAAAAGAAGCGAAAGAAATTATTGATAACTACTTTGCACAATACGGTACAATAAAAGAGTATATGGATGGAACAGTAGCTAAGGCAAGGGAAAATGGCTATGTAGAAACCATAATGAAACGTCGTAGATATTTACCAGATATTAATTCGTCTAATGCAATTGTGAGAGGTTACGCAGAACGAAATGCCATTAATGCCCCTATTCAAGGTTCAGCAGCAGATATCATCAAATTAGCCATGGTATCAGTATATAAAGAAATGGAAAAGCAGCATTTACAATCAAAAATGATTTTACAAGTGCATGATGAATTAATTTTTGATGTGCATAAAGACGAAATCGAACAAATGAAAACATTGGTAAAAGCAGCAATGGAAAACGCGGTTCAATTAGCAGTTCCGATGGAAGTAGAAATGGAATTAGCGAAGAATTGGTTGGAAGCACATTAACTTCGACAGGATCAGTTACCCTCTGTTAAGATAAGTTTTAAGACTTTATTCAATGAAATAAAAAAAGGTTGAGCAAATGCTCAACCTTTTTTGTAAACAATTCGTTTAATAATCTTACAACTCTAATTTCTTTTTAACATCTTTAGAAATTCCATCTTTATGTAAGAAGATGTTGATTGTTTTGTATCTGAAATAGTTTTCTGAAACGTAGAAGTAACCTTTTGGTAAGTTTCCTGTTCCCCAAGAGTTCTTAACTAAAAAGAAGGTTTTACCAGTTTGGTCTTTATACATTCCAACGATGTGCATTCCGTGATCGTCAGTTGTCGTTTTGTTGTCGTAACCAGCTTGTCTGAATTCTGGAGTGATTTCCAATTCTTTAACTGGCTCTAAGAAAGCATTTGAAATTTTGTCTGCTCCAGCATCAGAGAAGTTTCTGTTGTCACTTCCTCTCACTTTTAATGTTGACATATCTTCAGGTACAATAGCAATTCCTTTTCTGAAGTTGAATCCTTTTTCAGAAACATCAGCTCCCCAAGCAACTGTATAACCATTTTTCAAAGCATCCTCCGTAACTTTTACTAAATCATCTAAGTTAACATTGTAAGCTTGTCCCCAAGCCCAGTTATCTTGGATCGCTAAAAAACATTTAGCATTCATTGGGTGATTCGTTAACGATGTTACTGAAACATAATCATCCATGTTTAAGTTTAATGATTCAGCAAATGTTTTTGGTGTATATTTTTTCCCTTGGTACTCAAACTCTTTTACATCTGCACCAAAATATGCATCTAAAATTCCGTTGATTGCAGGTTTCCATGCGTTTGTTAAAGGTGAATTTCCTTTTTCATTCACATGATTCAACAATCCTTTCATTGCTCCTTCCAACACACTAAACATTTCATAGTGATTGTACGTTTCTTGTTCTGGTAACAATCCTGAATAAATAGATTGAGGAACCATTCCATAATTTCTAATTACATAAGGAATATCGTGAAACGCACCACCTTGTGAGAAGTTAGTCTTCCCATCCATGCGAATGTATTTCTCTGCTTTACCTTCATATGCTTTTCTTGAAACATACATTTGAGATAATACAGGTGGATTTTTAACTCCCATACGCATCATTTCAGACTCAAAAAATGAAAGTGCTGAAAAACTCCAACAAGTTCCTGTTCTTCCCTGACTCAATACTGGTGAAGCATCTAAATGAGCAATTTTCTCAAATCTGTATGAACTTCCTTCTGCATTTGTAATTGTATCTTGTGCAATTGTTACGATTGAAACAGCACCTACAAATAAGAAACTTAAAAATGTTTTTTTCATGTGTATTTTGTTTAATGTATTTGAAAAATAGTATTAATTATTTTAACAAATGTTTTTGTTTTGTTCAAATATAAACAAAGTCTAACACTTTTTCGTTGATTTTGATGATTAACGGCTTATAGAAGTGAAGAAGATGAAAAAAGATTGATGAGTGGAGAGAAACAATTAAAAAGTGAGAATTGATAATTGATTAATCCCTCGATCTCGACTCCTCTCGGTTTTCGGAATGGAATCATAATTGAAATATGTAAGAAGGAAAAATATTTAATACATTCAATTTTTAAATTATTATATCAGCCTTCTTAATCTTCCCTCAAGGGATGAGACTTAAGCTCGCTTAGTAAAAACAACAAAAGCTGTCCGATTGGACAGCCTTATTCTACAAAGTCTAATTTCTAATATCTAGAAACGCAGTGTTCTAAAGTCTTTAAAAAACCTATTTCGCTGGGCAAGCACCACCATCTGCGCATTTTCCATCTTTAGCACATTCTTTACCAGGTTTACATTTTATATCACCACAACAAGATTCTTTTACCTCTTTTTTATCTGTTTTACAACAATCAGATTTCTTTTCAGATGAACATTCTGATTTTTCACAAGAAGATTTGTCTTTTGAACAACAAGATTTCTCTTCCATTTTGTGACACCCTTCTTTCATCATCATACATTTATTATGGCACATTTCCATTCTTTCATGCATAGGAATAGGGTATTTACCACCATTACAACCTTCGCTTTTAGAGCAGTTTCCAAAGAATAAAGCACAAGTTAAACCTCCCACAAACACAACTCCTCCAAATAAAATTGCTCCATAAGATGAAATTTTGGTCAATTTACCTAATCCTTCTTTATTAGCATATGCAAGAAGAAATAAACCTGCTAATAATACCAACAACGATAAAGCTAAACTTATCGTGTAAACTGAGCATACTATCATATATTTTAATTTAAAGAACCAATTAAATATAACTTCTATGATAGAATTAAACTAATTTTTTACTAATATTTTTATTTCACTATTCAATATTGATGAATTAATAATACTTAATTTTGAGCTCACAGTAATGGATTGTTTTATTAAAACTAAATAAATAAACCTATGAGAGTAGCAGTTGTTGGTGCCACTGGGATGGTGGGTAAAGTAATGTTAGAAGTTTTAAAAGAACACAACTTTCCTATCACTGAATTAATCCCTGTTGCTTCTGAAAAGTCAATAGGAAAGAAAATAGAATTTGGTGGTTTAACATTTGAAATTGTTGGATTGGAAAAAGCGATCTCAATGAAACCTGATATTGCAATTTTTTCTGCTGGTGGTAAAGCATCTTTAGAGTGGGCTCCAAAATTTGCTAACGTCGGAACAACAGTAATAGATAATTCATCTGCTTGGAGAATGGATCCAACCAAAAAATTAATTATTCCTGAAATTAATGGTGATTCATTAGATAAAATAGATAAAATCATTGCGAACCCAAATTGTAGTACAATACAAATGTTAATAGCATTGGCTCCATTACATAAAATATTTACAATTAAAAGGGTAATCGTTTCTACTTACCAATCGATTACAGGTACTGGGGTAAAGGCTGTTCAACAATTAGAAAACGAACGCGAAAACATTCAAGGTGAGATGGCTTATGCCTACCCTATTGATAAAAACTGCATACCTCAATGTGACTCTTTTTTAGATAATGGCTACACGAAAGAGGAGATGAAATTGACAAATGAAACTAAAAAAATTTTAGATCCTTCAATCAATGTAACCGCAACAGCTGTTAGGGTACCTGTTGTTGGTGGGCATTCAGAAGCAATCAATGTAGAGTTTGAAAACGAATTTGATTTAGCAGAAGTTCGTAAATTACTTCACGAAGCACCTGGTATCACTTTAAAAGATGATCCAACAACAAATTCTTACCCAATGCCACGCTATGCCGAAGGTAAAAATGATGTTTTTGTAGGTAGAATCAGAAGGGATGAAACACAAACTAAAACACTTAACATGTGGGTTGTTGCAGATAATTTACGTAAGGGTGCAGCAACGAATGCTGTACAAATTGCTCAACTTTTAATAAAAAAGGATTTAATATAGCTTGTTAAATTTTATTTGTTTTGCTGGTTGTTTTGTTAAAATATAAACCATACTTTTGTTGTAAGGTTAAAATTTAACAAATTATTTCATTCATTATGAAAACAATTCTGGTTATCGGTGCAGGGTTATCTGCTTCTTCATTAATAAGGTATCTATTGACAAATTCAACAACTTACAATTGGCAAGTAAGAGTAGTTGACCAAAACCTGGATTTAGTTAAAAAGAAATTAAACAACCATCCAAATGGTGTTGCTTTATCTTTTAATGCTATAGATGCAACTGAAAGAAGACCAGAAATTGAAAAAGCTGATTTAGTTATCAGTATGTTACCTGCTCGATTCCATGTTGATGTAGCAAAAGATTGTCTAGAATTAAAAACTAACTTGATAACTCCCTCATATATCTCACCAGAAATGAAAGCTCTGGACGAGGAAGCTAAAAAAGCTGGATTAATCTTTATGAATGAAATTGGAGTTGACCCAGGTATTGATCACATGAGTGCGATGAAAATAATCCACAAAATACAAAATGAAAAGGGAAATGTTAATCGTTTTGTCTCTTTTTGTGGTGGTTTAATTGCACCCGAATTTGATAATAATCCTTGGGGCTATAAATTCACATGGAACCCTCGTAATGTGATTTTAGCTGGGCAAGGAGGAGCTTCTTGTTATCAAGAACAAAATGAATATAAATATATCCCGTATAATTTCCTTTTTAAAAGAGTAGAAAAAATAACTATACCAAAATTTGGAAATTTTGAAGCTTACGCAAATAGGGATTCATTATCTTATAAATCAGTTTATGGCTTAGAAGATGTTCCGACAATTTATAGAGGAACTGTTAGAAAATCTGGTTATTGCGAGGCTTGGAGTGTTTTTGTTGATCTAGGAATGACAGATGATTCATACGTTTTATTTGATTCAGAAAATCTAACACCAAGAGGTTTCATAAATGCTTTTTTACCTTATAATAAATCGCAAACTGTAGAAGAAAAATTCAAAAAATTTATCAAAAATAATAATGACCTTTTTGAAAAATTTGATTGGTTAGGAATGTTTGATAATTCCAAACCTATTGGATTAAAAAATGCAACTCCTGCTCAATTACTTCAAGAGTTTTTAATTCAGAAATGGAATCTTGAAGATGGTGATAAAGATATGTTAGTCATGTATCATGAATTTGACTTCACCGTTGATGAGAAGAAGAAAAGAATTAAGTCTTATATGGTGAATATTGGGGAAGACAATATTTTTACATCAATGAGTAACACTGTTGGTTTACCTATGGCGATATGTGCAAAAATGATTTTAAACAATGAAATTGAATTAAAAGGAGTTCAATTACCAATTCAACCAGAGGTTTATAACCCAATTTTAGATGAATTAGAAAGTTTTGGGATTAAGTTCATTGAGGAAGAAATTATAATTGAAGAAAATAAAGCAATTAAAATTTAAATTAACATTTCCCATTCTCCTGTAGAATAATCTTGATAAACCATTTGGCCGTCAACTTCTTCTTCACTTGGTAAAATTTCCCAAATACCAAAACAGCGTTTACTTAGGTCATCAAAAACCCCTGCATAATGCACATCGTGGCCTTTTCCTGTTGGTTCGTACAATAAATTCTTTTCGTCATCTATTGAAAATCCAACAGGATAGCTAATTGTAAAATAAATCGTTTGATCTTCAAACCTTCCTTTTACAACAGGTAAATCTTTCTTATGATAATCTCTAAATTCTTCATCATAACAAACACCTGAAATTATACTGGATTTAACTTGAACAAATAATTCAAAGGCTACCTCATCTTGATGGCCGTATTCCTCTTCGTTGTACGAAAAAGTTCCTTTCCAATTATAACTACCGTCCTTTATCATTTAATTAGGACAAAAGTAGGAAAATGGAATGATTTTATTTCGATAAAAATTCTGCGATTAATGATTGAAAATGATGAACCCCTTTTTCCATTGATGGACTGAAACGTCCTTTATCGTATAATCTAGATTTTACTCCGATTTGAACACGTTCTACAATCTCTTCATCCTCTCTTTCAACTTTATCTAAATCAGATCCAGCCCCTTTATCGTATTTTGTAATATCCCAAATGTATGTTTTAAAATCAACTTTTGTTGTCCCTTCGTCTATTGGTCGAACAATGTTAACAGATATTCCCCAAGGGTATACGTTCAACATTGTGTTTGGAAATAACCAATAATAATAAGCTCCAACTTTTCTCCCAGCATCAGGATGATGATCAGGAAAATCAAATGCTTCTTCGCTTTCTTTTACGATTCCTAATTGAAGATTGAAAAAACGATTAATCTCATAATCGTAACTTCCAAAATCAATTGATGAACTTAATCCTGGATGAACAAATGGAATATGGAATCCTTCCAAGTAATTTTCACAATACAACATCCAGTTTGCTTTTACTAAATATGTACGCGAATATTCCTCATATTCTTTCATTTGATCTAATGGAAGAAAGTTAATTCGTTCTTCTATCTTACCAAAAGCTTCTTCAAACGTTTCGTTAGGAAATAAACTAGCAAATAATAATTTACCTATTTTAGAAAATCCAACCTTTTTTAAATTATCTTTTTCCGATGGAAAATTTTCTGCTTGTTGGAATCCTGGCATTGATTTAAAACAACCATCTAAACCAAAACGTTTACCATGATAACAACAAACTATTTCACGCATTTTCTGTGGAGATGAAACTAAAATATTTCCTCTGTGGGTACAAACATTACTCATGCAATTCAATTCACCTTGTTTATTTTTAGTAAAAACTAAAGGTTCATCTAAAAACCCTTGTCCTAAGAAAAAAGGAAAAACACTACTTTCTGTTTTTAGCTTTTCTTCATCTGTTACAAAATGCCATGATTTAGAAAAAATTTTATCAATCGATGATCTAAATAATTCAGGTGAAAAATATATGCTCCCTGGAAGCGTTGCAGATTTTGCAATATTTTCGTCTAGTTCTAATTTCATTACTCCATTAATTTTCGATTCAAAGATGGTATTATTCCTTTAAATTTTCAAATTTCTATCGACCGAAAATAGTTAAAACAGCCCTTTTTCCTTAAAACAAGTTGTAAATTGTTTTATAAATCCATTCTATCCTGCTGTATAATAAAAAAGTTTATCTTTGTTTGAAGTTGGTTAATACCATGAAACATTAAATAAGTCTATGAGTAAAACACAAGAACTTTTAGAGAAAAGAGAAAATTCCAAATTAGGCGGTGGAATTGAACGTATTGAAAAGCAACATAAACAAGGTAAATTAAATGCGAGAGAGCGTATCACTTTATTGTTAGATGAAGGTTCATTTAATGAAATCGGAAGATATGTAGAGCATCGTTCAACTTATTTTGGATTAGAAAAACAAAAATTTCCTGGTGATGGTGTTGTTACTGGATACGGAACAATTCACGGTCGTTTGGTTTATGTTTTTTCTCAAGACTTTACTGTTTTAGGTGGCTCACTTTCTGAAACACATGCCCAAAAAATTTGCCGTATCATGGATTTAGCCATTAAAAATGGTGCTCCAGTTATCGGATTAAATGATTCAGGTGGTGCAAGAATCCAAGAAGGGGTAGTATCTTTAGCTGGATATGCTGATATCTTTTACAGAAATACAAGAGCTTCTGGTGTAGTACCACAAATCAGTGTGATTATGGGGCCTTGTGCTGGAGGGGCAGTATATTCGCCTGCATTAACAGACTTCATTTTTATGGTTGAAGATACATCATACATGTTTGTAACAGGACCAAATGTTGTAAAAACAGTAACACATGAGGAAGTAACTTCAGAAGCATTAGGTGGTGCAAAAACACATGCTGAAAAATCAGGAGTCAACCATTTTACAGCATCTAACGATGTAGAATGTTTGAAAAAAGTAAGAGATGTATTAACATATATGCCTCAAAATACAAAACAATTACCTCCAGAAACAAGCATTTACAATTTTAATCAATCGAAATTAAATACAATTCAATCAATTTTACCTGAAAATTCAACTTTACCTTATGATATGCGTAAAGTAATTGATTGTATCATTGATGATAATAGTTTTAGAGAAGTTCAAGCAGATTATGCTAAAAATATCGTTGTTGGTTTCGCTCGTTTAGGTGGAAAAAGTATTGGTGTTGTTGCTAATCAACCAGCTGCACTAGCTGGAGTGTTAGATATTGATGCTTCCAGAAAATCTGCTCGTTTTGTTCGTTTCTGTGATTCTTTCAATATTCCTTTATTGGTTTTAGAAGATGTACCTGGATTTTTACCAGGAACAGACCAAGAATGGAAAGGAATCATTTCGCACGGAGCAAAATTATTATATGCATTCTCTGAAGCGACTGTTCCAAGAATAACAGTTATTACAAGAAAAGCTTACGGTGGTGCATACGACGTAATGAACTCTAAAAACATTGGTGCTGATATGGTATTTGCATGGCCAACAGCTGAAATTGCTGTAATGGGTGCTAAAGGAGCAGCTGAGATTATCTTTAAAAGAGAAATTGCATCTGATGAAAATCCAGAAGCTAAATGGTTGGAAAAAGAAGCTGAATACGCAGATAAATTTGCGAATCCATATAGAGCAGCAGAAAGAGGATTTGTGGATGATGTGATTCTTCCAGAAGAAACAAGATCCAAATTAATCAGCGCATTTAAAATGCTTGAAAATAAGGCAGAAGAATTGCCAATGAAGAAACACGGAAATATTCCATTATAACAAAAAAGGCGCTCCAAATGAGCGCCTTTCTTTTTTGATAATTTAATGCGTCAACTTAACTAGCAATTAGTTTTGTAACAGCCTATTTAATTCGTTTAATATACGTTCTAACTTCTCACTTTTTACAATAGCTTTATTTGCTTTTAACTCAAGCATTTTCTCATTTAACACTTCTTGTAAATAAGTAACATTCTTATCAAAAAACATTTGAGAATAATAACCCCCATTCTTTTTGATGTATGGATATAATGGATATAACTTTTCAATCGTTGAAACATCTTGTCGAGCTAAATAAATCGACATTGCACTAAATACATTCACCTCATCGTAACTATTTAGCCATTTACTTCTTAAAGATGTCGTAAAAAACTCTGCAATACTTGAATCTGCATATTGTGCGTAAACCTGAGCGACTGCCGATTGTAAACTCGATGAGGCTTCTTTTTCAAATCCACTTGCTACCATTAAAGCTTCATCTGGTTGAACGGTTGCTAAAATATTTAATGCTGTTGAGAGCACTAAATAAGACGAGTCTCTATTTAACACATTTTTAACCAACATCAAAGCATCTTCTCCATATATATGGTTCGCTAAAAATTTCAAACAAGCATCTCTTACTTGTGTTTTAGTATCTTTATGCAACATTAATTTAACTTTATCAAAAGCTTGTTTTTGAGCCTCTTCACTCATCTTATCTACCAAATCAATTGCTTTCAAGCGAATATCCCAAAATGAATCATTTAATGCTGACATAATCAATTGATCTTTCTCATCAGATGCCACTCCATTCAGTAAACCTGCTCTTCTTGTTTTATATTTTTGAGCATTGTAATATTGGTAAACATACTGATCTACTGGTTTTTGTTCACGTTTGTAACCCAATAACATTTCTTGATCATCTACAACTACACACTTCAATTCTCCTTCAAATGAAAAATCAAATGTTTGCGTTAATTCATCCAATATTATGGGGTAAACATGCTTTCCTTTGGAGTCATAAATCGCAATATGAATTGGTAACTTATAAATAGGGGCTAACTCTAAATTCTGAGCCTGAGCTAATGTAATCGAAACAACTGAAGAAACAGATTCTACCTTTTGTTTGATGTCCAAAATTGGATGTGCTTTATCCAAATACCATTGATTAAAAAACCAATTTAAATCTTCTCCACATACTTTCTCAAAAGCAATACGTAATTGATGAAATTCAGCTGATTGAAACGAGTTTTCTTTCAGATACAACTGAATACCTTTAAAAAATGCTTCATCACCTATATAGGAACGTAACATATGTAAGATTCGACCCCCTTTGTTATAAGAGTGCGCGTCAAACATATCATCTCTATGCTCATAATCAAAACGCACTAAATTATGATAACCCGCTGTTTTAGCTGATTGATAATACCCTTTTTCTTCAATTTCTGCTTGATAATCTGCTTCATCCATTCCATAGCGATGTTCGTCCCATAAATATTGAGAGTAATTCGCAAATGATTCGTTCAATGTCAGATTAGACCATGATTCACAAGTGACTAGATCTCCAAACCAGTGGTGAAATAACTCATGAGCAATTGTTGCTTGATCGTTCCCGTCTAAAAGTGCTTTGTGATTTTTATAAACATAATCTCCAAAAACAACCGCTCCTGTATTTTCCATTGCTCCAGAAACATACTCTCTTACAACAATTTGATGGTATTTATCCCATTGATATTCAACACCTAGCAGTTTTGAAAAATAAGCTATCATAGCAGGTGTTTCTCCAAAAATTGCTTTAGCATATGGCTCCCATTCTGGTTCTACATAATAATTTACTTCCATTAATGTTCCATCAGGACGTGTATAACTATCTTTTACAACTTTGAACTCACCTACCGCAATCATAAATAAATAAGGAGCATGTTTTTTTTCTTGTTTCCAAACATCTGTTCTTGTTCCATCTTCATTGTAAATCTCTTTAATCATTAATCCATTTGAAAATGTGGTATATTTTGAATCAACGGTTAACCAAATTTCTTGTGATGATTTTGCATTTGGACTGTCAATTGTTGGAAACCAAACAGAGTTCGATTCAGTTTCTCCTTGAGTCCATACTTGAGGCATTCTTCCTCCCTCTTCATTTTCTGGATTAATGAAATACAGTCCTTTGTCCGATTTAATTGCTGCGCTTCCGCCAATGATACGTTCTTCTGGTTTTGAAATATAATCTATGACTACCGAAAACGTATCTTTTTCCGTGTATTTTTGATTCAGTTGAATCGAAAGAACCGTATCATTGTATGAGTAATTCAATGGCTTTCCATTTTGAACAACTGCTACAATATCCATTCCTTTAGCATCTAAAAATAGACTATCTGAAGCATAAAAATGTGGTTTTGCTGTTATTGTCGCTTTCCCATTTAATTGAGATTTCCCCCAATCTAATTCAAGTTCCAATTTGGTATGAATTAAATCTGTTAAAATCGTTTTCGCTGGTATATATGTTGCTCTTTTTGTAGGAACAACTTTTTCGTTCATGTTTTCATTTTTTTGATCTGAATCAGTCTTTAAATCTAATGTTGGGTTTTGCTGTGTCGGTTGAAGCGTTTTACAGCCAACTAAAATTATTGAAATCGTAAAAACGAGCGAAAATTTTTTGAAACTCATATATAATCTATATTATGTTTGATACAAATCTCTCAATTAATTTTGGAATATTACCCATATTTTTTTAGAAAGCAATTCTTTCTACTATTTTTGTAACAACATAAACTGAAAGTAAATGGATAATCGCGTTTGGATTTTTGACAACAAAGAAACTAAAAGTAGTGGTGGATCAGTTCTAAAATGGGATGATGAACGTTTTTTCACATTAACATTCAATGGTAAAGATTTTTTTGGTGAAATTGTTGAAGAAAAAACTGAAGATCAGAAGTTAATTATCAAAATCAATCATCGCTTATTCGAAATAAAGAAAAAAGGGGAATTAGATGAGTTGATTGCTGCTTTAGGATTAGATGTTCCAAAAGTAAAGCAATTAAAAGAGTTAGAAGCTCCAATGCCTGGTCGAATTGTAAGTATTGCTGTTCAAATTGGTGATGAATTGTCTGTTGGTGACGATATCCTGTCACTTGAAGCTATGAAAATGGAAAATATTCTTAAAGCAGAAGGGGTTGGTAAAGTAAAAGCAATCTTAGTCAACACTGATGACGTTGTTGATAAAGGAGCTGTCCTTATAGAGTTTGAATAATTAGTAACCGTTTGGCAAATTAAGAGTTACTCTTCCATAAATTGCTCATTTATTTCAGAACTAAACACTAGGCCTAATCACAGTCTAAATCAACAATAAGCACAATAAGAAAATTGGCCATTTTGTTGATGCATAAACGGAACATCTGTATCATAAATCTCCGTTAAAATTTGCTGTATCACTTCTGGGAACAAATCAACAGCCTTTTCAAAAGATAGTTTTCCTGTATTCAAAGAAATCGTTCCTACATTGATATTAATGAATGAAATGATACTCGACTCATTTGGAATAAATCCGTAATGTTGTTTGAATAAATATCCATACATTAACAATTGAAGCACGTGCTTTGATGTCAATGCTTTTTTTGTCAAATTTTCCAATTCATCCAAGTTTTTTCCATTAGAAACAGTTGTATCTTTAGTCTCTACTTTTCCGGACTTATAATCAATGATTCGGAACTTGCTACCCATCGAATCAATACGATCTACAAAACCTTTCAACCTTACTTTTTTCTTTTCTCCATTAATTTCAACTTCCAATTCTGAAATCAATTGACGTTCCAAAGCTTCAATGAAAACAGGCTCTGTTTGTTTCATTAAAAATTTCTTTTCCTGTTGTAAGAACCGTTTCGTCAGTTCCAATGCCATTTGATAACTCAATAGATTTTTCCCTTTTGAATAAGCCTCTTTATCTTGATTAAAATGTTCGTAAAACTGCTTGTCAATTTCGTAAGTATATTCTTTCAACATCTTATCAATATCAAAAGATGTTATTGCAGGAGGAGCTGGTTCCCGTTTTTTCCCTTCAGCGTCATAACGCGCAAAAGGTTGGTATAAATTTTCTAATGCATTGTGAATGAATGTACCAAAAGTATTATTCTCAACCTCCTCTTCTACCTTTTTTTCCTCACCAAATTCAAGTACATATTGATAATAAAAATCTAAGGGACATGTTGCAAATTTCTTCAACATTGAAGCCGAAGTTGAATGTGCAAAAATTGCATCTAACCGTTGAACAATTGGTTCTGTTTTTTGAATACTAACTTCTTGCGAATGTGTTGAATAATTTGGAATAGAATACAGCTTCTTCTTTAAATGAATATTCGTATTCAAACGACTCAATTCTAATTCCAATTGCATTAAATATCTACTTTTTTCGTTGCTTCCAATTTTCTCTTGAGCACTCGTGTAGGTAATATGCATTGTTTTACAGGAATGTAACAATCTGTAAAAATGATGTGCAAACAAACCTTGTTTATCTCGTGGAGTTGGTAATCCGAAATACTGACGTAAATCCATTGGAATCATAGTTTGGATTGGATTGGTCGGCGGCATTGCACCTTCGTTCATTCCTAAACAAATTATTGTTTCGAAATCTAACAATCGTGTTTCCAATAGCCCCATAATTTGTAACCCATCCATCGGATTTCCGTGATAAGCAACCGCAACTTTTCCCCAATGTTGAGTAAATAAAGTCTTAAAACTCTTAATCTTCATTACAGGGAAATTGTCATTTACAATGTTTTCCAAATCAATAATTGAACGATCAAATCCTTCCAAAGCGGCTTTCTCTATCGCTGCTTCTTCAACTAGGTGACTGTAAATCAAACTATTTAATTTTCGTATAGTTTGCATAGCCACTTTCCAATCATTGTTCCAAGAAAGGGTTAATAAGGAAACGATTTCATCCAACAATGGACTAATTTCAATTGTTGAAGATTTAATGAAAATTGCATTTCGATTTACAATGTTACTTTCTAATTCAACCATCAGCTTCCGTTCTGCTTCTGTGATGATGTTGTTGATAAACGGATGATTCCATAAACGCTGAATATCATTGAAATACAAAGCTGTAGATCGAAAACGTTGTTGGTTTTCTTGAATATTAAAAACCAAATCAACCCACGTTCGTACCGCAGTATTTTTCAACGGTAAACCTAACGTAATGTTCGCTTTGCCGACTTTTTTAGGTAAGTTTTTTAGTACAGGAACCATCAAACTTTCATCTGCTAACAAAATCATTGTTTGATTAATTTGATCCTCTGTCATTTCATCTAACAATGTTGCAGCAACTTTTGCTTGACCTGCAACTTGCACACATTCAATGATTTCAATGTTTTTTTCATCGTTTAATAAACCATCTTGAACATAATCAAACTTCGAAACTTCCAATTCATTTTTCAAGCGTCTTAAAAAACGACCTGCTTCATGACTTTCTGTTTCCAAGTAAAATTTATCCGCATTGATAAGAATATGTCCACGACCCATGCGATGTAATTGTTTCATAATTGAAATTTCTGCAGCAGACAAAGCGTTAAACCCGGCAAAAATGAATTGTGCTTCTTTATCTTTTTTGAATATTACATCAATGTTTTCTGCAATAAAACGATAGGCTTGACCCATGTAGCAAAGACTATCTTTTTCCAGACGTTTGTTGAGTTCGTTATAATAACCCGGTAAACGGTCCCAAAATTCCATAAATCGCTTTTGGCTATCCGTCAAGGTTTCATTGGCAAAGCTCCAATTTTCAATTTCTTTGATATCTGCTAAATTTCTAAACAACTGCTTTGAATCCAATAAATATCGATCAAGCTCATCAAAGTCAGAAAGCAATAAATTTCCCCAATTCATAAACTCATCAAAAGAATGATCGTCTATTGTTTGAGCATTTTCTAATTGGACTTGAAACAACTGAATCAAAGCTCTTGTTTTATCAATAACCGTTTTTGGACAAAGTTCCTTTACCCAACGGTCGATAGTTATCATTTTAGGTGCAATTATCGGTCTCTGATAAGCATCAAATAAAGATTTAGCAATATATTTTTTTGCTCGTTCAGAAGGGAGGACAATTATTAAATGATTTAAATCAAATTCATTTTCTTGAATGTATGCAGCAATTTGATCAGTAAATTTCACAGAGATGTTGAATTTTTATTTCGAATTTAAAGATAAGAAAGAAAATAATTATTTTGAATCTTAATCTGTTGTATTTAAAAATAGTCTAAATTTGATTTATAAATAAATGATATGACAAAAAAACTAATAATCCTTTTTTCCCTTTTAACAAGTTTATTTTTTAATTCTTGCTCTATTCAAAAAAGGGTTCATACTAATGGTTATCATATTAATTGGAATAACAATTACAAATGTTCAAAAGACTCCAACAAAGATGAGTTATTGACTGAAAATAAAGCAACTTATATTTCTGAAGACGAAATCGAACAAACCCCTGTTAAAACTGAGAAAACATCTAAACCTTGCATTAATCCAACAGCTAATTCATTTATTGATCAAGTAACTAAGGAACCGACAAGTAATGATTTAATTCGAAAAAGCGCTCGTAAAAAAGACAAAAGGCAACATTTAAAAAATAAGTATGCTTATTCACTTAAGAAAAGTATTAAAACTCAAAGTAAAAAAAATCCAGAAGCTAAAATAAATGGCTTTGGATTAACATCGTTTATCCTTGGCGCTTTATCACTTTTCCTTTTTTTTACAGGGATATTAGGTCTTGTTTTTGCTGTAATTTCATTGAGACAATTCAAAAATAATCCTGGTAAATATTCAAATAAGTGGATGGCTATTGTTGGTCTAATCATTGGTGAAATTGTTTGTGCAGCATGTATCATTCTCTCTTTAGTTTTGGCTATTTTGGGTGGTGTCTTCTTTCTTTATATTGGGTTAATATTTTTAATGGCCATTATTGTTAGTTTAGTAATTGTGAATTTACCTGCAAGGAGTTATTAAACCCTGTTCGATTTGTCAATAATTATCTTAAATGACCAAATTGACAAAACATTTATTTTGACTTTGTTATATTAAACGAAATGAGGTTAGTATCTTTGCATCCAAATAATTAATGCCTTGAAGTAAGATGAACAAAGCAAAATATACCGTAACAGCAGCATTACCTTATGCAAATGGGCCTTTACATTTAGGTCACGTAGCAGGTGTTTATTTACCTGCCGACATTTTTGTGCGTTTTTTAAGAATGAACGATCACGATGTTCTTTTTGTTTGTGGATCTGACGAACACGGTGCTGCCATCACTTTAAGAGCTAAAAAAGAAGGAACTACACCTCAAGAAATTGTTGATAAATACAACCAACAAATCGGAAAAGCGTTTGAAGATTTCAATATCTCTTTTGATGTTTTTCATCGTACTTCATCTGAACTCCATCAACAGACGGCTCAAGATTTTTTCAAGGTTTTACATGAAAAAGGAAAGTTCACTCAAAAAGTTTCTGAACAGTATTACGATGAAGAATTTCAACAATTTTTAGCAGATCGATACATTACAGGTACATGCCCTAAATGCCACCATGATGGTGCTTATGGTGACCAATGTGAAAAATGTGGGACAGATTTAAGTCCAACTGAATTAATTAATCCAAAGTCTACTTTAAGTGGAAAAACTCCTGTTCTTAAAACAACCTCACACTGGTATTTACCGATGGATCAACATGAAGAATGGTTGAGAGAATGGATTAAAGAAGGAACAATTGATGGTGTTCAACAACACGATCCAAAAACATGGAGAAATCAAGTAAACGGTCAATGTATGTCTTGGATTGACGGTGGCTTACAACCCCGTGCAATGACAAGAGATTTAGATTGGGGGGTGAAAGTACCGCTAGCTGATTCGGATGGAAAGGTATTGTATGTATGGTTGGATGCTCCAATTGGATATATTTCAGCTACAAAACAATGGGCTTCAGATAATGAAAAAAATTGGGAAGACTATTGGAAAGGTGAACGTAAATTGGTTCACTTTATCGGGAAAGACAATATTGTTTTTCATGCAATCATTTTCCCTATCATTTTAAAAGATCACGGTGATTTGATTTTACCAGATAATGTACCTGCTTATGAGTTCTTAAATTTAGAAGGTGATAAATTCTCAACTTCAAGAAACTGGGCAGTTTGGTTACACGAATACATTGCTACTTACCCAGATAAAATGGATGAGCTGAGATACGTTTTAACAGCCATTGCTCCTGAAACAAAAGATAGCGAATTTACTTGGAAAGAATACCAAACAAGAGTGAATAGTGAGTTAGCAGATATTCTAGGAAACTTTGTAAATAGAGCATTAGTTTTAACTCAAAAATACTACGAAGGTAAAGTTCCTGAATTAGGAACATTAACATCAGAAGACGAAGCCTTACTGTCAGAAATGAAAGAAGTTCCAGCAAGAATTTCAAAATTGATTTATACCTATAAATTAAGAGAAGCTCAGGCTGAAGCAATGAATTTAGCTCGTTTAGGTAATAAATATTTAGCTGATAATGAACCTTGGAAGTTAATTAAAACAGACCCTGAAAGAGTCAAAACAATAATGAATATAGCGTTACAAATCACCGCCAATTTAAGTATTGTTTTACAACCTTTTTTACCAGAAACAGCAAGAAAACTATCAAAATTCTTAAAGTTTATCAACCAAGATTGGTCGTTTTCGGGTAGAATTGATTTAATTCCAAGTGGACACCAAACAGAAGCGCCAACAATTTTATTCCCGAAAATAGAAGATGCACTAGTGGAAGCAGAACTAGCAAGGTTAGAGGGATCAAAATCAGCAAACAATACGATAGAATTTGAAGCTCAAAAAGAAACGGTTGCTTTTGATGATTTCACTAAGTTAGACATTCGCTTAGGAACTATTCTTGAGGCGGAAAAAGTTAAAAAAACAGATAAATTACTTAAATTAACTGTTGACACAGGAATCGATAAAAGAACGATTGTTTCAGGAATTGCAGAACATTACTCTCCTGAAGAAGTTGTGGGAAAAACGGTAAGTGTTTTATTAAATTTAGCACCAAGAAAAATCAAAGGCATCGAATCCGAAGGAATGATTTTAATGGCGGAAAATACCGAAGGAAAGCTGAGCTTTATGACACCTGAAAAGGGTTTTGCTGCTGGCGGAGGAATTAGATAGATATTAGAACACTTCACCTTTAGTTGTTAGAACCTAAACTGTAAGGTGATTTTTTAAAATTAACAAGTCACCCATCTGTATCTTCCCTCAAGGGAAGAGTTGGTAAAACCTTCGGCTTTAAACTTCTGACAAAAAAAGCGCTTTTTATATGATTCAGTTTAGTGATTAATTGTTAGAGATTAGCATTGCCTTCCTCGCGGAAGGAAACCTAAAATCGCTTCGAAAAACTATACAAAACTTGTTAGTTAATTAAGTTTTCTTTCAACTCTCAATTATCCATTTTCCATAAAATAATCGTACCTTTTGCCCTATGATAGAAGATGATTTGATAGGATATTTTAATAAAGACAGTTTTGTTTTAAAAACACAACAACAAATCGAAAAAGACTTTGCCAAATATGGCATTGATTTCCCTGATACTTTTGTTACCAAGCCTCTTTCAAAAATAGAAATCGAAAGTCTATTACAAGAAAAAATAACTGCTATTATGAAATTTGGTGAAACAAATTTGTTGCAATTACTTTACACAATTGATATTCCTGAAAAAGACTTTTTAAAGCTCGTTCAATCTCCTAACTTTTTACCAACAATTGCTTCTATGGTATTAAAACGAGAAGCAATGAAAGTCTATTACAGAGAAAAGTATAGTTGATTACTCAACCACTAACTTTTCGCTAGAACTTGTTCCTTTAAACATTGGATTATAAACTCCTTCAATTGTTGAAGGTGCTATTCTTAATTTTCCTTTTATTGTTAAATAATATGTGTATTCAACGGTATGTGTACCTTTTGGTAAATAATCAAAAAAGAAAGAACAAGATGCATCTTTGTTTTCTTGATAATAGTTTATTCCGTCCCAATAATAACCTGAATTTATATTTCTACTTTCTGCTCCAACCGGTTTTCTATCTTTCAAAACAACATATGATAAATTCTGTTCTGAACGGATTGTCAATTTAACCGTTAATTTTGAACCTAATGGAATTACTTGACCAGGTTTTACCTCTATTTCTTTGTCACCTTGCTCGATGTAAAAATGGCGTTCTAAACGAATGTTCTCTCCTTTTTTAATAGATTCATCCATCGGAAGTAAATAATCCAAATAGTAAGATCCTAAAACGGTTTGATCACCATATATAGTTACTTTTGAATCCTCTTTACTGGCTAACTTTTGACTCCATGTCCATTCATTATTTGCTGATGCATTTAGTGTTTTCAATTCTCCCGAACTAATTTTCACTTTAATTGCTTTATCAGTAGCAATTCCTTTTTGAGCAATGATTTGATAAATTTTACTCAACGTTGCATTATTTGTCAATGTAGAATTTAACGACTGACGCATCATCCATAGTTTCATTAAATCTAAATTGTTGTTCATTTCTTCAAATGAGGCTAATAAGCTATATATTTCAACAATTGTTGCAAGTTGACTTTGGGCTTTATAGCGAGATAAGTTTACCTCGTTCCAATACATTCCTTTAGCTTTGTCAATAGTTGACTGATTCAAAATTGATGATTTGATTTGTTCTGCAAATATATAATCTCTGTTCATTAAGGCTAATTGTGCAATCATTGCTTTACTTTTTAATGATTGATTCAACCAATTGCTTTGAACATTGTCCCAATACATTGTAACAACCTCATCCGAAATTTTATTGGAAGAGTGATTCATGCTTTTTCTTGCTTTCAACCACTCAACCATATCTTCATTTACAAAATTGAATGTTGATTTTTCAGAATATCTTTTTGCGTAATATTGATCTAAATATTGAAGCCCTTTTGTAATTTCTACATCTACATTAATCAACCCTTGTAATTGTAAATCAACCAATGCTGAGATTATATTTTGAGTAATGTAAATTGAACCTTTATTTTGACCATACCACGACCAACTACCATCTGAAAGTTGAGCAGATTTCAATTGATTCAATTTCGCTTCAATTTCAAAATCTAAATTATTTTCATTCAAATTTTGAAACATTGCTTTACGAGCATGTGTTTGATTTTTTGAATCCAACAACCAAGGAGACTCCTCTAAAATCAAAGATTTCAAATCATTGTCTTTTGCTAATTCAGATTCAAAATTTTGACCTCCTTCTTGTGACCAATTCTCAATTACTTTTTTAAACTCAGGATGTGATTTCAAGATATTTTTCGCAATTATCAACGCATATAAACGGTTTAATAGGTCGTTATTTGAATTTGAGAATTGGTTTTGTTGCTCAGCAATTTGCAATAAAGCTAACCATGCAGCTGAAGGGTTTAGTTGTAAACCTAACTTCAACACCTGTGCTGATTTTGGTAATTCCAACAATTTATCAGCGTTAAATTTTTGTACTTCATTTTCTGTTTTAACAATTGGTTGCGCAATTTTCAAATAAACTTTATCTGTTAAAACAGGAATTGATTTTACCTCAATATCTTTATGTTCGACTGTTGAAGCAGACAATTCATAGTTCAACATTCCAATAAAATTTGAAGGAACTTTAACCCACCAAAAAACAGATTCAGAAGTATTTCCCTCCAATTCAATTTTATGCTCAATCGGCGTTTCTAAACCTTCGTTCTTCCATTTTAAAGTTACTTTAGCTTCTTGTTTTAGAGCTGTATTATTAACCACCCTTGCTGCAAATTGAATCGAATCTCCCTGATAAAGATAACGAGGTGTATTTCCTTGAATCATAATCTTTTTGGATGAAACAAAAGATTGCTCATAATACCCTTTTTCCAATAAATTTGTGTATGCAAATGCTTTGAACTTCCAAGTTGTTAAGGCATCAGGTGTAGTAAAGGGCAATTGAACCTTTCCTGTAGAATCTGTAGTTAAAGAATAGAAAAATGCAGTTGATGCAAAATTTGTCCTCATTAATGGACGTTTTTTACCTACCGCTACATCCTCAAAGGTTACATCCAACGCTTCCTCAGCATCAATTAAACCTACCTTTTGATTTGAAAACGCTTTATCTTCATAAAGGACTACATTATCAAAATCATAATAATCATTTCTAAAATTATTAATCGAATAATGAGTCAGCATGTTTGTTCTTGTTTCTCTAGTCCAACTATTAACCCTTTCATAATGATGATAAAACCTATTACTCCATTTGTTATTTGTAAGTTGATCCAATGATGCATCATACATCGTGGCAAGTAAAGAATTAGGTGTTGGGGTTCCATCAATGTTGGTTACACTCAACGACCATTCTTCCTTTGATCCTGGTTCTAAATAGTCTCTTTTCGTAACTAGTTGAAGGTTTAACTTTTTCTGATTTGGTGATGGTACAAACGAATATTCTTCATTATAAACTTTTCCATCAAAAATTGAGTAGATATAGACTTTTACCGGTTGATTGTCAAAATTAGGAACAGCAATTGTCGTACGTTTTTTCAGCTTAAACCATGAAGTTACTATCGTTTCATTTGCATATATATACTCTAAGTAAATATTCAATTTCTTTTGGTTCGAACCTATCAATATTTTTCCTGAATTTGTTTCTGGTGTTTTGTTTTCAAGTAATGTTGTCCAAAACACTTCATTGTGTTGTTCTGTTTTTTTCTCCGTACCAACAAAAACAAACTCTTTTGTTAGCAATGTTTTTTCACCATTAGGATCAATCATTGAGAAATTAAAAGCATAACGACCAGGGTTTTTAACATAGTCTTGAATTAAAAATGAATCACCTGATTTTAATTCATCTGTTACTAATACCTCTCTTTTTTTGACTGGCTTTTCATAGCTGTATTTTTTACCAAAATAACGTTTGAAATTGGCCTCTTCAAAGAATTTTTGTTCTGGTTGTTCTAAAAATATTAAATGATGTTCACTATCGTTTATTTGTTTGACCTCTAATTTAATCGGTAACCCTTTCTCTGGAACAGATTGATTATTTAAAGCAACAACTTTGTGTTTTGTTTTTTCTTTATCAACCACATATTCCGGAATTTGACTTTCTAAACGATAGCTCTGTTGGCCTACATACAAGTGATCATTTAATTGTTGAGTTTCTCCATTTTCATCTGTAATTGAAATATCAACCCTAAAATATGAACCATACAACTCTTTAGCATTTGTTGGTAAAAACGTAAACTCAAAGCGACCATTTTTATCTGTTACTGTATCAATTGTATAAAAGACCGATTTACTTTCATAAGGAACAACACACCATCTTGGAAAATAATTTTGCTGAGAAATTTCAATACTCACTTTTGCATTCGTTATTGGATAACCGGCATAAGCCATTGCTTTGCCTGAGACAGTTAACGAATCACCTAATTTAACCCTTCCTTTTAAGGTATCTAATGTTGCTTTGTATGTTGGTAGTTTGAATTCCTCAACACTAAAGTTTCCTGCCCAAACCCCATCAACATAAACCGTTATGTTTCCTAATAGAAACCCTGAATTTGGTAACGAAAAATTATCATGATAAGCACCAAATTCATCTGTTTCATATGTTTTCTCAAATAAAACAGTTTGATTATCATCTGTAATTTCTACCCTACTTGATTCAGATGCGATAACCTTGTCTTCCCTATTGTCATAAACGATATTTTTAAAATAAACTTGTTCACCTGGACGATACATTTTACGATCTGTTAAGAACATATTACCAACCTCACTTTCATTAGAATTGTAGTTGTAATAATAAGTCGATCCTTCTATTCTATCCTTTTTATTTTGAACAATATATTCAAAATTACGACCACCATTTACTGGATAAAATGCTTTCCCTTCTTTTGATGTTTTTAAAACGGTAGGATTTTTATCGTTAAAAACAGTAACTGATACATTTGATAAAGGTTGACCAGAATTTTTATCTCTTACTAAAAACTCTATCCCTTCCATACGCTTTGTAGTAAGTACATCTAAGTCTGATACTTGAACTAAATAAAATGCAAAATTGTTTTCGTTGTAGATGCTTGGCGACTTGAGTAAACTATCTAATAAACGCTTATTTTCCGCAATTATAAATAAGTATTTACCATATTCTTTATTTTTTTCAGTTATAAAATCTAACTCGTGTGGTAAAAAACGTTCATCTTTTTGGAATTTGAAGGAGTGATCATAAACTGATTTTAAGTTCATTTTAGCGAAAGACTCAATATAGTTGCCTTGCAATTGATTTTGTAATTTAAAAACTTTCAAATAAGCAGTTTTATTATTTCTATACTCAATATTAATTAAAGAAGGTTTGTTTTTTTCTGGAGCTATTTTAAATGAAATTGCAAGTTCTTTGTTAAATATTCTTTCTAAGCATTTATTAAAAAACTTTAACTCGTTTTCAATAAATTTTGCTCTTTCAGGAGTCTTTAATTTTAAATTTTCAGAATTTAAAAAGGCTATTGCTTTTTCTGAAATTTCTTTCATCTTCAAATAACTATCTGCATATTTTTGACTTGAATAAAGATATTCTTGGGCGTAATTTTTATATTGATCCAACATCCTTTTATACACATGAACTACACCAATATGTCCTTCTAAAAAAACACTATGTTTTTTTAAACTCAACAAATAAAGGCTATCAAATGTTAAATCTGAGGTTGACTCGATATTGACATGAGACTTTAACCATTGCATTCTTCGATCAACCCAATATGCATAATGATCCCATCGATTTGATTGAAGCGCTGCCTTTTCACAATTAATCAATAAATTAAAGTCAGTATTTTCTGAATTGACAGTAATTTCTTTAGCTAGCTGAAAATAATAGTCAGATTCAACTTTAAATCTTTCCCAATTTCTTTTTGAAAAATGATGATAAGCTAAATACTCGAACAATGAAGATGGTTCACTGGAATTAAACTTGATTTCTTTTCCACTATCAATTAATGTTTGATATAATAAAGCTGAATTTTGATAAACCATCGATTTTAATGCGCTTTTTAATTCAGAAAACTCTTGATTTTTGAGCAAAAAGGTATCTTTATTTACAACCCATGTAAGACTTTCGTCATCAAAACTAAGCGCTCTTTTATTATATAAATCATCCAACCATTCAGCTGACTTACTAGCTAAATAATTTTGAAATGGTTGAGGTATTCTATCCACTTTTGAAACTAATGAATGAATCAATTTTTCCTCCGTTTTTTCCTCATATTTCGCACGGTATAATTGATTATCAATAGCATTCGCACAATTTACAAATAACTGAATATCGTTTCTTTGAACAGCAGTATCCAATAATACTTGAGAAAGTTCAATTGCTTTTCTCGAAAGTCCTCCTTTCTTTGCCTCTTCAACTTTCAAAAATTCAGGGCTTGAGACTGTTGTTACTTTTAAAGATTTAGGGAATTGATTTTCAATATTTTGTGCTGTAAAAGAAAAAGAAAAACCAATTATAACTAGAATGGAGATTATTGTTTTCATTGTTTAAGTTTTTTATAAACCATAATGTAGTTTATAAAACTACTAAAAATTATGCCGTTGTTTTTGCAAAAGAAGAAAAGAGAAGGAAAATTTTGTTCTTTTCTTTTGTCTTGACACAAAAGAAAGAAAAAGTCAAGGCTTGGTATTTCAGTTGAAGCACTAGTTTAACTTTCTTTTAAAATTTTCGCTTCGAGGGTGCCTCATTTTGTCATTTCCTGAAAAGAATATTTTATCGGTGATTTACTCCACATACGTTTCGTAACTTCCTCAAAAATTAATCCTTTTCAGTTCAATTCCAAAACCCTTCATGCCGAGGCCGATAATTGTTAATTTTCAGTTTATTCTTCGGTGGGGAGCACAGTTCCGAAGCTGAAACTTAACTTTCGAAGCGGTTCATCCGTCTCAATTGGTGAAGTGAGGAGAAAGGTTAGAAATTTTGGGCTAACCGATCCCTGAAAGCGCTTGCCGTTTGGAAACTTTATGTTTCCACTCTTTCAGTTGGATTTGTCCAAAAATTTCTATGCCGCCGAACGGCTTCAATTGAGACTAGATTTTTAGCTTCGCTGCTACTTCGTGGTGCTTACTTTTTATCGATGAAAAAGTAAGAGGAAAAATTTAATTATAGATATTTTTCTTTTGTGTCAAGACAAAAGAAAAGAAAAGTTTATTTCCCCTTCAAATAAGTCCTATACGCTACCAACGCCGGTATTCCCAAAATAAAAATTACAGCTGTTAAATAGCCTTGAGGTAACAAATAAAAGTCTTTGATAATATCCATGTCGGATTCGTCGTAACCTAAACCAATAAAATAGGATAAACTCAAGGGACGTTGCTCTGTAACCTCCACTAAACCTTGTTTGATTATGATTTCACCACTGAATAAATTAATTGGAAACAAGAAAAACAAGCATAATAAAAATACCACCAACACAATAAAAATGAGAACCGGTTTTTTAAAATTACTTGTCTGCATATTAGAATTACACTGCTGCCTCGTTTTTCATTTTTTCTGCATTTTCTGCCATTTTCAAAGCGTCAATCATATCTTGAATGTCGCCATTCATAAATGCAGCTAAATTGTAAATTGTTTTACTAATTCTATGGTCTGTAATTCTTCCTTGTGGATAATTATATGTTCTTATTTTCGCTGAACGGTCACCTGTTGAAACTAGTGTTTTTCTTTGTGCTGCTCGTTCTTCATGAACTCTTTCTAATTCTGCTTGATACAAACGTGAGCGTAAAACTGAAATTGCTTTTTCTAGGTTTTTATGTTGCGAACGACCGTCCTGACATTCAACGACAACACCTGTTGGTATGTGTGTTAAACGAATAGCAGACTCGGTTTTGTTAATGTGCTGTCCTCCAGCTCCTGAGGCTCTAAACGTATCTTTTCGAACATCGTTCATGTTCAATTCGAAATCAACCTCTTCTGCTTCTGGTAAAACAGCAACTGTAATGGCAGATGTATGAACACGACCTTGAGATTCAGTTTCAGGCACACGTTGAACACGGTGAACACCTGATTCAAATTTCAACATTCCGTAAATTCCTTCACCCTCAATGTTCATTGAAATCTCTTTATAACCTTTTGTAGTTCCTTCTGAAGAGTTTAAAACGTCGTATTTCCATCCTCTTTCTTTGAAGTACATCGTGTACATTCTAAAAATATCTTCAACGAATATACAAGCTTCATCACCACCTGTACCAGCACGTAATTCAATAATCGCATTCTTATCGTCTTCTGGATCTTTAGGTATCAATAAAACTTTGATTTCTTCTTCTAATTCGGGTTTTTTAGCTTCTAAATCATCTATCTCCATCTTTGCCATTTCACGCATTTCAGGATCTGTCTCTTCAGCCAATAGTTCTTTTGAACTTTTAATATTGTCTAAGATATCTTTGTAGTTCTTATAAGCTGCAACAATTTCTTCTAAATCTCTATATTCCTTGTTCAACTTCACATAACGATTCATATCCGAAATAATATCCGGGTCAACAATCATTTTCCCAACCTCTTCAAAACGATAATAGATCGCCTCCAATTTCTTTAATAATTCTTCCATTCTATGAGATTTATCTTAAATGCAATTACTTTAATTTGACCTTCTTGTTCGTCCTAGTTTCTTGTTTTTAATAAACAAACTCCCCATACGGTGAACGAATCGTCAATTTCTTCCCTTCATTCGCTTCAACCCTACCAACGATTTGTGCGTCAATGTTAAACGATTTAGAAATTTCAATAATTGAATCAGCAATTGCTTTTGGAACATACAACTCCATTCTGTGTCCCATATTGAATACTTTATACATTTCTTTCCAATCCGTTTTTGACTCTTCTTGAATCAATTTAAACAATGGAGGAATTGGAAACAAATTATCTTTAATCACATGAACATTATCCACAAAGTGTAACACTTTTGTTTGAGCACCACCACTACAATGAACCATTCCGTGAATTTCATTTCTATGTTGGTCTAAAATTTTCTTGATAACAGGTGCGTAAGTTCTTGTTGGTGATAAAACCAATTTACCTGCATTGATTGGCGAACCTTCTACCTCATCTGTTAACTTTTTGGAACCTGAATACACTAAATCAGCAGGTACACCTGCATCAAAACTTTCAGGGAAGTCTGTTGCTAATTCTTTTGAGAATACATCGTGACGAGCAGAAGTTAAACCGTTACTTCCCATACCACCGTTGTATTCTGTTTCGTATGTTGCTTGACCAAAAGAAGACAGGCCTACGATAACATCGCCTTCTTGAATGTTGTGATTAGAAATCACTTTCGAACGTTTCATTCTACAAACTACCGTTGAATCAACAATAATCGTACGAACTAAATCACCAACATCAGCTGTTTCACCTCCAGTTGATTGAATTCCAATACCTTGATTTCTTAAATCTGTTAATAATTCTTCCGTTCCGTTAATGATTTCTGAAATCACTTCACCGGGCACTAAGTTTTTATTTCTTCCGATCGTAGAAGATAGTAAGATATTATCTGTTGCTCCAACACACAGTAAATCATCAATATTCATGATTAATGCATCTTGTGCAATACCTTTCCAAACAGATAAGTCACCTGTTTTTTTCCAATACATATAAGCCAAAGAAGACTTTGTTCCAGCACCATCCGCGTGCATTACTACACAGTGATCTTCGTCGCCTGTTAAAGTATCAGGGACTATTTTACAAAATGCTTGTGGGAATAAACCTTTGTCCACATTTTTAATCGCGTTGTGAACATCTTCTTTTCCGGCAGAAACGCCTCTTAAATTATAACGGGTATCAGACATAACAATTATTGAAAGGGCAAAGATAATTATTTTAGTTTGTTTTTAAGAAGAAATTATAAATGAGTGTATTACCCCTGAAACTCTACATTAAAATCATTACTCAACAGAAACTTTCCAGAAAGTTCTTCGTCGTTTGCGTTTTTTAAACCTTTGATATTTGCCGTTTTTCCTTTTTTGATTAAATCTCCTAATTGATTATCTGTAAGTTTTTTGCCCATTAATTCAAAAGGGATTTTAAAGCCACAAGCTTTGAAATTCGAACAACCTACTGCTGCTTTTCCTTTCATTAATTTAGCCGATTTACATTTTGGACAATCCAACTCTTCTAAATTTACTTTTGCCTTAGGCGCTCGTTTCTTTTTCGTTTTTTCTTTTGTTTGCGCTTGCTCTTGTCGCATTTCGGCCATTTGAATTGCACGGTAATCAGTATTAAAAATCACTTGATCCGTCAACTCTTTTACCATTTGTATCAACTCTTGTTTGAAAACATCTGGCTCATAATCTCCTTTTTCGATCCAACGTAATTTACGTTCCCAATCTCCCGTCAATTCTGCACTTTTCAATAATTCATTTTGAATCGTGTCAATCAATGCTATTCCTGTTGGGGTTGCTAGAATATTTTTACGTTTACGATCAATGTACTGACGTTTAAATAAAGTTTCAATGATGTTCGCACGTGTTGATGGTCGACCAATTCCTTGATCTTTCATCAATTCACGTAATTCTTCATCATCCACATTCTTACCTGCTGTTTCCATTGCTCGTAGCAAAGTAGCTTCTGTAAATGCTTTTGGTGGTGATGTTTTGCCTTGATGAATCATTGGTTCATGTGGGCCAGATTCTCCTTCTTTAAAATGAGGCATTATCTTTTCTCCCTCTTTCTTGTCGTTTTTCTTTTCAGATTCATCCGCGTAAACAACTCTCCAACCTGGTTCTATGATTTGTTTTCCGGTTGCCTTGAATTCCAATTTATCCACTTTACCCAAAACCGTTGTGTTTGAAACCAAACACTCTGGATAAAAAACAGCGATGAACCTTCGGCAAACTAAATCGTAAACGTTTTGTTCAGCTGGTGTAATTCCAGAAGGAACAATTCCTGTTGGTATAATCGCATGGTGATCCGTCACCTTTTTGTCATCGAAAACACTTTTAGACTTTGGTATCGGCTTACTCAAAAGCGGTTCAGTCAAACGACTGTAATATTTTAACCCTCTTAAAATTCCAGGAACTTTGGGATAAATGTCGTTAGGTAAGTATGTTGTATCTACACGAGGATAGGTCGTTAGTTTCTTTTCATATAAATTTTGAATTAACTTCAAGGTATCATCAGCGGTATAACCAAATTTTTTATTGGCCTCTACCTGCAAAGCGGTCAAATCAAACAAACGTGGTTTACCTTCCTTCCCTTCTTTTTGTTCGAAAGATGTTACTTCAAACAAATGTTGTTTCAAATATGCTAAACCTTTATGTGCTTTATCTTCAGATTTCAAACGATCGATTTGACACAAAAACTCAGTTTCCCTGTAAATCGTTTTTAATTCCCAATATTCTTCCGAACGAAAGGCATCTATTTCTTTCTGACGTTGCACAATCATTGCCAAGGTAGGTGTTTGAACACGACCAATGGAATAAGTCGATTTTCCTTTTCCAAATTTAACGGTAAACAAACGGGTCGCGTTAATTCCTAACATCCAGTCCCCTATTGCTCTTGCGCTCCCCGCAGCATATAGTTTATCGTACTGCGAAGCATCTTTCAACTTTTCAAACCCTTCTCGAATGGCTTCTTCGGTCAACGATGAAATCCATAAACGTCTGATTGGTGCCTTGCATTTTGCTTTCAACAATACCCATCGTTGAATCAACTCTCCTTCTTGACCGGCATCCCCACAGTTGATTACCTCATCGCAATTTTGAACCAACTTTTCAACTAAACTAAACTGTTTTTGAACCCCGCTGTTGTTAATGATTTTAATTCCAAAGCTGGGTGGAATAATCGGTAAATCTTCCAAGCGCCAATACTTCCAACGTTCATTGTAGTCGTGAGGTTCTTTGAGTGTACATAAGTGTCCGAATGTCCAAGTTACCCTATAACCATTTCCCTCATAATAGCCATCGTGACGTTGCTTCGCTCCTAATACTTCAGCAATGTCTTTAGCTACACTTGGTTTTTCGGCAATACAGACTTTCATTCTTTATGTTCCTTTCAAAAAATAGGAATGTAAAGATAAGAAAATGAAACGGTATTTTGGGGGATGGTTTGTTTATTGAATAATTTATCTCTGAAGCAATAATATTTACAACGGCTTGCGGTATGGTGCGTATCCCGCAGGGTATGCACTATAACGCGTGTTATGGGCTGGTTGTTTTCATTTTCTCAAGTTTTTCCAAAATATTTTTATTAGCATCTCTACAATATAGCCATTCTCTGTGAATTCCTTTTGCTTCAAGTTCAAGTCTTATTTGCTTTTTAGCTTTGGCAGGAATACAATATTTTTCTAAATAAGGAATCATTTCTGGTTGTTTTTCTAATGGAGTAAATGATGATTCGTAAGGTGATATAGTAAACTTACCATATTGTCTTACTCTTTTAACTTCTCCGACCTGATTAATTAATTCATCAGACCAATAGATAGGTGCATTAATTAAATAAGTTTTATCAAGATTGTATAAATCTTTTTTATAAAAACTATCTCTTGTATCCGTTGAATGGATTTTATCTGGTGCTGTAAATACCCAAAATTGCCCATCAACATCATCATTTTTTTGATTTTCAACTGCAAACCATAAAGCAACCTTCCAGTCCATTGTCCAATCAAGTAATCTTGTTGAAATCCCTAAATGTTGTGCTTGAAATAGAATATTCCAAATATTTTGTTTATCATTTAATAATGGGTCAATACGCAGTAAATTCTCCATTTTAAGTCTTTTCAATTCACTTTTCAAAAAATATAGTAGACAATCTTCTTTTTCTTTAATATCTTTCGCATTAACAACACCTCTTGAAATAGTAGGAATTAATTCATATTCCGACCTCCCTTGTCCTCGAAAATGTTCTGAAATATTTGAATATAAAATCCGTCTTTCCCTTACACTACCTACTAACATTTTACAATCAATAAATGATTTTATTTTTCGAATGGAATCCATTTAATAATTTTAATCAAGTTCATACACTATTGTTTTTAATACATCATTGCTTTTACCTGGGGCATATCTCATCATTGTTACTTTTGCGGTAGCACTATTTAGGTCAACCTTAAATAAAACTGTTTGTCCATCTTGTGCAATATCAATAGTCCAATATCTATAAATACCATCATCTTTCAAATCAATACTATAGATTCTAAAAGTTTCAAAATAAGTTCTATTACTATAGTCTTTTGAATTAAATGATACATTTTGCATCGTTATAGTGCCTTTGTCATTTGGTTTAGAGAAATAATTAAGGATATGTATTTTAATGAAAATGTTTTTAGTTTTTTTTACGTTACAATAGTTTCCATTTGCTTTGGTAATGGTATGACTGCTGCTTGCATAATGCTTTGTCTGTGCTACTGACTTAATAGATGCAATTAACATAAAAAAGATTAGAATAGTTAATGTCTTGTTCATAGTATTCAATATTTAAGTTAACTAATATGTTTTAATTGCAATATTTCGATAATCGTGTGAAAATAGATTTGTATTTTGACCCTATATCTATTGCATATGTTCCTAATCCAATTACCAAAGAGTCATCAAAATCTAAAAGTTTACCATCACAATATCTGGATATTGAATGAGAGGATGTCTCAATCATTAACCTATCAGAATAAAAGTTATCCTTAACAACACGAACAATATTAATATCAGTAATTGGAATTATATACTTCATTTTATTCCATTTTACTCCATCACTTGAATATTCAGAAGTTATTATTAAATCACAATTATTAAAAGTAAAAGTGTAATTTTTTTCAATTTGAAAAATCACACTATTTGGCTTTGACTTCCATGTTCCAGAAGAGCTTTTCAAGTCTGATACAATAAAATTCTGAAGTTCCATTTTTGATTGACCATAAGTTGCAATACAAAAGAAAGCAAATAATATTAGTAAATAATTTTTCATTATTTTTAGGTTAATGTTTCTCAAACTTGCCCATAACGAGTTAATATACGAAATTTCGTTTATTTCCACTATATTGATATTCGCTAAGTCATTAATTTCTAACAAACTATCCGATTGATATCGTTTGTATGTCAAATAATTAAAGTTATCTGTTTGGTATAATTTCATAGTGGAG